>DAOTUK010000183.1:0-26829 GCA_034437375.1 Chloroflexaceae bacterium | reverse complement strand
GACGCCGACGCTGAGGAAGACGCGGACGCCACCCCGACGGACGACGCGGACGCCGACGCTGAGGAAGACGCGGACGCCACCCCGACCGCCGACGCGGACGCGGACGCTGAGGAAGACGAAGACGCCACCCCGACCGACGACGCGGACGCCGACGCTGAGGAAGACGCCGACGCCACCCCGACCGCCGAAAACTAATGCGTATCCAGGGAGCGGAGACGACACGCCTCCGCTCCCGCCCCGCTCCCTCTCGCCCAGAAACCCCGCCCCCTATCATTGCATCGTATGGTACGATAGAAAGACGTATGCGGTTGTGGGTTGCCATACCCACCGCTCCAAAATGCGGGAGGAAATACCTATGTCAGTACCGCTTACTCATATTGACCATGTTATCGGAAGTGTCTACATTAGCGGCGCAAACGACGCCTACCCCCAGGCCGAATTGCTGCAACAGGCCGGTATCCGCCACATCCTCAAACTCTACAACAACGACCCCCACTGGCCCACGCCCTTTACTGTGTGTGACCACACCATCAGAGATCGCGCCGCCGTCTCGCTCGACCAACTCCAACGCGGCGTCGCCTTTATAGACGACTGCCAGCAGCAAAACCAGCCCGTCCTGGTAGCCTGTCGCTATGGCATTAGCCGCTCATCCACCTTTGTGCTGGCCTACCTCGTCTCCATCTGCGGGTACGATCTTGCCGACGCCTGGCACCTGCTGCTCCAGCACCACCCCAGAGCCTACCCCGCCTATGAGCTATGGCAATCACTCATTACCCACTACCACCTGCCCTATACCATGATGGACATTGCCCGCTGGCTTGGCAACCCCGCCTACGCCGGCTAGCAGGGCAATTACAAAATCTTACGTCAACCAGAATACCGGGGGAGATTGCGGGGCGGGGCCCCCGCAAAACCACTTTTTTGGGGGTGTGGCGCGGCGAAGCCGCGTCACACCCCCATATTTCGCGCTGAAGGCGCAAACCAACGGCTGCGAATATGGAAAAGCCGTCGTCTGTCGTCGCTAGAGTGACTTTGCAACCCCGCCTACGCCGGCTAGACCGCGGGCCCCCGCCGGGCTCCCAGGAGGAGCCCGGTTTGTACCTTGATAGTACGAGGGGCGCTGTAACCTTCCTGAAAGGTTCTTCTGCCTCAGCAGTGCGCGAAACAGCGTTCAAACAGACAAGCGTGCAATTGACCAGGATGAACGATGGTTTCCACTAGCAGACACCATCACACCTGTTATTGAATAATGATAAAGGAGACGTGCTATGTCTGAGGCTACCAAAAGCGCACTGTTTATTGTTGGGGCGGTGGTTTTGTTGATCATTGCCTACACCGGTTTGCCGGCTGTCTTGATGTAGAGAATACTATGGGGGAACGTGGGCAATCGCTGCAAGAACCATCCCCCCCGCTCCAAACGCAGGAGCCAGGGGGGAGTCCGTCGGTAAAGCGGGTGCGTATTGTGCGCTCCATCAATAGCGCACCTCAAACGTAATCGTTTGCTGTACGCGGTTCTCCTCGCTCAGCGCGTACATAGTCCAGATACCGGGCGGCGCATGCTCTGGAACCTGCCAGTTCCAGTCGGCACGCCCATTAAAATTAGCCGTCACGCGATACTTGCTCTTGCGGTATTCCTCTCCGTTCGGGTCTACCGCCCAGAAATACACCGTTTCGCCCGGCGGAAAGCCCGTCGCAAAGAAATGGAAGCGCGTCCCCGGCGGAGCGACGGCGGGTTCAATCGCCTTTTGCGAAGGGTAAATAGGTTCCGCCACCGGTGAAGCTGTCGGCTCTGGGGTCGCCGCACCTGGCCGTGGCTGTACCGTAATCACCGGCGGATCTGACGGACTGCCGACCTGAAAGTAAATCACCCGTTGCACCCCGCTGCTCTCGCCACGCGCAAACATACTCCACACGCCAGGTAGCGCATCTTCTGGCGTACGCCACCCCCAATCCGCCCGCCCATAGGTATTAGACGAGGTGTCGTTCTCGTTGCGGTCATGCTCCTTACCACGCGGGTCTACGGCCCAATAGGCAACCGTCTCACGCTCGCTAAACCCATGCGCATAAAACGTAAACCGCGCCCCCGGCGCCCCCACCAGCGGATCTACCGCAACATCGTGCGGGTTGGTCGGGCCAGCACCAACGGCCGCTTCACGGCTCACAATCTCAAAATGCATCACCTGTTCAACATGGCTCACCTCGCCACGCCCGACCATAATCCAGATACCGGCCATGGCATTGTCTGGGGAATTCCAGTGCCATTCTGCATACCCATCATCATTTGCCGTCGTATGGTAGGAATTTTGCTGATAGTAGCGGTTCAAGGGGTCGGTGGCCCAGAAGCCAATCCGCTCGCCCGGTTGGTAGCCCGCGGCCCGAAAGTCAAAGCGCGTGCCAGGCAACCCGGACGCTGGCGCTACCCCCATATTGCCCGCCGGAGTGGTTGGCGCCGCCGGCGGAAGATCTGGCACAGTCTGGGGCGCGTTGGGGTCGGTTATCTGAAAATGCAACTCCACCTGAAAGCCACTCTGAAAGCCTTTTGCAATAGCCGTCCACTGGCCCGGTTGCGCATCGTAGGGCGATTGCCAGCGCCAGTCGGCGCGGTCTTCCCACGAATGCACCACATAATCAAAATCGTCTGCATAGATGCGGCCATCCGGGGCATTAAACCAGTAGCCCACCTTCTCGCGGTAGTTAAAGCCAAGCGCATAAAACGCAAATGTGGTACCCGGCGGGCCCGCCGGCGGTGCCACGCTTTGCTCCACCGCACCGCCAGAAGGCGCCGGCGGCGGGTTGGGGGTGGCGGCCGGGGCCGGCAACGCCGCCGCCGCGCCCGATACCTCAAAGGCCACCACGCGCTGCGTATCGCTCTCCAAACCGGCCGCTACGGCCGTCCAGGTGCCGGGCTGTGCGTTGTCCGGGGCCGTCCACGACCAATCGGCGCGGCCTGCATTGGCCCGTATGATATAATCCCCATCGTTGCTGATAATGCTTCCATCCGGCGCATTAAACCAGTACACCACCGGCTCATTGCCGGCAAAGCCGGTGGCATAGAAGGCAAAAGTTGTACCGGGTGCCCCCACCGGCGGAACAACATTCTGATCATTGGCAACCACCGCTGTGGGCAAGACCGCCGCACCCCCCACCAGGGCCAGCAGCATCACGACAAGTAATAGCGCATATCGCGTTTTCACCATAGGGCTCCTCCTCAAAAACATACAGTACGTCTCCAGTCATTTCATTATTCATGCGGGTGTGTGAACAGTATAACGTAGCCTTCCCCCTGGTAATCTGAGGAGAAGATGACATTTCAGACTCATTGTACCAGGAGATAGGGTGGGCTGAAAGGGCCCGGGTAATTCAGGGTACCGTCATGATGTGGCAGGGAATTGTGACCGGTACGCCCCCCCGAACGATGGTTCTCACCACGGAGGCACGGAGGCACACCAGGCATTTTTTTCGTATCGCCAGGGTTATCACCGCTTGCTCCCTATCTCCGTGCCATCTCCGTGTCTCCGTGGTAAATCCCTCGTCCGGTTGCGAGAAAACGGGTTTCTGCCAAGTTGTGCATGCACCCGCTGTCCATCTACGTCACCCCACCCCCCCCGCCGGCACGCACCATCGCTGACTCTGCTATACTATGAACAGCGCACCCAACCAGTACCCACTGGTTGTCTGTCCAGGGTTTTTTCTCAAAGAAAGAAAAGGGAGATTATGCGTAACCGTACTGCACTTGTCATGGGTATGCTGCTGCTATGCGCGTTGTTCCTCGCTGCCTGTGGCGCAGGAGAATTACCACCGGAATCAGCATCGAACCAGCAACCCGCAGCAACCGAACCGCGCAATGCCGATGATGAGCAAGCCGCCAGCGATGGCGAGAATACCGCCGCCAGCGATAGCGAGAATACCGCCGCCAACACCGTTGCCGCCAATCAAGAAGCGGCCCCCACCGCCCCCGCCGACATCTACAGCAAATACTGCGTGCCCTGCCACGGCACCGAGGGCGAGGGTACCACCATTGCCCCCGCCCTCAACGCCGCGGAGATACAAGCAAAACCGCACGATGAACTTATCCGCACCATTAGCGGGGGCGTTTCGGGCACAGCCATGCCCGGATGGGACAACGTGCTTGACCGCCAACAAATTGAAGGATTGGTCGCCTATATCAACGAATGGTCGCCCCAGACCGCCGATACTATCCCGGCCCCGCCCACCACTACCCCCATAGATATGCGCGACCCCCAGGCCGTGATGGAACGCGGCGACTATCTCTTTACCATGACATGCGCTACCTGCCACGGCGAAAACGGCTCTGGCGGTATCGGCCCCACCATCAACAGCCAGCAATTTCTCACCCGCCACAACGACGAATTTATCCGCGACGCTATTATCTCTGGTGGGTGGCGTCCCGACTCCGAAATGCCGGCCTTTGGCGACCACCTCAAAACGGCCGACGTTGAAGCGCTGGTGCAATACATACGCGCCTGGGAGCCAACCGCGCCTATTGTAGATGACCCGCGTGGTTCCTCGATGATTGCCCGCGGCTATGGCCAGGGCATGATGTCCGGTGGGCAAGGCCAGGGTCGCGGGCAGGGGCCAGGCATGGGCCAGGGGCAAGGCATGGGCCAGGGGCAAGGGCAAGGCCAGGGCCGCGGGCAGGGCCAGGGTCAGGGGCAAGGGCAAGGCCAGGGCCGCGGGCAGGGCCAGGGCCAGGGCCAGGGGCAAGGCCAGGGTCAGGGTCAGGGGCAAGGGCAAGGCCAGGGTCAGGGGCAAGGCCAGGGGCAGGGTCAGGGCATGGGCATGATGACCCCCGACGCAACCCAGGTTATCTCCCGTGGCGAAGTCATCACCATTACCCGCGCCCTCCTTACCTTTCGCACCGAAACCGGTACCGAAGCCCAGGCTATCCTGGGGCCACCCTGGTACTGGTTTGACAACGGCATTGCGCTTGCGCCGGGCGACTCGGTCACCACCGAAGGCTTTGTCGTGCCCGACTACTACCTGATGCTGGTACAGCTCACCAACGAGACGAGCGGGGAAACCTACCAGGCCCGCACCCCGGAGGGGGTACCGCTCTGGCGACACCAGCAGCAGTAACCAGCGGCACACAACAAGGCGGGTATGGGGCGGCTGTTTCGCTGCTCCCATACCCGCCAGGGTACATCCTCACTTCACCCCACCGGTTCCTATCCTTCCAGTGGACTGGTTTCGGCATTTGGGTCGGAGCGATGCGGCAGCAGCATGCAGAAGCGGCTGCCGCCTCCGTCCCGATCCTCCACCCAGATTTTTCCTCCATGCGACAGGGCTACCTCGCGGCAAAAGGTCAACCCCAGGCCAGTGCCCCGGCCCGACTCGCCCTTTGCCTGGGCAAACGGCTCAAAAATACGTTCGCGTTCCTCTGGCGGAACGCCCGGCCCCATATCCTCGACTACCAGCACAATACCCTCACCGCGCGGCGCGGGATAGGCCTTCATCATAATCGTGCCCCGCTCTGGCGAGAAGCGCAACGCATTGGCGGCCAGGTTTATGAGACAGCGGCGCAACAAATCAACATCAGCAATCACGCGCAGCAAGCGTGGCTCCACTTGATAGCGTATAATCACCTTATGCCTGAGCGCCAGATTATACATCAGCTTATGAATCTCATCATAGAGCAACTCAAGCGCAATGGATTGCACATCTGGTTTCTGGTTGCCCGATTGCAGCTTGCGCACGTCTAGCAAATCATTGGTGAGGGTTGTCACCTGTTGCAACGCGCGGCGGGCCGACGCCAGCGACTCATCCATAAACTGGCGCATCTTCTCTTCGCCCTGAAAATGTTGCAACGCCCGTTCGATGACTTCGAAACTGGCGGAAACGGCCGTGAGCGGGCTGCGAATATCATGCACCAGCAACCCCACCATATATTGCGTTCTATCGGTTTCCTTGTCGCGCAGGTCGGTAAAGAGCCACATATTTTGTACCGCCAACCCCACCGTCTCGGCCAACGCCGACATCAGCGGCTCCTTCTCGCGGTAGGGGTCAAACCCGCCTGGCTTGCTATGCGAAAGCAACAGCACCCCCAGAACACCGATGGTGGTACGCAACGGCAGCGCAACCAGTGAGCGCCCCGTGATAAACGACGGCACCGGCTCATCGAGCACATCGGGCACATACGCCACGCGCCCCTGCTGGAGCACCTGCCCAACAAACCCTTCGTGCAGCGCCAACCAGAGCTGCGATTCTGAGAGCGGGCACGACTCATCACTGGTCAACCAGCGCATGGGCAACCCGCGCCGATCGTACAAAATCAGACACCCAGACTCGGCCCCAAACAAAGCCAGGGCCTCATGCAACGATTGATGCACCAGGTTATCCATATCGGTACTCTGGTGCAACTGGTGGGCAACATGATACAACGATGCCCAGTCGGTACCCTGCGGTTGCGGTTGCTGATGTGCCTTTGTCATAGTATCTTGCCTATCGCGCAGAGATTGTCCACCTCGTTCTCCGTCGTGGCTACGGGCCCCATTCTGGCGCATTCCCGTTCGGTGTGCGAGATCCTCTACCCAGGCACGTACTATACCATGCGCTTCACGTACCTGCTCTTCATCGGATGCCACCAGAACTGCTTCTTCATACATTGCACACCTCACACAGTATCCACCCGTCTTATGTACACAAACCCCATGACCCGCGCTTCTGAAAAAACCTTTTCAGAACAGAATGACCAGACCATTTGCAAAAATCTTTTTCCTTGACCTGGCTCCCTACTATAAAAACTCAAACAGAGTACATTGGTAGTATAACAAAAATAGTACGATTTGCCTATAGATAGATACTCCTAGTCAGCAACAGTACCCTTCTTTACTATTATTTCTCTTACAATGGGTAGGATTTTGTGGGGTCTGGCTATCCTCCTGGTATTTTTAATGCCCTTTTTAGCGCATAACAAAGCACCGAAGCATTGTTTATCACTATTTCATTACTCTTCACGCTGTTTTCGGTACGCTTCATAGTACTATACTTTGTAGTAGAGTAGCCTCTATCGTGCAATCTTACGTGGCTCGTACATGACCTCCCTGGGAGTGCAGGCAGCGTGTCCGCATGCGTGCGGAACGCTTGCGCTCCCAGGGGGTTGCCCTTCCAATGTGAACAATTACTGCGCGTCGCGCCTTTCCGCAGTACGATAACCTGTGGTACCATGAACGACAATACGAGCTATTCTTTGCAAGATATTGAGGAGACAGACCCGTATGCTTCATCAGACCACCAATCACCGTTCCCTCCATTGGACGCTGCTACTGCTGTTGGCGTTCCTCATCACGGCCTGCGCCGCCCCGGCCCGGCCGGCCTCCCAGGAACCCGCCGGTAGCACCCTGCCAACCCAGGGGACACGCCTGGAACCGCCCCGCGAGGTAGCCGACTTTACCCTGACCGACCAGCACAACCAACCCTTCCACCTCAGCGACCTGGAAGGCCGCCTGGTCTTGCTCTACTTTGGCTACACCTTTTGCCCCGACATCTGCCCCACCTCGCTGGCCGAATTCGTCCACGTCAAGCATCAGCTTGGCGACCAGAGCGATCAGCTTGCCGTTGTGATGATCAGCGTAGATGGGCAACGCGACAGCCCCGAACGGCTCAACCAATACCTGGCCAACTTCCACCCCGACTTTATCGGGCTCACCGGCAGCGAACAGGAGATACGCAAGGTAGGCGTGGATTATGGCATCTTCTTTGAGATACAAGACGTTGCGGGCACCAGCGCCGACTACCTGGTTGATCATACTGCGGCCGCCTATCTTTTAGATGGCCAGCGCCGCCTGCGCGTTATCTATGGCTATGGCACCCCGCCCGACGTTATCAGCGAGGATGTTCGCGCACTGCTGGCCGAGTCTGAGGAGTAGCGCGAGGGGCGGCCCGCCGCGCTAGGCCCCAAACGTCTGTCCATAGATCAACAGCGCATGGTACAACTGAAGCAAGCTCTCAATATCTACCCACTCCTCATCCGCGTGCATCCCCGCGCCGATAGGCCCAAAACACAACGCGGGAATACCCTGGTGGCTATAAAACCGGGCGTCGCTGCCATAGTGTTCGCGGTAGAGTGTGGCCGCCCCGCGCACCTGTTGCACCGCCTGGGACAACCGTTGTACCGCGGGGGTTTGCGGGTCGGTGATGAGTGGCACCGCATGCCGCTGCTGCACCATCTCGGCCCCTGGGAAGCAATCTTGCACAGCGGCCAACAAGCGCTCCGGGCTATCGTCGGCCACGTAGCGAATATCAAACGACAGCAACACGTTGCGCGGCACCTGGTTTACCGATTGCTCGCTTGACCGTACCCTGGTCGGCGTTATTGTGGTACACCACGCCTCTTCAGTAAGGGGCGGGAAGCGGTTGGCCAGCGCTACCAACCCTTCGCCAAGCGTGACCAGCGGGTTGTGCCCCTCCCAGGGATGCGATCCATGCGCCGAGCAACCATGCAGCTTCAAGCGCACCCACATAATACCCTTTTGCTCGTAACAAATGCGTAAATTGGTTGGTTCGGCGGCGAGAAACAGCCCGCAGCGCCAGCCCTCTTCCAGCAAACGCCCGGTGCCTTGTTCGCCGCCTATCTCCTCATCGCTCACAATCTGCAACCCCACATCGGGGCGCGGGTCACAGGCGGCCAGTTCCTTGAAGAGCCGCAGCAACACCGCCACACTCCCTTTCATGTCCTGGCTCCCCCGCCCATAAATACGCTCATGGCGAACCTGCGCCGTAAATTGGTCCGGATGCGCCGGTATGACATCAATGTGCCCATTCAGCATCAGCGCTGGTGTGCGTGTGTCGTACAATGTCGCCACCAGGGCCGGCTTGTTGTTGGCCACCGAGCGGGTGACCCGCACGCCGGGGATACCATACAGATAGTGCGCCACATAATCCATAGCGGCAGCAATGTGCTCCGACTGCTCGTTACTACTTTCAAAGCCTATCAAATCACAGGCCAGCTTTACCACTTCATCACGTACGCTATCCATAAAATCAAGTCGCCCCATTCTTTCCAAGCAGCACGGCGCGTGTCTGCTCGGCACAACGTTTCCACGAAAATAATGCGGCCCGTTCCTGTCCACGTTCTCGCAGCGACTCACGCAACGCTGTATCGGACGCCAACCGCACCAGCGCCGCGGCCAGGGCCGCGGTATCGTGCGGGGGCACCAGCAGCGCGGCCTGGCCGGCCACCTCTGGCAAGGAGGTGGTGGTACTGGTCAACACCGGCGTACCACAGGCCATCGCCTCGAGCACGGGCATACCAAACCCCTCGTAGAGCGAGGGAAAGACAAACGCCAGCGCCCCGCTCAGCAGGGCCGGCAAGTCGCCATCGTCAACGTAGCCGCTCAGGTGAACCCGCCCGGCCACGGCCTGCTCGGCGGCGCGTTGCTCTATCGCTGCGGTCAACCACCCCCGCTTGCCCGCAATCACCAGCGTGACATCATCCATACCCCCGTCTTGTACGGCCTGGGCAAAGGCCTCTATCAATCGTACCAGATTTTTGCGGGGTTGCAGCGTTCCCACATACAGCAGGTAGCGGCCCGTCATACCATAGCGTTCGCGTACTGCGGCCCGCGCCGTTGCGTCGAGTATCGGGCGGAAGTGGGGCGCGACGCCGTGGTGTACCACGGTTATTTTTTGGGGCGCTATGCCATAGTGGGCGACCAGATCATCTCTGGTCGCTTGCGATACGGCAATAATGTGCGTTGCAACCCGCGCACTCCACATGGTCGAGAGGTGCAATTCTATGCGGCGCAGCGCTGTATGCGCGTGGGGAAAGTGGAGATAGCCCAGGTCATGCACGGTGACGACGCAGCGCGGCGGGAAGCGCAGCGGCACAACATGGGCCGGCACAAACAGCACATCTGGCGGGTGGTGGTGCATTTCCCACGACAGGCGGGCGTGTGTCCAGAGGCGTGGGAAGGGCAGATTGCGCAGACGAACGTTGGTTCCCACGGGGGGCAGGCTCGCCGGCAACCCGTTGCAGTAGAGCGTGTAGGGGGTCAGGCGGTCTATCTGGGACAGGGCCCCCACCACTTCCAGACTATAGCGCTCTGTGCCGGTACGCGCCGCGACCGACAGGCGGCTTGCATCAATCCCAACATGCATTATAAACAATACTCCCTACGTAACTCCGATTGCATGACCTTCCGGGGTATGGTATCATGCACGTATCATACCACGAAAGCTCCTCGGTTTAGAAAGGGCATGGAGTGTGCCTGCCAGACAGAAACAAGCACCTCAGAAAGCGAGAGTGCAAAGGTAATTCCTGATGCAAATTTGTCTCAACCAGCGCACGAGTGAAGGGTGTGGAGCGATCAACCCGGATGGGGTGCAGTATTGCCAGGAATGTGGCGAGTCGTTGCGCTTTGCCCTCCAGCACGTGAGCGATACGATCAACAATCGCTACCGGCTGGTGCGTGGAATCGGTAGCGGCAAGTTTGGCGCAGTCTATACCGCGGAAGACTTGCTATCGCCCGGCAAGATTATCGCCATCAAAGAGAGTTTTGACCCCGACCATATCCGTCTTTTTAAGCGCGAGTTTCAAGTGTTGCAACATCTGCAACACCCCAACCTGCCCCGTTATTACGAGCTCTTTGAAACCGAAGAGTGCGGCTATCTGGTGATGGATTTTGTGCCTGGCAAAAGCCTGGATGATGTCATCAAGACGATGGCCCCCTTGCCCGAAATGCTTGTTCTGAGCTATATGCTCCAACTCTGCGACGTGCTCACCTATCTGCACAACCAGACCCCGCCCATTTTTCACCGCGACATCAAGCCGGCCAATATCCGCCTGACGCCGGAGGGGTTGATCAAACTGGTTGACTTTGGCCTGGTCAAGCGTGGGTTGCCGCAAGATACGACGACGATTAGCGGCTTTTCGCCTGGCTACGCGGCCCCAGAGCAGTTGATGGCGATGGGCGGTACGGGCCCGCGCACCGATGTGTATGGCGTGGGGGCCACCCTCTACCACCTGCTTACCGGGCAGGTGCCTATGCCCGCGCTTGAACGTCTGGTTGCGTTGCCCGAAACCATAGCGCCGCCACACTCGCTCAACCCCCATATATCGCAACATGTTTCAGACGCTATCTTGACGGCGATGGAAATTTCAGAAGAACACCGCTACCCCGACGTAACCACACTCAAGCAAATGCTCTTTGGGGTGCGGCGTCCCCTCGTCACCATCGCCCCCGACAATGCGTCCCGCGTGGTAGAACTAGCCACCCAACAAGACACCGGCTCCTACCACATCACCTGGTCGCCCGATAGTGTCACCGTTGCGGGCACCTTCTACGGCGGTAAGTGCCTGTTGTGGAATATCTATACCAACGAGCTGAACTATATTACCCACAACGAGGGTGAAGTATGGAGTATTGACTTTACCCCCGACAGCGAGATCCTTGCGATGGCCTCGGAAGATGCGTTGGTTAAATTGTGGCAGGTAGAAACGGGTGAGCTTGTCCAGATACTCAAGGGACATACCCGCGAGGTGTGGCGCGTTGCCTTTTCACCGGATGGGAGTTTGTTGGCGTCGGCTTCGCTGGATGGTACCGTGAAGCTGTGGCGGATGAGCGACTATGCGCTGGTGCGGACGCTCCACGGGCACGAAGAGGCAGTACGCGATATTGCCTTTACCCCGGATGGCACGATACTGGCGTCGGCCTCACGCGACCGTACCATCAAGTTGTGGCGTATTCCCGAAGGCGAGCAAGTCTGTACAATTGAAGATGATGTCAATACGGTGTTTAGTATCACCTTCTCCCCCAATAATAAGATGCTGGCGTCGGCCGCCAATGACCGCACTGTCAAGCTCTGGGCGGTCGAAGATGGCGAACTCCAGCGTACGCTAGAGCAGCACGACGGGCCGGTGGTAGATGTTACCTTTGCCCCCAATGGGCAAACCCTGGCCTCAGCCTCGCTCGATACCACTATCAAGCTGTGGCGCGTCAACGATGGCAAGTTAATCAACACGCTGTATGGGCATGAGAATGCCGTTTCGAGCATAGACTTTGCCCCCGACGGCAAACGGTTGGCCTCCGCTTCGGAAGATGCCACTATCCGGCTGTGGGGCACGCGCTAGGCTCCCCACGTGTCCCCAGGTGTGAACAGGTACTCAAACCGCGTACCGTCGCAATTGTCCAGAACCGCCGGGGAAAGGAGGCTACAGGTGGCAGGAAAGTTGCCGCAGCGCTTCGAAGAGCAGCACACTACCCGCCACGGCCGCATTGAGCGAGGCCACCCGCCCTACCAGCGGAATGGCCACCGTATCGGTGGCCAACGCCAACCCGTTCGCGCTCACCCCATGCGCCTCGTTGCCCACCACCAGAGCCACCGGCGGTTGCCAGTTTGCCGCGTCGTAGGGGACATCTCCACCGGCCACCGCGGCATAGATGCGCGGCACCTGTGCCAACGTCTGGGCTATCTCTCCCCACGCCAGGGCCCGTACGGGCACATAGAAGTGGGCCCCCATAGCGGAGCGGACAACCTTGGGGTTATAGACATCGGCGGTGCCCCGACTACACAGCACCATACCCACCCCGGCCGCTTCAGCCGACCGCAGCAACGTCCCTACATTGCCAGGGTCTTGCACCTCGTCCAGCACCAGCACTAGCCCCGCTCGCGGCGCAAGCTGTGGTATTCCCACCACTGCCACTACCCCCTGGGGCGTCACGGTATCGGTGGCGACGTTGAGGGCGCGGGGGGTGGCGACAAAGCAGTGGGGCAACTCGTGCAACCGTTGCAATAACTGCTGGCCGGCGTCGCTTGCTCCCAGGTGTTCGGGGGCATAGAGGGCCAGGCGCAACGAGGCGCCGGCGTCCAATGCCTCGGACACCAGGCGCACCCCCTCTAGCACAAAACAGCCTTCGCGCTCCCGCTCGCGGCGACTTGCCAGCAGCGCACGAATAGCCTTGACTTGCGTATTTGATGGGCTAGAGATTACCCCATTGCGGCGCGGGCCTGTTCAACCACCTGGCTAAAAGCGGCCGGGTCACGCACGGCCATATCGGCCAGTATCTTGCGATCTAGATCTATGCCAGCCATTTTCAAGCCATTCACAAAGGTGCTATACGACATGCCGTTCTGTCGGGCACCGGCGTTAATGCGCTGTATCCAGAGGCGGCGCATCTCGCGCTTGCGGACGCGGCGGTCGCGGTAGGCGTATGACAACGCCTTCATCACCGACTCATGGGCCGCTTTATACTGGCGGCTACGGCTACCGCGATAGCCTTTCGCCTGATCCATTACCTTATTGTGGCGCTTCCGCACCATAACGCCACGCTTCACACGGGTCATTGCCTTTGCTCCAATCTATCCAAATGAACGCACTATCCAAATTATCATGGTCAAAAACCAACAGAAAGCCGTTAGCTCGAAGCGGTTGGAAAGAACCACCAGAAGCTAACAGCCACGGTAGAGAAACGCTGTACGGCGCTCCTATTTTATGCCATAGGGCAGGGCAACTTCAAACTTTTTGCGGTTGGCCCGCGCAGTGGGGAGCATCTTGCCCCACAATTGCTGCGAACGACGGGAGCGGTTGCGCTTGAGCCCGCGCCCTTCCTTGGCTTGCAATACTTTGCCAGTGCCAGTAATCTTAAACCGGCGCTTGGCTCCCTTATGGGTTTTCATCTTTGGCATGCTTTTCTTATCCCTCGCTGCTATCGTCTATCCTCATCCAGGTCGTCATCCTCGTCGTCCTCATCCAGGTCGTCGTCCTCGTCCAGGTCGTCGTCCTCGTCCAGGTCGTCGTCCTCGTCAATCGGCTCATCATCGCCCGGTTTGTCGTCGCGCTTCGGCCCACGTTTCTTTTGCTCCTGATCAATGCGGGCCTGTTTCGTCTTGGCCTTTTGCTCCTGGGCCGCTTTGGCCAGTACCTTGGCGTTGGGAGCCAGCACCAGCGACAACGCCCGGCTTTCCAGGGTCGGACGTTGCTCTACGACCGCAATATCGCGCAACGCTTCAATCAGATGATCCAGCATCTCGCGGCCAATGTTAGTATGGGCCAGTTCGCGCCCGCGAAACCGCACCGTAAACTTGACCTTATCGCCGCCCCGTAAGAAGCGCCGGGCTCGTTTGGCCTTCACATCAAGGTCGTGCGTATCTGTCTTGGGCCGTAGCCGCACCTCTTTGAGCTCAACCTGCTTTTGATGTTTGCGGGCCTCGCGTTCCTTCTTGCTCTGCTCGTAGCGAAACTTGCCATAGTCCATCAAACGGCAGACCGGCGGGCTTGCATTGGGGGCTACCTCCACCAGGTCAAGGTTGAGTTCTTCAGAGCGTCGGAGCGCCTCATGCAACGAGACAATGCCCACCTGTGAGCCATCAGCATCTATCAGCCGTACCTCACGTGCGCGTATGCGTTGATTTATCCGAAATCTATCCTTAATCGCAAATCCCTTCTGGATGTCAGGTCATTCAAGCAATGGGCGGGCACCAGCGCCCACCTGTACCTTGTTAGTTTAAAAGTATAGCGTTGGAAGAAGGATTCGTCAAACGGAAAATTCGGTGCGTGGGTGATTGCAAAATCGCTCTGGCGACGACAGACGACGGCTTTTCCGTATTCGCAACCGTTGGTTTGCGCCTTCAGCGCGAAATTTGGGGGGTGTGGCGCGGCTTCGCCGCGCCACACCCCCCAAGAAAAGGGTGGTTTTGAGGGGCTGTGCCCCTCAAGCTCCCCAGGCATTCCGGTTGACGTAAGACTTTGCAATCGTTCTGAATTTGGTACGAGGGCCATAGGGCATAGCATTTTCTGGTATAGTATCGTGGTAGGGCGCAGCAGGCCCCTCTGTGGGCGGTTGAGCGCAACCGTAGTGCTGATGGTAGTACTGATGAAGGAGCTTTTACAGATCTATGGAACCACAAAAACCAACGGAAGCAACGTTCGACATGCTCTTGCTGATAGGGCATGGCAGCCCCGACCCCGCCGGCAACGAGGAATACCTATCGTTTGCCCGGCTGCTGTCGGAACAACTCGACATAACCGTACAACCCTGTTTTCTCGAATTAGCCGAGCCTTCCATAGCCGAAGGGATGCGGCGGTGTGCAGAGCAGGGGGCGCAGCGGGTGGCGGTGCTCCCACTCTTTCTGGGGGCGGCCGGCCACCAGAAAAACGATGTCCCCGCGTTACTACGAGAACACCAGGCCGCCTATCCCCAGGTGACGTTTACCTATGGAACGCCTATCGGAGCACAGTCCCCGGTGGTGGCGGCGCTGGCCGAGCGGGCGGCCGCGGCGGTGGATAGTAGCAACAGCGGCATTTCGCTGGCCGACACTGCGTTGTTGGTGGTGGGGCGCGGCAGTAGCGACCCCGATAGTAATTCCGAGGTGTTCAAGGTGGGGCGCTTGCTCTGGGAAGGGCGCGACTATGGGTGGGTAGATGTGGCCTTCCAGACGGTGACGCGGCCCCAGGTAGGCGAGGCGCTCCATCGGTGTGCGTTGTCTGGGGCGCGGCGAGTTGTCGTATTGCCCTACCTGCTCTTTACCGGCGTTGTGTGCAACGATATTGGCCAGCAGGCCCGAGCGGCCGCCCGACAACACCCACAGCTTGAGGTACTGGTAGGGCAACACCTGGCCAACCATAGCGGCGTGGTTGCGGCTGTGGCCCAACGCTACCGCGATATGGTGGAGGGTACCGCTACCATGACGTGTGATGTGTGTAAATATCGCCACAAGATGACCGGCTTTGAACACGACCATAACCGCCCCCAGGAAACGCACCACCACGGGCACGGGCACGGACACCACCACCACGCGGGCCACGGGCACAGCCACAGCCACGGGCACCACCACGAGGGCCACGGGCACGGGCACGCACATCATCACCACGCGGGGCACGGGCCCGGTGCAGTCCATACCTACCACTACCACCACGTTAGCTACCACCACGTAGACGAACAGGGGCGGCACCACGTACACCACTACCATAGCGAGGGAGACGGGCCAGTCCATCACCACCACCACCACCACGGGCCTGGCCACGAGGATGATACTGGGAAGTGAACCGGACGGGGGTCTGGGGAGAGCAGCAGGTTACCGCCGCCGATACTTTTCTAGCCAGAATACGGCGGCGGTTTCTCCCGCGAGTTGCTGCTCGTCTATCATCCTGCGCCACTGGCGCTCATGCAGGGACTCGTCCAGTCGGCGCACTTTCAGCCGCAGCACCTTCTTTTTCTCGCTCAAGCGGGCGCGGAGTTGGTCAACCTCGCGTTGCATAGCCGCTATATCCTGCGCCAGTTCGATGATTGGCTCGATAGAGGCAAGCCAGGCGCTATCGTCGGTCAACTCATCCTCGCTTTGAAGGGGGGCTATGCTGGCCGCAAAGGCCTGGCAGGAAGGACACAGCACAAAGGGAACGGGAAGCGGGGCGGCACCATCGGGTTGGACGACCGCAATATCGCAAGGGGTTGCGCCATCCTGGCCGCAGCGTTCACATTGCATCATACCTGGCTGGTGCATGGGGCCCATTGTACCACACATGTCCCCTCTGTTGTCGGGGGCACGTGTGAGTTACGCGGGTAATACCTGTGACGGGTGCGGCGTGACGCGAGGCCAGGGGGAGGCGAACGCACACTATGCCACAGAATACATAATCAACCGAACATGATAGGGTATAGCCCCACACCCGGTCGAGCTTGTACCGCGCCAATGTGCTACTGTACCATCGCCCCAAGGCCGTGCTGCTCAAAGGCATATTGCAAGCCCTCTTGCAGATTGGCCAGCGTCATAATATCGCTTAAATCTACCCCCAGATGCACCATCGTCTGGGCTATCTCGGCCCCAATGCCGACCAGCACCACCCGCGCGCCAATTAACCGGGTCGCACGGGCGGCTTGCAAAATATAGTTAGCGACACTGGTATCTACCAGCGGCACCCCGGTAATATCAAGAATAACAATATCGGCCTGGTGAGCTGAAATGGCCTCAAGCAAAGTTTCCATAACCTGGGTGGCGCGGTTGCTGTCAATAATGCCAACCAGCGGCATAACCAGCACTCCCTCATGCACGGGCAAGATGGGGGTACCCAGTTCTCGAATGGTTCGGCGTTGGGCATCGAGTTGCTCCGACTTATCGTGCAATTCTTCGCGCGTCTGCTCCAGCACTTTGCCAAACTCAGCCGAAATATTCAATTGGAAGGTGTGGATAAAATCTTCAAACGCTCGAATCTGGGACGCATCCCATGGCGTACCATACTCCATAAACTCTTCGAGCATGTTCCAGATATGGTCGCGCAAAATTTCGGTTGAGGCGAGGACTTCCTGAATACTAAACCCGGAGCGGGCGCGGTCGGCCCCAATCACCTTGCTCATCTCGATAAGCTCTGCGCGGTTTTCCCGTTCGATACTCTCAGCCAGTACAATATACGACGCCCGTATCTTATTGGTAATATTCGGGTCGCTGGCATAGGTCGGGCCCGCTTTGGTAATATTGGCCGCCAACTCATGCAAGCGAGAATCGGCTTGCTCTCGGAGAAAGGCCCCAAAAGCCTGTAATTCTGTGCTCATACTCCCTCAATAGGCCCGCGCAAAGATAACCTGTCGTGTGGTTTCTCGCCCGGAAACAATACACCGCCCGGCCGCATCTGGTTGTTCCAACGGAATAACCCGAATGGTTGCCTTGAATTCATTTTGAATGCGCTGTTCATCCTCGGTCGTACCATCCCAATAGCAGCGGGCAAACCCCTGCTCAACCGCCTGTTGCAAATCGGCATAATCCGTAACCATGAACGTTCGTTCCTCGCGGAATTGCAGAGCGCGGTTAAACAGATTTTGCTGTACCTCGTCAAGCAATTGCGTAATCTGTTCCGTGAGCCCCTGTTGCGGGAGAATAGCTTTGCCGGCTTTGCCGGGTATGTCGCGGCGGGCGACGGCAACGTTCTGCTTTTCAATATCTCTGGGGCCTATCTCAACCCGCAACGGCACGCCCTTCAATTCCCATTCATTAAATTTGAAGCCGGGGGTTAGATGGTCGCGGTCATCTATATGAAAGCGTATCCGCCCTTTCCAGTCGGCGGTCAGGCGGTGGATGGCTTCCAGTACGCTGCTTCGTTCCGCATCGCTTTTGTAGATGGGCACAACGACCACCTGCGTGGGGGCGATACGGGGTGGCAATACCAACCCCTCATCATCCGAATGCACCATAACCAGCGCTCCAATCAGGCGGGTGCTGACCCCCCAACTGGTCGTGCAGGCATATTGGATGGTGTTATTCTGGTCGGTAAAGGTAATATCAAAGGCCCGCGCAAAATTTTGCCCCATGTTGTGGGAGGTGCCGGACTGGAGGGCTCGTCCATCCTGCATCATGGCCTCAATCGCATAGGTACGCAGCGCACCAGCAAACTTTTCCTTCTCAGTTTTCAGGCCCTTTATCACAGGAATAGCCATATCGCGCTCGGCAAAATCGGCATAGACATCGTGCAAAATCATCAGCGTCTCGCGTTCGGCGTCGGCTTCATCCACATGGACGGTGTGCCCTTCCTGCCAGAGAAACTCTGCTGTGCGCAAGAAGGGGCGCGTACGCAATTCCCAACGCATGACATTGGCCCACTGGTTGATCAGCAACGGCAAGTCGCGCCAGGAGCGTACCCACTTGGAGTAAAAGTACCCGATGATCGTTTCGCTGGTGGGGCGAATAACGTAGGGCTCGGTTAATTCCTCCCCGCTGGCGCGGGTCACTTCGGCAACCTCTGGCGCAAACCCTTCGACGTGTTCCGCCTCCTTCATCAGCAAACTTTTGGGAATAAGCAGCGGGAAATAGGCATTGACGTGCCCGGTTTCCTTAATACGATTGTCCAGACCACGCTGAATCGCTTCCCAGATAGCATAGCCAGTGGGTTTGAACACAATACAACCGCGGACGACCTCGGCATAGTCGGCCATATCGGCCCCACGCACAATATCAAGATACCACTGGCTATAATCAGTGGCACGGGGGGTTATTCCTTCTTTTGGCATAGATTCTCTTTCTTTACACCTATGTATGTACCCAGGGCAAGCACACCTCAAGGAATGAGGAGAATATCTCTTGCCGCACACTCCCGACGGATATTATCATCAACCCCCACCGCAATAAACACTCCTTGCACCAGTTTGTCCTGGTTTTGCAACCGCACCAGTTCGACCTTTTCCGCAAAAACATCTACATCGTCTGGTTTGGGGGCACTCTTGACCTCAAAAACTAGTAACTCACCGTTTTGAACGATCATGTCAACTTCTTTTTGTTTGCCCGGCTTGTATACCAGGCCGGTGGGGTCATGGATTTTCTGGCGCATCTTCACGCTGTCCGGGCGAATATCGGAACGGCTCAACCCCAGGCGCAAGGCACCGGCAACCACATCTTCAATATTTCGCCCGACCCGGTTTTGCAGTCGTCCTGCAATTAACTCAACCCAGTCGCGCAGGTCGCGCATTTCTTGTATCACCAGTTCGAACCGTTGTTCAAGCCGATCGAAGCGCTGGTCTACCTGCTCGAAGCGCTGGTCTACCTGCTCGAAGCGCTGGTCTACATAATCGCGGTGGTGTTGCAATTTGGTTTCCAGGCGCTCGAATCCCTGCGTTATATCCTCGCGTTGCCGATGCAACTCTTGCCATATATGCGCAAATTCGTTGTTGTTTGAAACTGTCTTTTCCAAACCTGTGACCCTTTCAAAGGCTGTACATTGCTTCTTTTGCTTCAAGGTATGAGGACTGATCACAATGCGTAAACTGTACGCATTGTCGCTATCTTCAAACCGCTTTTACGCTGTGTGTAATCTGTATGTATGGCGCACATTTCCTTATTCCTATCATAGCATACTCAGCCACCGGTGGCGAGTCTGCTGCCTGGCATAGCCAGGGCGATTGCAACGTCGCTCTGCCGACGACCGTAGCAGGCTTTGCTGCATGCGCAGACGTTGCTATGCGCCTTTGCCGCGCCATTCCTCCCAAAAAGGTGGTTTTGCCCCGCCCCGCATGCTCCCCAGGTGTCCTGGTTGACGTAAGACGTTGCAATCGTCCTGCCTGGCATAGCCATACGCTTTGCAAAACGTGGTACCCTATAGGAGCTTTATTTCAGAGGGATAGGTGATGCGTAATCGAACGATGCATATGATAACGGCGGGGGTGGTCGCGGTGGCGCTGGCTCTGCGCGTCTGGGGGGCGGGGTGGTCGTTGCCCTACGTGGATCACCCCGACGAGCCGGCCGTGGTCAAAGGGGTATTGCGCGTGGTCAACGGCCATTTCAACCCGCAGCATTTCTTTTACCCCTCGCTGATACTCTATCTGCAAGCGCTGGTATTTCGTCTGCACTTCTGGTGGGGCAACCTGTCCGGCCTGTACCCGCCATCCTTCACCCTGCCCACCTCAACCCACTTTTACACGACGATACCGGGGGCTTTCGTCTGGGCCCGGGTCTGTACGGCGTTGCTTGGTACGGCGGCGGTGGCGACGCTGGCAACCTGGGGACGACGCTTTGTGGGGCAACGCGAGGCGCTGGTGGGGGCGGTATTGCTGGCCGGCTCGGCGTGGGCCGTGGTGCATGACCACTATATTACGGTAGATGGCCCCTCGGCGCTTACGGGGACGCTGGCGCTGCTAGGGGCGCTGCTAGTGTTGCAACGTGGGACATGGCGTTGCTACCTGCTGGCCGGGGTGCTCGTTGGCCTGGCCGCTGGCACCAAATATCAGAACGCGCTGGTTTCGCTTTCGGTTGCGCTGGCCCACGTGCTCTACTGGCGCGGGCAAGCGTTGCGACAGGGCGGGCGGTTGGCGGGAGCCGCGCTGGCCAGTATCGTGGTCTTTCTGCTTACCACCCCGGCTATTATCCTGGCCTTTGACGACTTTAGCCACGACATACGGACGCTGTTTGAATCCTATAGCTCTAGCGCCATTGCGCACGGCGACGCAACCGGCGCGTGGCCGCTGGCCGCCTATCTCCGCTTCTACTGGTACGAGGGGTTGCAGCCGGTGCCCGCCGTGCTGGCCCTCCTGGGTGGGGGCGTTCTCTTCCGCCGCAACCCGAACACCGCCGCCGTGCTGGTGCTGTTTCCGCTGCTGCTTGTCCTGTCGTTGTTGCGCTCTGAAACCCACTTCTTCCGCAACCTGTTGCCCACCCTGCCGCCGCTGCTCCTGCTGGCCGGCGTGGGGGTGGTGGCTATCCGCGACTGGCTTGCGCGGGTGCTGGCTCGTTCCCCCATACGTCCAGGACGCTTGCGGTCGTTCGTTCCGGCGGTGGTGGTAGTGTTGCTGCTGGCTCCCTCGACGGTGGCGGCCATCCAGGCAAGCGCTCGTCTGGCCCAACCTGATAGCCGCGTTGTAGCACAGCAGTATGCCCGCCAGACCTGGCCGGGGGTGCGTATTGCCAGCGAGCTTTCACACCCGCTGCAATGGAACGGTGTCACGCAGGCTGAGTATGTTCATTATTTACCGTTACACCCGATGGAATGGTACCGGGCGCAGGGCTATGGCTTGTTGCTGGCCAACGATGGCAAGCGCGGCCGCGAGGCGTGGACACCCGACTACCAACCGCTTCTGCGTGCGGGAACCCACCGGGCCACGTTTGGCGGAAGCGGCAGCGGTATGCTTGGCCCACGCATTGATGTGCTAGAGAGCGGACTCACGCTTGACACGTTGCCCTCGCACACCCCGCAAGCCCGTCTGGGCGATCTGCACCTGTACGGGGCGGTGGTAGGGCACATAGAGAAGCAGGGCAGCGAACGGCGTATGATAGCCAAACGGGAGATTAAACCGGGGCGCACGCTGGCGGTGACGCTCTTCTGGATGGTTGATGTTGATACCGCGACGCCGCCCCCCGCGCCCTATATGACTTTCCTCCATATGCGCAATGCAGCCGGCCAGACGGTGGTACAGCGCGACGCCCCCCCCTGGCAAGGGCTCTTCCCGCCGCAGACGTGGCCGCCGGGGCAACTGGTGGTAGAGCGCCTGGAAATGTGGTTGCCGTATGAAGTGCCGCCGGGCGTGTATCGGTTGGCCATGGGGTTGTACCATGGGGAAACGATGGCCCGCTTCCCGGCCTACCAGGGCGATACCCACCTGCCCGATGATGAGGTAGATCTGGGGACGGTCGAAGTCGTGCCGTGGTAACTGTCGCGCGGTGGGAGCGGGCAAGCGGCCCACAATCCCCAGAAAGCGGCCCCGTACGGGTGAACATTGCCAGGAGGTGGGGTTCATTTGTGCCCTGGGGTATTGGGTATAATAGGAGCAAGTTTCATTCACTCAGATGCGATGAGGAGGACACCCCACGTTATGAGAACGATTATCAGTATGAGCTGCATTATGGTTGCGGTGTTGGCGCTAGTAGCCTGTGAACGGAGCGCCAGTACTTCCGACGAGCCCCAACCCACCCCGACGCCGGTGGTGATGGTTGTTACAGCAACCAGCGACCCCAACGCCGCTACTCCGACGCCAGTAGTAATGGTTGTGACAGCGACCCCCGTATCCCAGGTAGCCGCCGAACCAACCATACCGCCCACCCCGACGGTGCCGCTGACGCCGACGGCCACGATGACCCCGACGCTTCCGCCGACCGCTACTCCTACTCCGTTACCGCCAACCGCCACCCCCACCCCGACCATGCCGCCTGACGCGGGCCTGGTGACGCACGGCGGGAATATGCGCCTGGCCCCCGGTAGCGAAACCGTTGTGGGGCAAGTTTGCCCCGACGATCAATTTCAGTTTACGATGGTGCAGGGCGAATGGTACCAGATTCGGATAACCCAGACCAGCGTGGATTGTGTACCAGAGCGGGTACAGGTGGGCAATACGGGGTGGGTTCACATGAGCCTGCTGAGCGCCCCACAGGTAGCCGTTGTCACTGCGACGCCCCTACCGACGCCAACCCCCACCCCCACGCCAGACGTTATCCCCATCAACCAGTCGCAGCGCATTGGCCCCATACGCAACGCAGACCGTGAGGAAGTCTTTTCCACCGAAATTACGGTCAAGAGTATCAAATGGGCTTCGCAGAGCGGCTATAGCCAACCCAAGCCGGGCAACGTGTTTCTGCTGGTGCATTTGCGGGTTACAAACCTGGGGCCGGATACCCAACGCTCGGTCTATACCTCCGATTTTGAGATTATGACCGGGAGCGGTTCTATCCTTGGCGATAGGCTATTTCTTGACCTTGCTGACGATTGCCGCCTTGATCTGGTAGACCTGGTGGCCGGGGGCAGCGTGGAAGGGTGCGTCGCCTATGAGGTGCCGGACACTGGCAAGATCAGCCTGATCTTTGCCCCCTACCAGTACGATGGCTATGGCGCGGGGCGCTACCTTGCGTTCCCATTGCGGTGAGGAAAGACGATGCGTATTCTCTACATAGCGCATGGTATCCCCGTGCCCGGCCGCCTGGGCGGCTCGACCCACGCTTTCGAGGTGGCACGGGGGTTGGCGCAGCGTGGCCATACGGTACATCTGGTTGCGGCCAGCCGGCCGGGGTGGGGCGGGCCGGCCCCCTTTGTCCGCCCCTGCTCAAGCCGGCTGGCCGGGTTTACGCTACACCATCAGGACATCCCCAAAACGCTCAGCATTCTGGGGGGGTACCCGGTGCTGCGGTTGGCCCGCTGGTTGCGTCCGCACGTCATCATGGAGCGCTATTACAACTTCGGCGGGGCCGGGGTGGGGGTGGCCCACCGTCTGGGTATCCCCTGTCTGCTGGAAGTAAACGCTTTAATCGTAGACCCTCCCGCTGTGTTCAAGCGTCGCCTTGACGATGCACTTGGCGGCCCGATGCGCTGGTGGGCCGTGCAGCAATGCCAGTGGGCCGACCGTATCGTCACACCGCTACATACCACCGTCCCGCCCGATATACCGCGGGAACGGATTGTTGAATTGCCCTGGGGCGCAGATGTAGAACACTTCAGACCGCCGCCCGCCCCCCCCGCGCCCCCGGCCCGCGTGGCGCTCTTTCTCGGCTCGTTTCGCGCCTGGCACGGCGTTACCGACTTTGTGCGGGCCGCCGTGCGCTTGCTCGAACAGGGCAAAGACTATCGCTTTCTGCTGGTTGGCGATGGGCCACAGCGCCCCCAGGCCGAACAGATGGCCCGCCCCTGGGCCGACCGGTTTCTATTTACCGGGGCGCTGCCCTACGAGGAAGTGCCCGGCATACTCCACCGCGCCACCGTCGGGGTGGCCCCCTTTACCACTACCCCCCACCCGGCCTTACACGCGGCCGGTTTCTTCTGGTCGCCGCTCAAGGTGTACGAATATATGGCCGCCGCGCTCCCGGTTGTTACAACCGACCTGGCCCCGCTCAATACCATTATTCGCCATGGCAAAGAGGGCTTGCTGTACCAGGAAAACGATACCAACGACCTGTCGCGGGCGATGGCCCATTTGCTTGACCACCCCGACGAGGCCCGAACGATGGGCCAGCAGGCCCGCCAGCGCGTTGTCAACCACTACTCGTGGCAAAGCCATTGCGCTGAATTGGAGCGCCTGCTGGCCGCGATTGCCGAAAATGCGGAACATCTATTATAATGGGGCCTGAAATCGTGGTATCATAGGTCAAAATGTAGCAAAAAACACACCAGGAGTTTGGTATGAATATTCAACCGTTGCGTGTGGGTATGTCCGCGCTTTTCGCGTTGCTTATGGCTATGCTGTTGCATGGTACAGCGTTAGCCCAGACCTATCAGACCGGCACTGAGGAGGGGACGCCGCCCGTTATTTTTATGGTGGTTGTCGCCGGCGTGTTTGTCGGTATTACGGTGCTTTTTGTGGTCTTTGCGCGTAGCCAGGGCTGTGACACGAGCAACGACCAGAATGAAACCTGGAATTAGGGACTGTTCGGGCGCCGCCTGAATATCGCAGACGCCCCCCGGTGCATCGGTCGGAGCGTACCCACGCTGCGCCAGGTGGGCCGGGGGGAATGGCGGGTTGTGTAGCCGCGCCCCGCCTTACCCGTGCCACTTGCGGCACACAATGGTGGTTCCCTTCCCCAGGTGGGAATCTATCTCGAATTCATCCATGAGCCGCCGTGCGCCCGGCAACCCCTGGGTTATACTGGTATTATCCTGTATCAACCGTTCTGCGTTCTCGATACCCGGCCCTTTATCCTGAGAGGTAATTTCTATGCCGCTGCGGCCATTGTTTTGTACCTGGTGGAGCTTCACCTGTCCCTCGCCAGCGTACAGGTAGATATTGCGGGCCAGTTCGCTTACGACGGTTGCTACCCGCGCCTGGTCAATGGGATGGAAGCCGATATTGCGGGCCAGTTCGCGGGCCGCCGAACGAGCCGTGACCACATCCAGATCACTGTGGATGGTGATACACGTTGATTCCACCGGGACGCCTCTTTTCTGTCCCTCAGCAGGCCGGGTAGATCCTGGGTAATACATTCTGACCCATTCGCAAAAACACATTGACAACCTGTGGATCAAACTGTTGTCCGGATTGCTCGCAGAGATAGTTGGAGACTTGTTCCTGGTTCCAGGCCGAGCGATAGGGACGCTGAGAGCACATTGCGTCGTAGACATCGGCTACGGCAAAGATACGGGCGGCCAGGGGTATCTGCTCCGCGCGTAAGCCGCGCGGGTAGCCGCTCCCATTCCATCGTTCGTGGTGGCAGTAGGGAATGTCGAGCGAGTCGCGGAGCGCGGGTATGGTGGCCAGCAGATTGTAGGCGTAGATGGGGTGGAGCTGTACCATGGCGTATTCGTGCGAGGTGAGGGGGGCCGGTTTTTGTAAGATGGTGTGGGGCACCAGTATCTCGCCTATGTCGTGCAGGAGGGCTCCCTGTCGCAGGGGCCGCAACTGGGACTCGGCAACGCCCATTTCCTGGGCCAGCGCCAGGGTAAGCTCGACGACGCGGTAGGAGTGGCCCTCGGTTTCGACGCCGTGGGGCCCAAGCACCTGTACCAGGCTCTTGATGGCCCCCTCGTCATCGTTCTGCATGACTTTATGCGACGTTTCAAAAAAGCGACGCAGTAGGGCATGGCTCTGGTGCAAGGATTCATCGCGTTCTTGCAATTGTTGCTCTAGTTGAAACACGCGCTGGTGCAGGGCAACAAGCTCGGTAGTGGGGAGACGTTCGCCAGACCAATCAGTTTGGACGCTTTCACAATATTGTTGTACCAGCGCGAGAATATTACTGCCTTTCTCACTAATCATTTCCAGTAAGGCCAATTGCTCTTCGGTGAGGGTCTTTTCTCCCAGAACCTCAAAGATGTGGTCAATGCCAATAACGCCCTGGAGCTCCTGGCGTACGCCCTCGTTCAGCAAGGCGATACGGCGGTATTCGTGGCTTTGCCGCGATTTCAACTGTTGCTGGAGTTCGGTAATCCGCTGGAGCAATTCCCGTTGCTCAGTCTGGTGGTTCGATTGGTTGTTGCTCATGCGTCACCTCACACACGTGTATGGTTTAAAACAAAGCTGATGCAATACCCTGTTGCAACGTCCCGCGGGTTTCAATGCCTTGCAAATCGGCTCCCAGGCTCACGAGCGTCTGGGCCATAGCCGGCCCAATGCCCGTGAGCATCACTCTGGCTCCCAGTAGGCGTATCGCCTGCGCCGCCTGTATCAGCGCATTGGCGACTTGCGTATCCATGACCATGACGCCGGTAATGTCAACGATAGCAATATCGGCGCGGTAGTGGGCCACCCCTTCCAGCAGCGATTCCATAATCTGGCCGGCCCGTTGGGTATCTATACTGCCAATGAGCGGCATAAGCACGACATGGTCTGAGAGGGGGATAAGCGGGGTAGACATTTCGCGCAGCGCGAGGCGCTGCGCCACAATAATTTGCTGCTGGAGCATTTCGCGTTCGGCCTCCTCGCGCTTGCGTTCGGTCATATCACGCATAATACCGGCCATGGCCTGTGGTTGGCCGTTGGTATC
>DAOTUK010000182.1:0-22141 GCA_034437375.1 Chloroflexaceae bacterium | reverse complement strand
GGCGGGGGTGGGTGGCGTGGCGGCTACTGCTGATGGTTTGCGGGCCTGGGTCGCTACCGCAGGCGCAAACCCCCACAGCCCGCTCAAACGCTTTACCAGATGGGCATAGTCTAGCGCCCCACGAGAGTGGGCATCATATTCGTAAATCGTGCGCCCGGCCGCAGTGCATTCAGAAAGACGGACATTCATTCGGATGGGGTTGGCAACCAGGTTGCCATAGGCTGAACGCAACTGTTCTAGCAGGGTCACCGACTGGCGCAGGCGGGGGTTGAACATAGTCGGGACAATCATGCGTACCACGTTGGAGCCCACGGTAATACGGGCAATCTGTTTGAAGAGGAGCGTCAGACCGCGGAGCGACAACGGTTCGGCGGTCGTCGGTACAATCACTTCGCTGGCGGCTACCAACGCATTGACACTGAGCACCGTCAACGAGCCCGGCGCATCTATAAAGATGAGGTCGTAATGGCGCTTGAGGGGCCCAATTTCCTGGTCAAGAACGCGGCTCCAATCGGAGCGGCGGGACACCACGGGTTGGGCGCTCAGCAGAGATTCGTTGGCGGGCAACAGGTCAAGGTTGGGGCGGGCTGTCACGATACAATCGGCGGGGGGAACGTGGTCTACCAGCACATCGTACATTGTGCGCCTGGCTGTAACACCCAGGGCCATCGCCAGATTGCCCTGGGCATCTACATCTACCAACAATACCCGCGCTCCCATCAAAGCCATACCAGCGCCAACATTGACTACTGTTGTGGTCTTTCCGATGCCACCCTTAATATTGGTGACAGCAATAACTCGTCCCACGCGCAAAACTCCGTTTCTGGTATGGATATGACAGGGTACAACCAGGCCTGTTATGGCTAGTGTAGCCGAACCCAGATGCTATGTCAAGACGTTTGACTACTGGAAAGCATTACAGAAGCATGACGACCAGGTTCAGGTTGCGGCGTAAAACCGGACGGCGACGCCATCCCCGCGCCTGGTAGCCCCTCCCCCACCGCCCGCCCAGTTGCATTTTTCGTTTTGCGTGCTAGAATGATGACCTGACACCCTGGCGTGCGAAAGCAGATGCATGCGCTCGTTCGTTGAGTTGAAACAACAGAGGTAAGGCAACAATAGTTATGATGCGCGGAAGAAAAGTTCGATATACCTATGCCGGCCGCCCAATCCCCCGCCGCCCGGCCTACCCCGGCCTCTTGCGGCGCGGACGAACCGTCATCGCCGGGCCCTCGATACCCCGTATCGTAGTACAAATCCTTGCGGTGGCCCTGGTCGCACTGGTCGCGCTTGGGGGCGTGCTGGCCATGAGCGCCTACAGCGCCTATACCCAGGTCGCCGCGTCGCTCAAACCGCGCCTGGAAGCGCTGCAACACCACCAGACCTTTGAAAACTCGCGCATCTACGACCGCAACGGAACCCTGCTGTATGAATTTTTCGACGCCGGCCGCCGCATCAACGTAGACTATGACGACATCTCCGACCGGCTCATCAAAGCCACCATCGCCATTGAAGATAAAACCTTTTTCAGTAACCCCGGCGTAGATTACGAAGGCATCGCCCGCGCTATGTACCAGAACGTCACCACCGGCGAAGAGGTAAGCGGCGCCTCAACGATTACCCAACAGGTTATCAAAAATATTATTTTGACCGACGAAGAACGGAGCTACGAAAACCGCTACGAGCGCAAGATGAAAGAGATTATACTGGCGCAAGAACTCAACCGCCAGTATTCCAAAGAGCAAATTCTTGAAATCTACCTGAACGAAGTGTACTATGGCAATCTGGCGTATGGTATTGAAGCAGCCAGCAACTCCTATTTCAGCACCTCGGCGAAGGATTTAAACCTGCCCCAGGCCGCCCTGCTTGGCGGGTTGCCCCAACTCCCAAGCCGCTACGACCCCATCAACTTCCTTCAAAGCGACGAGCAAGGCGAATTTTTGCCCGGCGTGGTGCTGCGCGATGGCTGGCTCGACCCCGACTACCAGTTGCCAGAGGACGTTGCCCCCCCCAAATGGCGGCAGGTGGCGGTGCTGCGACAGATGGTAGACGAGGAGTATATTTCCGAAGCCGAGGCCCGCGCGGCCGCGGCGCAGGATTTGCGCTTTGCGCCCCAGGAAGTCCCCCTGCACGCGCCCCATTTCGTCTTCTACGTCCGCAAAATGCTAGAGGAAAAGTATGGGCAACAGATTGTCACCGGTGGCGGACTCAACATCTATACCACGCTTGACCTGAACCTGCAACGCATGGTACAGCAAAAAGCCAGAGAACACATTACCAGCTTGAAAGAGCGCAACATTCACAATGCCGCAGTGGTCGTACTCCAACCCAACACCGGGCAAGTGCTGGCGATGGTGGGCAGTATAGACTATAACGCGGTCGAGTCTACCAGCACGCCCGGCGAAGAGGGCAACGTGTTGGATGGGCAAGTAAATGTAGTTATCCGCGAACGACAGCCGGGGTCGGCGCTCAAACCCTTTACCTACCTGGCCGCCATGGAACGCGGCATGACGCCGGCCACCATTCTGTGGGATGTGCCCACCGAATTTGCCACCGGCAACGCCACACAGCCATGGTATGCGCCCAAGAACTACAATGGACGCTGGAATGGGCCCGTGCGTATCCGTACCGCGCTGGCCAATTCGCTCAACATGCCCGCCGTGAAGGCGCTCAAGTTTGCCGGTATTGATTATACCCTGCAACTGCTTGACCGCGTTGGTATTAAAAATGGGCTCAAGCGCGGTCTGGAGCATTACGGCCTGTCGCTCACGCTTGGCGGTGGCGAGGTAACGCTGCTTGAACTAACCACCGCCTATAACACCCTGGCCAGCGGCGGGCGCTACTATCCCCCCACTTCTATCATCCGAATTACCGATACGCAAGGCAACGTGGTCGAAGCCTACCAGGAGCGCTCCGCACAACAGGTTATCAACCCGTCGTTGAATGGTATCATCACCGATATGCTCAGCGACGACCAGGCGCGTACCGCAATATGGGGGCAAGATAGCAAGCTCAAGCTCTCGAAAGACGCGGCCGTCAAAACCGGTACCAGCGAAGACTGGCGCGACGCCTGGACCGTCGGCTATACGCCCTATGTGACCGTGGGCGTATGGAGCGGCAATAATAACAATGAGCAGACCGACCGCGTGGAAAGTTTACAAGGCGGGGGGATTATCTGGCATAACGTAATGGAAGAAATCTTTGTCTGGATTGAGGACAACGAGTACTACCGCGACCTCTTCAGTGCCCCCTTCCCAAACAAAACGATACCAGACGAATTTAGCCTGCCTGGGGGCGATGTGATAGAGGAGCGTCCGATTTGCTCTATCCCCGGCCCCTTTGGCGGCTATGACGAAGAGTTGTTTACCCGCGAGATGCTCCTGGGCACGGGCATCATGACCCAGACTGTCACCGTCACAGGGACACCCTCGCCCAATACCAATACCAAGAGCAAGATTAGCGGTGCGTGCGACTTCTACCGCAGCTTTACGGTGGTACAAATACCCGGCGGCGGCGACGATGGCAAGTCATCTTACTGTTTGCCTGTATCGGGGCAGACCTACCCACCAGAGCTTATCAAGAAAATAACCTACTGGAACATTCCCCAACCCGACCCCGATGAGCGCGTGACGTACCAGTGGTCCGGGGGTAGCGCTGGCGCCGGTATGAGCCCCGGCAACTTGCAATTCTGTTCAGCCAGCATACTGGCCACCCCCACCCCCACCGCCCCTACCGCGCCCGTGGATGGTGCAGTCATGATGCCAAACGTGCATCGTATGGGCGAAACGGAAGCCAAGAATTTGCTGGCCAGTATGGGCATTACCAACGTGTACATAGACTACCAGACCCGCCAGCGTGTGCCAGATGTATTTGACCAGTATGCGCCCTATACAGTTATCAGTTCCTTGCCGGCGCCGGGCAAGTGGGTCATGCCGGGTTCCTCTGTTATTCTTGGCATACGCGCCCCGGATGATGGCGGAACGCAAAACCAGGGGGAAGTAAAGCCTACCCCGCCGCCCCGGTCGTTCATTGACACGCCCGGTGGTGAGGCTACCTCTGCGCCGGTTATAGCAACACCCACTCCCCCGCCACCCGCACCGGCCCCGGCCGACGAGAACGCCCCCGCGCCCGCCCCGCCCACGCAACCACCAGAAGGCGCAGGCGAAACAACGCTACCGGTGCCGCCCACCGTACCAACCGAGCCACCAACGATGGAAGCAACGCCGCCGCAGATGATGCCAGATCCAGGAACGGAGCATGGGAACTGAGACACCAGCGGGCGCTGTTGCCTGGGCTATACCCGGCATCGGTATCGTTGCCGCCTTGCTGCTGGCCCTGCTGCTGGCCGCCTGTAGCACCACAACGCCCCCACCGCCCGCGCCCACGTCCACCGCAGCCGGGGAGGGGGACGAGGCCGTAGCCGCCCGCCCAACGCCAACCATACCGCCGCCCTCGCCCACCGCAACAGACATACCCACGCCAACCTCCACCCCGGTACCAACCAATACGCTGCTGCTCTGGACAAGCGAACAGGACGAAGCGCGAGACCTGGTACAGCAACTCGCGCACGAGTTTGGAAGCCAGCATGCAATCACGATAACCGTTATCGCCAAACCGCCGGCCACTATGCGCATAGATATGCAGGCCAACGACCTGTCCGGCTATCCGCTCCCCGACGTACTCTGGGGAAGCCACGACGACCTGGCCGAACTTGTCCACGACCAGCGCTTGCAACCGATTGAACTCAGTACCGCGGAACAGGATTCCTTCCTCCCCGCCGCCCTCACCAACGCCACCCTGGATAGGGACATCTGGGGCTACCCGCTCACGCTCCAAAACGGGCTTCTGCTCCTCTTCAACCGCGCCTACCTCTCGCACCCCCCTACCACAACCGACAGCCTCATTGTACAGACGCGGGCCTTTACCGAGCGTCTGGCTACCCAGGAGACAACGACAGATACGTCAGACCAGACCGAACCCAACGAAACGATGCCCTATGGCCTGGTATCTGCCCAGACGGAAGCGTGGTGGGCAATGGCCTGGCTCAATGGCGCGGGCGGCACAGTAACAACCCCCGACGGCCAGCGCCCGACCCTGAACACCGACGCCATGACCCATACCCTCTACCTGCTACGCGAACTGCACCCCGCCACCCCACCCGACCCGGGCCCCTACGAGGGCCTGCATCCAACCTTTCGAGATGGGCAAGCCGTGCTGGCCATAGACGGCGACTGGGCCCTGGCGTACTACCGCGCCGTCAGCGATACGCTTGCCCTTGGCATAGCCCCCATGCCCCAGGTAGCCGCCACCGGCCGCATCGCCGCATCGCCCTATGGCGGATCATACCTGATGCTGCGCCGCTCGCTGCCCAACCACCGGCAGGAATATGCCCAGGACCTGGCCACCTTCTTGACCACGCCGACAACCCAACTGCGCCTGGCACAGCAGTTACACCGCCTGCCGGCCCGTACCAACGTCCTGAGCGATACGGCCTTGCAAGACGATGACACGCTCAGGGTTGCGGTTGAACAGTCCACGGCGGCGGTGGGGTTGCCGCCAACGCCCGCCCTGCGCTGTGCTATGCAGGCGCTCAATACCTACCTGCCGCTGTGGTTAGAACCGTCGCCAGAGGAAGAAAGGGAAGCCCCCCCCGCCACTACGGCCCCGCTGCAACCCGCAGACCTGCAAGATATGATGCAAAAATCGGCGGAGCAGTGTATGATAGAGCATAGCGATTAGCTGATGACCCGATAATCCGTGACCGGATAGTCATGAAGGAATATGCATGGATGGTTTCGATATGTGCCGGTATGACCGAGCAGATTGCTACCAGCAACAGCGCAAACAAGGAAAGAACAATGGTGCCAGATAAGCCTTCGCCCTTGCCGCACGACAACAAACCGGAACAGCCGCCGGCCCCGCGCCCCTTTCTCTCGGTCATTATTCCGGCCTACAACGAGGAGCAACGCCTGGGGGAAAGTCTCCAAAAGGTTCTGCGCTTTTTTGGGGGGCGCAACCACGCCGAAGTCATTGTCGTTGACGATGGCAGTAGCGACCGTACCGCCGAAATCGTCGAAACCTTTATGCAGCACTCTGCCGGGTTGCGCCTGTTGCGTGTACCCCACGGCGGCAAGGGTCACGCCTGTAAACAGGGCGTCCTCGCCAGCCGGGGCGAATGGCTCTACCTCTGCGATTCCGACCTCTCCTCACCCATTGAAGAATTGCTCAAGTTCTTTCCCCACTTCGCGCCCGACCACGATATTTTGATAGCCTCACGCGAGATACCCGGCGCCTGCCGCTATGATGAGCCGCTCTATCGGCATATGATGGGGCGCGTCTTTAATCTGCTGGTACGAGTACTGGCCGTGCATGGTATTCAGGATACACAGTGCGGTTTCAAATGCTTTCGCTATGAGGTAGCCCAGGATCTCTTCAGTCTGCAAACTATTGATGGGTGGGGCTTTGATGTAGAGATTCTCTTTATGGCCCAGAAGCGCGGTTACCGCATTGAGGAAATAGCGGTAGATTGGTATTACCAGAACCAGAGCAAGGTACACCCCTTGCGCGATGCTGTTCATATGTTTCGTGAGGTATGGCATATCCGCTGGAATGCCTGGCGCGGACGCTACCGCCGGCCCGGCGAGGAGCGCGGCCGGTGAGCGGGACGGGGGCGGCCAGGCCTGCCCCCTCACCGGCCGCGGGAATCAATCCCCCTGGGAGCGTCCCGGCTGCTCCGGGGCGGGCAAGATGCCCGCGCTCCCAGGCGCGGAAAAAACTGGCCCACCCGCCCGCCGCCCGCCTCCCGCCTCCCTGCCGCCCGCCTCGCGCCTCGCGCCTCTCCCCTCGCGCCTCTCCCCTCGCGCCTCCCGCCTCGCGCCCCGCCCATGTTGCCGCAAAACGCCAAACGCAGTACAATATGGAGATACGTTCGCAAAATACCCTTGCTGTTGGTTTGCACAATAGCGGGGAGCAGTAGTGCTGTGTGGGTGATATAGTTATGTTGACCTATGATGAGCTTGTAGACGGGTTGGAGGACGCCTGGGCCGCGTCTGGCTTGCATGAGCATGAGATAGTGGAGAGTGTGCAACCAGAAGCGCACGAACGCACATACAAGGTGGGGCTCTTCCCCGACCATGCCGACCCACTGACTGAAGAAACCATGCCACCGTGGGTAGAAGTGAGCTTCAACTGGTCGGCCGCTCATCAGCTTCGCTCCGAAGGCCACCGCGTCCATACCGCGGCCCCTCTAGAAATCACCTGGATGTACAACGTCGTTGTGCATGGACACATGCGAGAGCAAAGCGACGTGGAACTGGTACGCGCATTTCAAAAGGCCGTTTCGGTGGCCTTACAACGATTTTTTCCGCCCGGCATAGCCGATCTATCACCCCTCGCGGTTGAAGTGCGGCGCATCTACCAGAACATGGGCAGTAGCCCGTCGCTTGAATATGTCCAGCTTATCAGCCACAACATCACCGACCTGTCCGAGCTCTGGGACGAGTACGACCCGAACGTACTTAGTAACTTACTTCAGAACGAAGTAGACCTGGCCAGCGCGGTTATCTATACCCTGGCCAGTATCTTTGTGCCCGGGCCGGGGGCCCAGACGGGCGGACGCAGCAGCTATCAAAGCGTGGATGCCGCCTAGCCGCTGGTGATAGCGGGGTGCGGATTCACCCATACGGGAACGCCCCCCCGCCTCACCGCCGCCCCAACCACACCCGCGCCCGCGTCTGCTCATAGCGCATCCCCAGGCGCTCCGCCGCCGCCAGACTGCGGTACCACGCCAGCAACGCCCGCCCACGCCGCCCCGACAACCATTCTAGCATCCCCTGGCACAACCACGCCCGCGGCCTCCCAATCGGAAAAAACCGCGCAAAGCCGTGCAAACGCTGGCACGCCTGCCGCGCCCCTGCCGCCACCGCCGCCCCATCCATACCCGGCGGCTGCGCCTGCCACAACCCCAGGTACACCTCGGCCACACCCGCATACCCCTCGATGAGATAGTACGCCGTGGGCAAGGGCAACGCCTCAATCAACGCCACCGCCTCATCCGCCGCCGCCCGCGCCTCCGGCCACTGTTCGCGTCGCGCATGCACCATCGCCAGCAAACCGTAATTGCTGATTAAACTGGCGCGGTCGGCATTCTCCGACAGCCACGCAATCGCCTCTTCCAGCAAGCGGGCCGCCTCATCCAGACGCCCCAGACGCAGCGCATTTTGCCCAAGCCCACCCGCGGCCCACGCCCGATGCAACATATTACCCTGCTGCTGCGCCTGCTCCGACAGGTGGCGAAACAGCTCGTATGAACGCTCAAAATCGCCCTGATAGTAGGCAACCTGCGCCAGTAGCGTCATCGTTGCGCCCCACATCGTCCAATCGCCAAAGCGCTCGCACAGCCCCGCCGCCACCTCAAGCGCCCCCCGCGCATAGCGCCAGTGCCCCACCCCCACCCGATACAACCCATTCAAATTCAGCACATAGGCCAGCATCGGCGCGTCGTCTCCCTGCCACGCCACCGCAAGCGCCCGCCGCCCATACGATGCGGCCACCGTATGCAGCATCACACTGCCCGCCATCATACAGATATGCGCGTAAGCATAGGACAACCAGCGCGAATACTCCCCCGTGCGCTCGGTCAGGTTCAAGCAGCGAACACTGGCGTACATAGCGCGGAAGGTATCATTCGAGAGGTAGTAGACGCTGGCCAGCAAGCCATAGATATGCGCCGACTCGGCCAGCACCCGCCGCGCATCAAAGGAGCAATACCTGTGCCACCCCCGCGCGAAGCGGTGCCACGCCTGCCGCGCCACCTGTTGTACCAACCACGCGGACAGCACGCGCCGGTCGGCGGGAACCGGCCGCCCCAACGCGGCCGCGGACTGTTCCAGATGGTGGCGGCTCGCGCGCAAATCGCCCAACCCCAGGTACGCCTCGCCAAGCAGACGCTCCAGCCGGGCGCGGTTGCCGCCGGGCAGAGCCAGCGCTCGCTCGAAGAATTGCACCGCCTCCTGGTTGGCAAAGGTACGCAACGCCTGCTCACCGGCCTGCTCCGCGTACTGCATAACGCGCTCTGGCACCTCCGCTTTGCTCCAATGGTGTACCAGCAATTCCAGATAGTGCGTCAGGTCATCGGCATGTACCCGCTCGTACCACTCTGCGACGGCGCGGTGCAGGTCGCGGCGCTGCGCGGCCAGCAGCATGGTATACACCACCTCCTGCGTAATGATGTGCCGGAAGGCATACACCGGGGAAGGGGTCGCCTTCTCCATCCGCATAATGTCCAGTCGCTCAAAGGTGTGCAAGTAGGTGGGCAACGCTGGCTTTTCGCTGGCGACGGGGTAAATATCGTACAGGATAGGGTATTCGACCACCTGGCCAATAACGCTGGCGATCTTCAACGCCAACTGCTGCGACTGGTTCAGGCGGTCTATGCGGCTAATAATGACCCCCTGCACCGTCTCCGGGAAGTGCAACCCATCCAGGTCGGGGGCACCGGGCGCAATCTGGCACACCCCATCCGCAATCGTTACCATGCCCGCGTCGCGCAGAGCATAGGCTAACTCCTGGCTAAAAAAGGGATTGCCCTGCGCCCGCTCGTAGATAAGCGCCCCCACCCGCTCCGGCACCTGTGCCACGCCCAGATATTGCCCCACCAGCGTGCTGGTATCCGCGTACGACAGCGCCCCAAGCACCAGGCGGTAGGCGTCGGCCCGCCGCAACAGGTAGCCATATTCGGCCCCGTCCGCGGTGGTTGTCGCAAAGGGAAATGGGCACACGTCGGACAGGCCGGGCGGCCCATCTCCCGTAGCCTGCGATAGCTCAAATTCCAGGCTCCCTTTGAGCAGCGCCACGCCGGAGGAGGGGTCGGACAGCGGGCGAGTGGTAATCACCAGCATCAACGAGGGAATGTGCTGGCTAATGGCCATCGTCAGCGCCCACGACGCCGAGTCTAGCCAGTTGGCATCTTCCAGCACGATGAGCGAGGGGCCGCGCCGCGTCCTATGCTGCACCACGCGCAGCAACAACTCGCGGGTATTGTCGGCCCGCACCTGCCCAATCATCTGCTGCGTTATTTCGTTGTCGGCAAGGTCAAGCGGCAGCACGGCGTTGAGCAGCGGCAACAGGCGCATAATAGCCGCGTCATCTTCCAGCACACTAAACACGCGCAAGCGGTGGGACTCTGGCGTGTCGGGGTCGTCATCCAGGCCGAAGAGTTGCCAGAAGAGCGCTTGCCAGATGTGGTAGGGGGTGGCCTGCTCAATGGCATCGCCCTTGCCGCGCCAGCACCCGATTTCCCACCCCTGCGCCCGTTCTAGCACGAAGTCAACCAGGCGCGACTTGCCCATACCCGCCTCGCCCTCAATCAAGACGACGCTCCCGACGCCCTGTTCGGACAGAACGCGCAACCGCTCCGATAGCAGCTTTTGCTCTGCGGCCCGCCCGACAATCACCGTGCGATGGCATACGGTCGCCCGCACACGCCCATATGGCCGATAGACTGGCACTGGTTCGGTGTTCCCCTTGACCATAATGGGCGGCAGCACATCAAAGGCCAGGGCCGTCTGCGCGGCTTGATAGGTGGGCTCATCGCACAGCACATCATCGCGGGCCGCCTGCATCAACCGCGCCGCCATATTCATCACGTCGCCAATCATGGCATAGTCGCGTCGCCGCTGGTTGCCGCGGCTCCCGCAAAAGATGCGCCCGGTGGTGATACCGATAGCGCCGCCCAACCCACGCTCGCGCAGGCGTTGCTGTATGTCTAGCGCCATCTGCACCCCGCGCACCGCATCATCCTCGTGCGTCAACGGCGGCAAACCAAGCGCCACGATCAGCAGCGTGCCCTTATCATCTACAATAAACTGGTTCAGGCTTCCCTCGTAGCGATACATAATCGCCTGAAGTTCGAGCATATCGTGCTGGAGCCGCTCAAGAATATCGTCCGCGTCGTAGGGCACCCCCTCCACATTGATAAACAGCACCGTGACGCGGCGCAATTCGGCAACCCAATCGCTCAACCCGGCGTCAAGCCGTGCCAGCAACGCGCCGGGCAGATAGCTACGGATAGCCGCTACCATTTCGGGCCGAATGGCTATCTCTGGCAACGGCCGCGGGGGCAGATAGCGGCGGGCATGTTCCAGATGAAAGCCGTTATGGAAGCGGCCGGTACTGGACTGTTCCACCTTGCCGCTTTGTCGGGCCGCGTACCATTCGCGGTAACCCACCACCTTCTCGCGGTAGCCATGCTCCACAAAGCTACTGTACCCCACCGGATAGCCCGTACACCAGGGCTTGACCAGCTCCCACGCTTCGTTGGAGAGTACCACATCGCCCGGCGCGGCCAACCCCTGCGCCGCGCTCACCTGCGTCAACGGCTCGCCGGCCATCAGCAACTCCCACCGCCCGAGCATACCGCCTACCGTAGCCACCAGCACCTCGCCCGTGCCCACCCCGATACGCACAAAGAGGCGCACCCCGTTGGCAAACTCGTGCCCATTGAGCACCTGCTGTGCCATCAGGCCGCACTGGGCCGCGCGGTAGATGACGGTTGCGACATCCTCGCCATAGACCGCGGCGGGCCAGATAGCCAGCAACCCATCGCCCGTAAACTCAATAATATCGCCACCATGGGCCATCACCAGGTCAATGAGCTGGCCAAAATAGGCGTTGAGGATTAGCGAAAGCTCTTCCACGCCATCCTGGTGCTGCTGGACAAGCTGATTGGTCAACTGGGTAAAGCCGGAGATGTCGGCGGAAAGCAGGGCCGCGTCATAGTGCTCGCTCAGGGGAGCGGTAAGGGAGCCCAGGTCGGTTTCCAGACGGCGCAAGACGAGGGCGGGAACATAGCTGGCAAACGTTTCTAGTAAGCAATCTTTGTCTTCTGATCGTATCATGGGGTATGGTGCTCTGTTGGCCCTAGACTATCTCGGCATCCGAGAAACAGCCAGCCAGCAATAAGGCTGTCTGAAAATTATACCCCATGCGGGCCGGCCAGGGCAAGATATAGCAACCCTGATTGTGTGGTACTCCCTGGGAGCGCGTGCGTCTCGCACGCCTGCGGGCCAGATATACCCGCGTTCCCAGGAGGCGGCCCATGACGTGTGGACAGTTGCAGGGCAACCGGCAACCGCAAAACCGTATGGCTCTGTGGGTCGCACACATTGCAACCCCGCCGCGGGTGCGGAGTTGCGGGGGTATCTACTTGCCGGGCGAAGTGGGACGACCACCTAGCGGGTCTTGTACCGGGCGGGGTAGGCCCGCTTCAGGAAATCGTCCAGCGCCTGCATTTGCCACGTGCCCTCATCGAAGAAACGCACCGCCTCAACCAGATGTTCCAGACCATCCTCATAATTTAACGTGGTGAGGACAATATTCATGACATCGGCTCGTACATCATTACGCCTGGAAATGGCGTTTGTGATGCGGTCTGGTAGTTGTTTCAAAACATCGTCGCGGCCTTCACGATGTTTCATAGATGGTATGTCGAATAGAAGTTCTACCAGATAACGAGTCTGTTCTAACGAGAGTTTCGTTTCTTCCCCCGCATTTGATGATTGTTTCCGTAATCCTAAATCTTGCTCAAGGACACGAATTTGAGCTTGTATCTCATCAATCTCCATTGTGATGTGCGGTGGCGCATAAATTCCAAAACTGGCTTGTTGCTTCTTTAATGCATGGAGGCGCCGTTTTTGAATCTCAAGCAATTCCTCAGCACGGGATCGTTCTTCAATAGTCATACTATATCCCCCTTATCAATCAGCTACATCAGGCAGTACAAACCCATCAGGCCATGCCGTGGCTTCATTATAGCGCACCTGTTGCATCGTAGCCGTTTCAAGATTGGCACCACTCAGGTTCGCTGCTTCGAGATCGGCCTGTTTTAAATTGGCAAACTGCAAATTCGATTTTTCCAGTTTAGCCTGCTGGAGATTTGCCTGTTCCAGCGTTGATGAACGCAAGTTAGTCTGACTCAAATCGGCTAACCAGAGATTGGTATTACGCAGGTTCGCCGCACGTAAGGTAGCCTTATTCAGTTTCGCGCTCGATATATCACTATATTCGAGATTGGTACCCGCAAGATTTGCCTCGCGCAAATCAACCCCACGGAGATTGATGCCAGGCAAACGCAATTCAGAAAGGTCAACGCTACGCAGGTTTGCCCCGTACAACGGCACAATCGTATTGTCAATCTCAAGCAGGCGCGATTCGTATAGGAAACGAACCAGATAGCCCTTGCGCTTCCCGTCCAGCGTTTGCAAGACGGTCATCGTGCGGGAGAGGGCAATACTGCGCTCTTCAGAGCTTGTGCTGCTTGAACGCAGGTTATTCACCAGCAAAAGCTCGGTCATTTTGTCCAGATAGCTCTGGAGGGCATACTCCGCTTCACGGTCACGAGCAATTTCCTGTTCTGTCTCACGTTGCCTTGCTGCAACTTCTAGCGGGTCTTGTGTTGTTCTTGTGATGCGGCTATCTCGTTCTGGCTCTGCATGCGGTTAAAAACATAGGTCACCAGAGCTAGACTGATGGGAATAATGACCAGTTCCAGCACATCCCACAGCGTCTTGCCCTGAAAGCCCATCCACAGCGGGAACGATTGTACATGCACAAACAGGTACGCGAGAACGCAACCCGCTATCACGATCAGCACAAGAACAATAGGCCGGTATTTCCGCAATGGTGGCATAGCTCCAACCGCATCGGTACCCTGATTCAGGCTCCCTATACCACAATACCATAGCGTAGCCCTCCCCGCAACAACCACACACCGGGGGTATGCTATAATTGGGGGGGAAAACCTATCCATACTCGTTATGTAGCGAGGACTAAATTTATATGTTTGTACCAGTAACCAACGTACCCTCGCACGGCAAAATGCAGTGGGTACGGCTCTCGAACGGGTACACTGTTTACTATCGGCAGGCGGGCAGCGGCCCCCCCCTCATCCTGGTTCACGGGTGGGGCGCTTCGTCGCGCTATTGGCAAGATACTATCACCTTCCTCTCCGCCATCCGCACTGTCTACGCCCCCGACCTGCCCGGCTATGGACAATCGCCACCCATGGTGGTCGAATCGGCCACGCCCGAACGCCTGGCCCGGCTGGTGGTCGAGTTTGCCAATGTGCTGCGCCTCGATACGTTCGACCTGGTTGGGCACTCGCTTGGCGCGTCCGTCTCGGCCTATCTGGCGGCCGGCTGGCCCGCCCGCGTCAAACACCTTGTCCTGACCAACGCCGGCACCTATCGCAGCAATAGCGAACGCCGCCTTATCAAAATAGCCCACCGTATTGTGAGCACCTGGCTGCGCTTCCGCCACCCCTGGATGCTGCGCGTGCCGCGGGTCTATCGCCGTATTGCCCGCCGCTTTTTCTACGCCCTGCCCGATGATGATACCCTCATTAACGAATGTCTCAACGACTTCTATAACATGGATCGGCGTACGGCGAAGGAAAGCGCGGTGGGGATGGTAGGGCACACCCTCACCTCGGTGTTGCGCCAGATACGCGCCCAGACGCTCGTTATCGGCGCGACCAATGACCGGCTGGTGCCGCGCTATGGCCCGCCCTCGATGGTCAAGCTCATCGAAAACAGCCGGCTGGCCTGGATCGAGCGTTGCGGACACCTGCCCATGATAGAGCAACCCGACATCTACCACGAACTGCTGCGCGACTTTCTTACCGAAAATCTGAGCGACGAGAACGAACGCTTCGACGGCACCTTTACGTTACGGGCCGGTGCGTCTACCCTGGAGAGCCTGTATTGACCGATTGGAATAGCTTAAGGGGCTACCGCTATGAAGAAGATATATCTTGAGAGTGGAGCAGAAATCTTTTACCGCGCCGCCGGCTATGGGCCGCCGGTTATCCTTCAGCACGGGTGGGGCGGCTCGTCGCAATACTGGCAGGGTACGATGGGCAGTCTCTCCGACATCCGCACCGTCTATGCGCTAGACTTGCCCGGCTATGGCCAGTCGCCGCCCGTAACGGTACAAGAGGCTAACCCGGAATTTCTTGCTGCGCTCATCATTGAATTTGCCGACGCCCTGGGTCTGGAACGCTTCGACCTGATTGGCCATTCGTTCGGCTCGAACTTGGTTTCCTACGTCGCCGCCGAGCAACCCCACCGCGTCAACCAGATGGTGCTTACCTGCCCGGCCACCTATCGCAACGAGCGCGAACGCCGTATGATCAAGGTTGTACATACCATGATGGGTATGACCCTGCGCCTGCGCCGCCCCTGGATTAGCCGCGTCCCCTCGCTCTACCGCCAGTTCTCCGGGCGCTTCTTCCACCGCTTGCCCAAAGATGCCAACCTGCTGCGCGAAGGCTTTGAAGATTTCTTGCGGATGGATCGCCGCACGGCCAGCGAGAGCGCCATTAGCGCCGCCAACGATGCGGTGAATGGCATACTCAGCCGCGTGACGGTGCCCACCCTGGTCATTGGCGCATCCAACGATAGCATTATGCCGCGCCACGGCCCCTCCACGGTGGCCCAGATTATCCCCAACAGCCGCCTGATCTGGATAGAAGATTGTGGCCATTTGCCTATGGTCGAGCGCCCAGAAGTCTACCACTGGCTGTTGCGCGATTTCTTGCTTGGCGGTATGACGCTGCAAGCGGAGCCAGAGGAGTTGCCCCATTCCCTGCCGCGCCCGCGCATGGCCGTGCAAGAACCTGCGCCTGAAGAATACCCCCGCCCGGCCACCGTCACCCGCCGGCAAACCCGCGACGGTCTGCGCGAACGGATGAACCGCCCCCCCCGCCCCCGCTCGCGTGGGGACGCCCGGCAGCAACCAGGGCCCATACCCCAACAATCGCTGGAAGTGGAAACGGAACCCGCCAACCCGACGCGCGAGCCTATCCCAACCCGGAGCGCCCCCCCACCACCGCCTGCCAACCCGACGCGCGAGCCCATCCCGTCCCGCCGCAAACCTGCGGCCCCGCCCCGCCTTGCGGCCCGCGCCCAGACAGACACCAGCAACCAGGTAAACCGCGCCCAGGAACAGGCCGCCCATGCCGAGGAGCAAGCGGCGATTGCCCGCGAGGCCGCCCAGGCCGTCCAGCAAACCGCCAGCGAGTATCAGCAACCCCCACAGCCAGTACATATGCACGCGGTTGCCCCCGGCCGGGCCGCTGAAGCGGTGGCCCCCGATAATACAGAGGCGGGTTCTCCCGGACAGGCCGCCGCCGCGCCCCTCCCCGATAGTACCGAGGAGGAAGCGCCAACCGTTGCGCGAAACGTTATCCCCTCCATCAAACCACAAGCCCGCGTGACCGCGCAACAGGCCGCCGCCGCTGCCGCCGCCCGCCAGGCCGAACGGGCCCGCACAGCGGCCCACGAAGCCGCCGAGGCCGCCCGCAAAGCCGCCGAAGAGGCCGCCGAGTCGGCGGCAAAGCAGGCCGAAGTTGCCGCAAAGCAAGCATCCGCTGCGGCCAACGCCGCCCAACAGGCCGCAACCGCAGCACGACAGGCACTCTATGAAATCGGTTATCACACAAGCGGCTCTTGATACCAACGCCACGATGCACAAGGTTGTGCTGCCCAGTGGCCCTATCTACTATCGCAAACAAGGCACTGGCCGCCCGCTGCTGCTGCTGCACGGGTGGGGCGGCTCCTCGCGCTACTGGCAAGGCACGCTCAAGCGCCTCTCCGATATACGGTCGGTCTATGCGCTTGACCTGCCCGGCTACGGCCAGTCGCCGCCCCTGCCCGTCGAAACGACGCCCGACCGTATGGCCACGCTGGTGGTCGAATTTGCCAACCGTCTGGGGCTTGAAACCTTCGACCTGAATGGCCACTCCTTTAGCGCCGGGGTCACAGCCTACCTGGCCGCCAACTATCCCCACCGCGTCCATCGTCTGGTGATGACCTGTGCCAGCACCTTTCGCAGCGAACGCGAACGCCGCAAAGTCCGCGAAGTCCACCGCATTGTGGGCCTGTGGGTGAAAATTCGTAGCCCATGGATGGGCCGCGCCCCCCGCTTCTATCGCAAAGTGGCCCAGGTTTTCTTCCACCAGATACCCACCGACGACGAGATTTTGCGCGAGAGTATGGAGGATTTTTTGCAGATGGATCGGCGCACGGGTATTGAGAGCGCCCGCAACGCAGCCAACGCCGACTACAACGACGTGCTGCAACGCATCACCGCGCCAACGCTGGTCATTGGCGCCCGCCAGGATGCGGTGATGCCCGAATACGGCCCGCCCACCGTCGCAAAACTTATTCCCGATAGCCGCCTCTTCTGGATAGAGAATTGTGGCCACCTGCCGATGATCGAACGCCCCCAGACCTACCACCACCTGCTGCGCCACTTTTTACTAAGTGAGGTATAGACCCTATGCACCAGATAACCATAGACGGCGCTCCCATCGCCTACCGCCAGGCCGGCAGCGGCCCGCCCCTACTGCTGCTGCACGGATGGGGCGGCTCGTCGCGCTACTGGCACCAGACCCTTGCAGACCTCTCCGACATTCGTACCATCTACGCGCCCGACCTGCCCGGCTATGGCGAGTCGCCCCCACGCGAAGGCGTGTCGCACCCGGAGCATATGGCCGCCCTGCTGATGCGCTTTGCCGACGCGCTCGGTCTAGACCATCTCGAATTGAACGGACACTCGTTTAGCGCCGGCGTTTCGGTGTATATGACCGCCGCCCACCCCGACCGTGTACAACGGCTCACGCTTACCTGCCCCAGTACCTATCGCAACGAGCGCGAGCGCCAACTGGTGGGCTATATCCACCGCCTCACGGGGGTGTGGATGGCGATGCGGCGGCCCTGGATGGAGCCGATGCAACCCTTGCACCGCCTGGTCGCGCAACCCTTCTTCTACCGCCAGCCCAACGATAACACAATGTTGCGCGAGAGCTTCTCCGACTTCCTACGCATGGATCAGCATACCGCCCTGGAAAGCGCCATACACGCCGTCAATCCTACCTATAACGAAACCCTACAACAGGTGACAGCCCCCACGCTGGTGGTTGGCGCCCGCCAGGATAGTATTATGCCGCGCTACGGCCCGCCCCTGGTGGCCAGTATGGTGCAAAACGGCCATCTGGCCTGGATAGAACGCTGTGGGCATTTGCCCATGGTTGAGCGAGCGTCGGTCTATAACCGGCTGCTCCGGGAGTTTTTAACCAATGACAACCGATTGTTTCTCGAACTATCGCACCGAGTTTCCCATCACTAACCGCTGCGCCTTTCTGAGCCACGCGGCCGTCTCGCCCCTCAACCGCCGCACCGCCGACGCGCTCCGCGCCTTTGCCGAGCGTATGCAGCACGACTCTTTCCTGGATTACTTCCCGGATATGATGGCTACCCATACCGAATTTCGCCAGCGCCTCGCTACCCTCATCAATGCCCGCAACCCCGACGAAATCGCCATCATGCCCAACACCGCTAACGGCATTAACACCGCCGCCGTCAGCCTGCCCTTGCACCCCGGCGACAATGTGCTGGTGCTGGATGGCGACTACCCCGCCAATGTCTACCCCTGGCAAAATCTGGCCTACCGCGGCGTCCTCACCAAGGTTGTGCCCACTCGCCATGGGGGACTTGACATAAATATACTGGAACAGCGCATAGACGCACACACGCGCGTTATCGCGCTCAGCACCGTGATGTTCTCGACCGGCTTTCGCAATGACATAGCCGCCGTGGGGCAACTCTGCAAAGACCGCGGCATTTATTTTGTGGTAGACGGCATCCAATCCCTGGGGGCCTTCCCGCTGGATGTACAGGCTTGCCACATAGATTTTCTGGCGGCCGGCTCGCACAAGTGGCTCCTCTCCACGCCCGGCTGTGGTTTGCTCTACTGCCGCCACGCCATCCTGGACGAGCTAGTACCCGGCGCGTACGTCGGGGCCGGGAGCGTGGTAGACCCGATGAATTTTCTCGATTACAACCTGACCTACCCCGACAATGCCGACCGCTTCAACACCGGTTCGCAGAACTGGGCCGGTATGGTGGCGCTGAACGCTTCGCTTGGTCTGCTGCTTGAGGTAGGTATCGCGGGTATTAGCGAGCAGATATTGACTCTCGTTGGTGCGTTGATAGATGACCTGACCAACCGCGGCTATACGCTTTCGGCCAGCACCGAACCACAGCACCGCAGCGGCATTGTGGTAGCGCAGACGCCCGACGCCGACGCTATCTGCAAGGCGCTACAAGCGGCCGGTATTGTCGCCACGGCGCGGGGGGGCGGGGTGCGTATCGCGCCCCACTTCTACAATACGCTGGAAGAGGTGATGCGCGTAGGCGAGGTGATGGAACGACACCGGGCGGGGTAGCCTTACCACCCCTGCACCAGCAAGTAGAGAATAGCCCCCACGCACAGGTACGAACCGTAGGGCATATACTCCGGCATATCGCGGCGGCGCAGCAGGTACTTGGCAAACACAATACCCCCCGCCACCACCCCCGCCATCAGCATACCGTAGAAGAGCGTCATCGGCAGCCGGCCAAAGCCCACCGCCGCACCAATAAACAGGCCCAGAAAGACATCGCCCAACCCGAAGGGCACCGACGCGGCGGGGAAGAGTATTTTGGAGAGCAGAAAGAAGAGGACGAACACAAACCCCGATACCACGGCCCCCATCGCCGAATCGAGAATATCCATACCCGGCACAAAACCGCCGGCCAGCAAATGCAGCAGCAGCGCCACCAGCATAGACCCCAGAATGACAAAGGTATAGATATAGCGGTAGAGCCAGTCTATTGCGCCGGTTACGATCAGTACCACACAGACGAAACTCAGGTAGAAGAAGAGCGGCGACAGACCATAGGCGCGATAGAGCAGCACCAGCACCAGCGCGGTGCCAAGCTCTATCAAGGGGTAGATGATATTGAGGCGGCGCCCGTCGCGGGCCCGCCCCCGTTGGGCGGCCCACCCCACCACTGGCACGACCTGCCACAGCGCCAGCGGCGCACCCGTGCGGGTACAGCGCGGCCACCCCACCAGCCGGTGCTCACGCGGCAGGCGAATAACGACCATATTCAGCAGGGTGCCAATAAACAGACCCGCCAGAAACACAACTACTATCAAGAGCCTCACTCATTCCATTTACACATCACGCACCGCCGCCCGCATCACCTCCAACGGCGCATCGTGCCCCGTCCAACGCGAGAAGGCCAGCGCCCCCTGGTAAATAAGCATACCCATACCATCCAGCGTCCGCGCCCCACACACACCCGCATCACGAAGCAAGCGCGTTTCCCGATAGACCATATCGTATACCAGCATTGTGGGGGAGAAGGTCGCGCCCGGTAGCGGGGACTCATCGCCGTGCCACCCCACCGACGTAGCGTTGATAACCAGCGTACTGGCGGCCAGCAAGGCTGGCAGACGGGCATCATTGAGCGCGAGCGCCACCAGTTCGGCCCGCCCCCCCGTCGTAGCGGCTATATCGTCCACCAGCGCCGCGGCCCGTTCGAGGGTACGGTTGGCGACCACCAGATGCGCTACGCCGGCGTTGGCCAGCGCGTAGGCCGCGGCCCGCGCCGCCCCGCTGGCCCCAAGCAGCAGCACACGCTGCCCGTCCGGCGCAAAGTCGCCCGCCTCGCGCAGGTCGGACAACAAGCCGGGCGCGTCGGTGTTCGCCCCCATCAGGGACCCATCCGCGCGCTTGTAGATGGTGTTGACCGCGCCTATCTGGGTCGCCTCTGGTTCCAGTTCGTCCAACAAGGGGATAACCGCCGCTTTGTGGGGCAAGGTGACGTTGGCCCCAAGCACGCCCGGCGCCCGGAGCGACGCCACCCGCGCCGGCAAGGTGTCGGCCGGGGTATGCCATAGCTCATAGCGTACAGCAAGCCCCAGGTGGGCAAAGGCCGCATTCTGTATAGCCGGAGAGCGGCTATGCGCTACCGGGTCGCCTATTAAACCAACCAGCGATGGTGCCATAGGGGTTACTCTTCTCCGCCTGTACAGGCTTGAAATTCGGCTTCAAACTGTTGAAAATCCACAAAGTTGGTGGCAAAGTTATGCGTGCCATCCATATCACAGCTTGCCACGAAATAGAGGTAGTTGGCGCTCTCGTCCGGCTGCGCCGCGGCCTTGAGCGCATCCAGACCGGGGCTACAGATGGGGCCGGGCGGCAGGCCGGCATACTCGCGGGTATTGTAGGGACTATCTACCTTCAAATCGGTAAAGGTCAACTCCTTGCGCCACCACGTCTGCTCATAGTTGCTATAGCCAAGCGCATACTGTACGGTCGGGTCGGCTTGCAACTTGCCGCCCCCCGTCTCGTCCATATTCTCCGGCTTGAGCCGATTCCAGAACACGGCCGCAATACGGGGCATCTCGTCTAATACGGCCGCTTCGCGCTGGACGATTGAGGCCATTGTGACGACCTGGTGTACGTTGACATCCGGTACCCGCACATCCGTCTCGACCTTGCCATACTGTTCGACAAAGCGATCGAGCATCAGCACAATAATTTCGCGCGGGTTAGAGGTAGCCGGCACACGGTAGGTATCGGGGAAGAGGTAGCCTTCTAGCGATTCTCCCTCTGGCAAGCTATTCAGCAGGAAATAGTCGCCCCGGAACTCGTCGCCATTGCGGGCCAGTTCCAGAAACTCCTGCTCCTCTACCACCCCTGTTGCCCCCACCCGTTGGGCTATCTCCTCCAGACGAAGCCCCTCCGGAATGGTAAATTCCACTTCATCTACCCGGCTGTGCTGCAAGGTGGCGAGTATCTCGCTCATCGTCATTGAGGGGCGCAAGATATAGCGCCCGGCTTGAAGTTTGCCTTCCAACCCCTGCATACGCACCAGCGTGACAAAGAGCATTGGTTGGCGGATAAGCCCCGCCGCCCGCAAGCGCGTCGCAATCTGCGATGTCGAGTCGCCCTGCTCAATTTCCACTTCAACCGGTCTGGTACTCTCGCTCACGGTCGCCTGTATCTCCTGGAGCAAGAGATAGCCTGAACACGTTATCACCAACGCAATGAGCGTTATGCCAAGCATAAACGCGCGTACATTTCGCATAAAAACCTTTTTCTCCCGTTGTCTTTCCTTGATACGGTGTCGCTCTTAACGGTCAACCGCTACCACCCCTGTTGCCCCCACCCGTTGGGCTATCTCCACCAGACGAAGCCCCTCCGGAATGGTAAATTCCACTTCATCACCCGGCTGTGCTGCAAGGTGGC
>DAOTUK010000181.1:0-2553 GCA_034437375.1 Chloroflexaceae bacterium | reverse complement strand
GAAGAATGGCGACCAGGCCTGGATTCTCATTCATATTGAAATCCAGGCACAGGAGATAGCGACCTTTGAATATCGGATGTACATCTACCACGCCCGCATCTTTGACCACTACCAGCGTGAGGTGGTGAGTCTGGCCATTCTGGGCGACGACAACCTGCGCTGGCGGCCCGCCACCTACCGCCACGAGCGGTGGGGCTGTGAGTTGACGTTTCGCTTTCCAACGGTAAAACTGTTGGACTACCGCGAACGGTGGGACGAACTGGAACAGAGCGACAACCCCTTCGCTACCATTGTGATGGCCCACCTGAAGGCGCAGGAGACGCGCAACGACCCACAGCAACGTGGGCAATGGAAGTTCACGTTGGTGCGGCGGCTGTATGAATTGGGCTACGAACGCGAGGACATTCTGGAGCTGTTCCGGATGATTGACTGGCTGATGGGGCTGCCCGAACCAGAGGACGCCCTGTTTCAACAAGAGCTGGCCACGTATGAGGAGGCACACAAGATGACGTATGTCACAAGTATTGAGCGCAAGGGTATCGAGAAGGGCATCGAGGAGGGTTTGTTGCAAGGTCTTGAAAAGGGCCGCGAGGAGGGCATTGAGGAGGGCTTGCTGCAAGGTCTTGAAAAGGGCCGCCTGCTGGAATTGCTAGACGGCATCGCGCTGGCGCTGGAATTGAAGTATGGCGCGGAACACCCGCTACTGCCGCAAGTGCTAGAGGCGCTGCGCGGACAGACGGACGTGGAACGGCTCAAGGCGTTGCAGGCGGCGATCCGCACGACGCCGACGCTAGAGGCGCTCTGGCAGGCGCATGCGCCCGACGCGGCGGCGGGGGAGTAGCGCGGGGATGGGGATGGGGCGGAGGGTGGCCGCCCCACGCGGCGTGCCCTGGGCTTGCAGACAGGCAATGCAATGGAGAGTTGGGTGGCAGAATTTGTTACTGGTCTAGAATTTCAATATTGTTAGGATAAGACATTTCAGCCCAACACAATCCAAAACAATCAATACTGACCCAACCAGAAACCATTATTCTGTCACCTTTTGATAATAAGGTGAGGAGATTTTCGTTTCTTGTATACACTCTCAAACTATCCTCACCCATCCTTACTGTTATAGCGTAATCATCACCATAAATAGTAACATCTTCAACAGTACCAGGCCATTTTCTTACAAAAAATCTATAGTTCTGCAACTGCGCTGATGTCATAGTTTCGGCCCGATCCAAGAATTCCTGTAAAGATGCAGGTGTAGATTCTGGGTCAGGCGTGGATTCTGGTTCGGATGTAAAGGTTGATGGTGCTACAGAGGTTGATGGTGCTACAGAGGTTGGTGGTATGTACGTATCAGCCTCTATTGAGGCAAAAATATCTTGCTGTCGGTTGGTAATCTGTCCCTGCACAAAGAATACAACTACTACCCCTACAATGCATATAACCGAAAAGAAAGCTAGTATTGTAAGGAGAACCTTGATTGTAGTAAAAACCACACTTCTGGGGCGCTGCTGTTGAACAACCACGGGTTGAGCGTTGGTATGCCGTTCCTGGCTCTGTGTCTGTTTGGATGCTTGTTGCTGCTCTGAACGAGCAACCGCTATCTCGTCTACCTCCGGCAGTTCGGCTTCCTTCAGCCGTTCCAGTCCCATTCTGGCCCGTTTCGCGGCCTCATTTTCCCCGTTGATAGCGATCACCTTCTCAAGGTACTTTGCCCGCGCTTCATAGCTTTCGACGCACCCGGATAACCAGAGCCACGCGGTCTGGTTGTTGGGGTCAAGTTGTGTCGCTTTGTGAAAGAGGGTGGCGGCGGCCTGTTTGTCCCCCGCCTTGAAGGTGGTGATGCCCTGTCGGGTCAGTTGATGTGATTCTTGCTGGTTGCTCATCGTGTTGCTACTCCTTTGCTGTCGAATAGGGTTACTATGCCCCGCCCCCTGCTCGGTGGCGGTACGAGGTATACCAGAATGGTTCCTTACTTACCTGGGCCTGCACGTCCCCCCCCTCACCCCACATCCACCGCCGCCACCTGCCCCACCAGCGCCACCGTCTCCACACTCACCGTCACCACGCGCCCCACCAGACGCACAATATACTCCGGGTCGTCGGGGCGGTTCGGGTCGCTCGTAATGCCGCTGCGCTTATCGGTTTTCACGCGGTACTGGTCTATCACCCATTCGAGCGCCGAGCGGTTGCCCAGGCGATAGGCGAAGCATTCGGCGGGGAGTCCCGCCAGCGTGAGCGCCTCGTTCACCACCACGGCGCTTTTGTCGCGGGTGAGCTTCATCTTTTCGACGCGCAACGTCCACGGCACGTCGCGGTTTTCCACCCATTGCAGGGGGTATTCCTTTGCCTGCTCATAGTGCAGGTGCAGGTCGGACAGGCGCTTGCCAAGCGAGACCAGCGTGGGCAGTGTGTCGCTATCGCCCACCAGAGGGATGCGCGGCAGTTCGCGGCGCAGGTTTTCGGCGTAGCGTTCGCGGTAGGTGGGGTGGTGCAGCAGCGCGTAGGTGTAGTAGAAGATGTCCCACTTGCTCACCGAGTCGCCGTAGTGTTCGCGGAAGC
>DAOTUK010000180.1:0-10194 GCA_034437375.1 Chloroflexaceae bacterium | reverse complement strand
ACGCCCGCTGGTTTACCATAACAGCAATCGGAACCGAAGAGGGGCTTGACCCCGCCGCCTTTGACGAGGTACTGGCCTCCGTGCGCTTCTATGAGCCGGTGGGCGGAGAGAGCGGGGACGGTATGGACGGTATGGACGACGGCGGGGAGGGTATGGACGACGGCAGCAGTACTACGCCCGATACCGACTTTCCCTTGCCAGAAGATGCCGAGAACGTCACCATCGTAGGAGCCAACAACTCGGTCAACTACCAGACAAACATGTCCATTGAAGAGGCGATGAACTTCTACCGCGACGAATTGGGCGCGGAAGGCGCAGCCGAACGCGGCATCTTGACCGTGACCACCGACACGACGTTTAGCATGGTGTTTGATGGCTGGTCGGGGGCCGACGATGGATACTCCGTGGTGGTACAGGGTACCCTGTTCGAGGATCAGTTAAACGTCAACGTTCGGCTTGAAGAGGTCTAGCACGAGTCACGTATCTGGGAGCGCGGGCCGCTTGCTCGCCCCGTCGTGAGCGCGGGGCTTGCGCTCCCAGGCGCATGTAACCGTTCAGGAGGAGTAGAGAAGTTGCTATGAGCCAGTCGGCTGAATCGCTGCTCACCAGCGTCTATGCCCATTTCCTAACCCCGCAAAGCCGTGCCCGCCCAGACCACCCCGCCTGGCCGGGGGCCAGCGCCTGGCACGCGCCGACTAGCGACGGCATTGTCGTGCGCGGGTGGGCCTACCGTCCACAGCCGTGCCGCGGTACCGTGCTGCTGCTACACCCCTTCACCTGCCATAGCATGGCCCCCTGGATTGTTGACCTGGCGGCCCATCTGCGCGACACCATTCAGCTTGCCACTATCGGGGTGGATTTTCGCCATCACGGGCACAGCGATACCCGCTACCCCACCTTTGGCACCGCCGAAATGTGGGACGTCCAGGCAGCGCTGACGTGGGCCGAGCAGCAACGCTTCCCGCCGCCCTACATCCTGTGGGGCGAGTCGCTTGGGGCTATGGCCGCGGCCCGTACCGCCATCAGCGATGCTCGCGTTCAAGCCGCGTTTCTCAAATCGCCACCCGCCTGGCCGGCGCGGGTGTTGGCCGACATCTTCCAGGTGGTAGGGGAACACGAGTATACCGCGCTCAATAGCGTGTATGGGTGGGACATTGTGGGCGACGGCGATATTCGCCGCCACGCCGTCTCCCCGCCGCATTGTCCGCGTATCTGCTATACAATGGGCGAACACGATCACCATGGAATTTACTGGACAAAAGAGGTGTTCCAGCACTGGTATGATGGGCAGCGGGGGTGGTTCGAGGCCTGGCCTGGCGACGTCGCGGAGCATCGTACCTGGTTTGTTACCGTGCCGGGCGCCGGCCACGAGTTCGATGGGTCAGGCTATCCGCTGCTCCATCAGCTTGTGGATCGCTTTTTCTGGCATGTCCTGGGGGATGGGTAATAGGCGCTCTGGCTCCTATTGCAACAACGCATTCACAAAACTTTGCGAGTCGAAGAGGGCCAGATCTTCCATTTTCTCGCCGGTGCCAATATAGCGAATGGGGCGCTCAATATCTTGACAGATGGCAAAGGCGATACCCCCCTTTGAGGTACCATCCATCTTGGTCACAGCAACGCTGGTCACGTCTACCGCTTTCATAAAGGCCTTGGCTTGCAGGATGCCGTTTTGCCCGGTGGTGGCGTCTATCACCAGCAAGACTTCGTGGGGGGCGTCGGCAAGCCGTTTTCGGATAACGTTGCGTATCTTTTCCAGTTCCTTCATCAAGTTATATTTTGCGTGCAGGCGGCCGGCCGTGTCTATAATCAGGACATCGGCTTCAAACTCGATAGCTTCGTCTACCGCCTCATACACCACGGCCCCCGCGTCGGAGCCTTGTCCGTGGCTAACGACCGGCACGTCGGCCCGCTCCGACCAGATCCCCAGTTGCTCGGTGGCGGCGGCGCGAAAGGTATCCCCCGCGGCCAGGAGCACGCTGCGATCCATGCGGCGGTAGCGGTGGGCCAGTTTCGCAATGAGCGTGGTCTTGCCCGCCCCGTTGACCCCCACCACCAGCACAACGTAGGGCACCGTCTCGGTATCGAGCGGTGGGGCGGCGTGGGCGTCAAGAATATTGATCATCTCTTCCTTGAGCATATCGCGGGCCTCGTTGGCTTTTTTAATGTTGTAGCGGTTGCAGCGGTCTTTGGTCTGGTTCACCAGGTACAGCGTCGTTTCAATGCCAACATCGCTTTGAATAAGCGCCTCTTCCAACTCGTCCCACAGCTCGTCGGTGATAGGGTCGTCGGTAGAGAAGAGCTCCGAGATGTGCCCAAAAAAGCCTTGCCGCGATTTCTCAAGGCTCTGTTCAACTTTCTTTTCTTCTTCCTGCGCCTCTTCTTCGGTACGCGGGGCATCTTTGCCGATACCAAAAAGGCGTTTGAATAGCGACATGGATCGTACTTTCTCCCGTTCGTCTGGTATTACTTCTTGTATATCTTTCCCTGGTATACAGGGTCGGTTGATGCGCTCTAGCTACTCCGTAGCGTGACGTGCGTTCGAGTCACAGATCATCGCCGCACGCCTCACCTATCACTGGTATTATATGCCGAATATGCTTTCTTGTACAGATACCCCCCATTTCCTCTATCGCCAATCTATGCTACACTTTGCGCGTTGGGCTCTGTGCGGTGGCGAGGCGGTGGGCAAACGCGGCTTTGTCGGGAGGGAGCAAGTATGGCGCAGGTGGTTGCGCTTGGCGAAGCGCTGGTTGATTGTGTGGCGCTCCAGTCCGGGGTCGCGCTGGCCGATGCGCCGGCCTTTCAGCCGGTGGCGGGTGGCGCGCCGGCCAATGTGGCGGTTGGGGTGGCTCGTCTGGGGGTTGCGTGTGCGTTTCTGGGCAAGGTTGGGGCCGACCCGTGGGGCGACTTCCTTATCCGTACGCTCCACGAAAGCGGGGTAGACGTGCGCGGGGTATGCCGTACTGCGGAGGCCCGCACGGCGCTGGCGTTTGTATCCTTACAGCCAGATGGCGAGCGCGATTTTGTCTTTTACCGCCACCCCGGCGCCGATATGCTGTATGAACCGGACGAGGTAGATGCGGCGGTGATCGAGGGGGCCTCCGTGTTGCACGTCGGTTCGCTGAGCCTGATGGCCGAGCCTGCCCGCGCAGCGACCATGCACGCGGTTGCGCTGGCGCAGCAGCAGGGGGCGCTCCTCTCCTACGATCCCAACGTGCGCCGGTCGCTGTGGCCCGATGAGCACACGGCCCGCCAGACAATACGGACGCTCTGGGAGCGGGCCAATATTATCAAGGTGAGCGAAGAGGAGTTGACCTTTCTTGCGGAGGGCGCAGATGAAGCGGCCGCGGTTGAACGGCTGTGGCACGAGAATCTGCGGTTGCTGGCGATAACGTGCGGGGCGGCAGGGTGTCGCTATGTGACGCCCAATGCGCGGGGTGCAGTGTCGGGCGTCGAGGTTGATACGGTGGATACTACGGGCGCGGGCGATGGGTGGATGGCCGCCTTGCTCTCGCAACTGGTCAGGCAACCGGGCGTGCTGGATGACCAGGCCGCGCTGGAAGAGATGCTCCGCTATGCCAACGCGGCCGGGGCCTTGACCACGACTGGCTATGGGGCCATCCCCGCGCTCCCCACGCTGGCCCAGATAGGCGTGATGATGTATGGATAGGGTGGTATGAGCGGAGACAATGCCCAGTGCGACGGTTGCCCGCATGGCTCTCGTGAGCAGCATAACGCTCATATAGCAACCCTGATTGTGTTGTACCCCCTGGGAGCGCGTGCGTCTCGCACGCATGCGGGCCAGAGGCCCGCGTTCCCAGGTAGTCGTTTACGAGCCACGTACGATTGCTATATGGCCCGTGCTATTGTACCTCTTTAGAGGGTGTTTGGAATTATTTCGCATATCAGCCACTTTTTTACCGTAATATGGGTATCAAGACAGGCAGAAGCCCGCAAACCACTGGTATTCGGTAACTCGTTCGGGTTAATTGAGGAATTCATCACAGCCGGAAACTGGCATTTTGGAACATATGTCATAGCCCAAAAGAAGTATTTTTAATTCCAAACAGGCTCTAGGGGGTACTACGCCATCAGGGTTGCTACACACCGTATCGAGCGGTTATGTATAAAGGTTTTTGTCTTTCTCGTTCATGGAAAATAACACATGTGCGGACACATTTCTTTCAAATGTATTTTCTTTTTTAATAAATCGCCCTGAACGTTAGCGTATGCCCATAGTAACGTCATAACGTTTCAACAAAAAGAGCGCCAGGAACCTTTGACGGCCCTGTTGCTTTGTGGTACTATCCTGATACGTTCAGTTTTTTTATATTGTGTTCATTATTACCGTTTGTGTATGTAGCAAAAGGCAAGGAAGGGAACAAGGGGAGATGCGGAGAACTAGAATTGTCGCTACCATCGGGCCGGCCACCAGTAGCCCAGAGATGGTTGAACAATTGCTTGACGCTGGTATGGATGTCGCGCGGCTCAACTTCTCGCATGGGACGCACGAGTACCATGCCCAGAATATCGCAACGCTGCGCCAGGCAGCGCACAAAAAGGGATGCTCGCTGGCTATTTTGCAAGACTTGCAGGGCCCCAAAATACGCACCGGCACCCTGGAACAGGGCCAGTCGGTGCTGCTCAAATCGGGTAGTCGCTTCACCATTACCACCAACGACATCGTTGGAACGGCAGAACGAGTAAGCACTACCTATAAAGCGCTCCCGCAGGATGTGCGCTGCGGCGACCGCATTATGCTTTCCGATGGCTTGATAGAGCTGCGCGTGCTCGAAACCACCGGCGACGAGGTAATAACCGAAGTGGTCTTTGGCGGCGACCTGCGCGAAAAGCAGGGTATCAACCTGCCGGGCGTCAACGTCAGTGCGCCTTCGCTCACCCCCAAAGATGTCAAAGACCTTGAGTTTGGTCTGGCCCAGGGCGTAGACTATGTGGCGCTCTCCTTTGTGCGCCGCTCAAGCGATATACTCGACATCAAGCGGCGCATTTCGGCGGCCGGTAAAAATACGCCCGTGATAGCCAAAATTGAAAAACCAGAAGCGCTTGACGACCTGCCCGGCATCTTACAACTCGCCGACGGCATTATGGTGGCGCGGGGCGACCTGGGGGTGGAAATACCCACCGGCCAGGTGCCGCCCGTGCAAAAAATGCTCATCGAGTCGTCCAACGCGGCCGGTATTCCCGTCATCACCGCCACGCAAATGCTCGACTCGATGATACGCAACCCCCGCCCCACCCGCGCCGAGGCCAGCGACGTGGCCAACGCCATTATTGACGGCACCGACGCGGTGATGCTCAGCGGCGAAACCGCCACCGGCATGTTTCCGTTGGAGTCCGTCCGGATGATGGCCAGCATTGCCGAAGCGGCCGAAGCCAGCGGCCGCAAGAGCACGCCCGGTACAATGGCCAACCTGAGCATTGCCCCACAGCGCGACATACCGACCGCTATTAGCGCCGCCACCGGAGCCATTGTCGAAGCGATGCCCGTACACGCCATTGTTGCGCTCACCCTCACCGGCAACACCGCCCGGATGGTCGCGCAGCAGCGCCCCGGTGTCCCCATCCTGGCCTTTACCCCCTCGGAAGAAACCTACCGTCGCCTGAACCTGGTATGGGGTGTCACCCCTCTGATGGGTATCTACTCCGACCGGCTTGTCCACCTGAGCCGCCACGTGCATGAGACGCTGCTGAGCCGCAAGTTAGCCCGGCCAGACGATACCGTTATTCTCATAGGCGGCCACCCGCTGGCTACGTTTGGGTCAACCAACTTTCTCAAAATTGTGCGGGTTGAAGAAATGGATACCACTGTTACCGAGATGACCCAGACCATAGATAGTGATGGTGTGGCCGCAACGCCGTGAGGGGCGGCGCGGCGGTAGTCGGCTAATACCAAATCCATTTGAACACAGAGAGAACCACCGATGCACACCGATGCACACGGATAGCGTTACAGAGCCTATCGGTGTCTATCCGTGTCTATCGGTGGTTGTATCACTGTTCAGACGGATTTGGTATGGCGAAAAATACTCAGAGCGAGATGGGGCTTTTCGTTGATGACCGGGCCCCGACGGCATACTATGATATGCATAGTGGTACAGGCGGTGCGTGGTAACCTGATCTACCAGCGACCGTAGCCAGCGCCCGGTAGACACGCCCGGTAGGAAGCGAGAACGCCTATGATAGATAAGGTCTTACGGTTGCCCAAAGATGGTCTCCTCACGCCCGTGGCCGCTCGTCTGTTGCGCTCCATCCACCCCACGGCTATTACGGTGGCGGCGTGTGGTGTCGGTCTGGTCGCGGCCGTCGCTGTCTGGAACGGTGCGTATGGCATTGGTCTGGCGTTGTGGGTGGTCAATCGCGTGCTTGACGGTCTGGACGGCACCGTCGCCCGCATCCACCAGAAACAAAGCGACCTGGGCGGCTATCTGGATATTCTGCTCGATACGCTTATCTACATCGCCATACCGCTGGCGCTGGCGCTCAACGTCAACACGACAGAAGGCTACCTGGCTCTTTCCCTGCTTATGGGCAGCTTCTACCTTAACACCGCCTCGTGGATGTATCTGGCCGCGCTACAAGAGAAACACCGGTACGATCCCGACCGACAACGCCACCTTACCAGCATCTCTATGACCGGCGGATTGATAGAGGGAGCCGAAACGATCCTCTTCGTTAGCCTGTTCCTGCTCTTTCCGGGCGCTATGGTGCCCCTGTTTATCGGTATGGCCGTGCTGGTTGCCGCTACCGTCGTGCAACGTCTGGTCTGGACTATCCGTTGGTTATAAATGGTATCGCGTGTGCGGGAGAAAGAGATGACTATGGGAGTATCGAACGCCCAACCAGACCAGACCGAGCAATCATTGCTGAGCCGCCACTGGCAAAAACTCGTGGCCGCGGGCATCTGGCTCGCGCTGATTGGGGGCGTTGTCGGCTATGGCATCGTCACGGGAAAATCGGCCACCGATATTTCAACCGACTTGATCGAACTCTTTCTCACACCCTACGGTGCGCTGCTCTACATTGTCCTATACACCCTGCGCCCTATCGCCTTCTTCCCCGCCACGCTTATTACCATAGCGGCCGGTTCTATCTTCGGGGCCTTCTGGGGGGTCGTCTATACCATTATCGGTAGCAACCTCTCCTCCACGCTGGCCTACGTTCTGGGGCGCTTTCTAGGCAAAGGCATCATTGACGAGTCACAATCTACCGGCATTATCGCCAACTATGCCGGCCGGATGCGACGTAACAGCTTTGAAACTATCCTTACCATGCGGCTCATCTTTATGCCCTACGACCTGGTAACCTACCTGGCCGGCTTACTCAATGTCCCCTATCGCCCCTTCATCCTGGCCACCATCCTGGGCTCGTTGCCCGGCACCATCACCATCGTGCTGGCGGGGGCCTCGTTCAAGATACCCGACGTGCTGGCCGGCAATGTCGAAGCAAAATTCAATGTATGGACACTCGCATGCTCTGGTGTTATGCTGATAGTGGGTATCGCTGTATCAAAGTATCTGAAGCGTCGTGAGGCCAAACGTCTGGCGTGAGGCCGTGACGCGGAGCGGCGAAGATATAAGAATATGAAGCAACGAGCATATAGCTATTTCAGGAGGAAGTGAAAGAATGGCAAACGCAACGACCAGTCAAAAGGTCGTCAAGTCGGAGCAGGAATGGCAACAGGAATTAACCCCCGAACAATACTACGTGTGTCGCAAGAAGGGCACCGAACATCCCTTTACGGGCGAATATCACGACAGCAAGGAACCGGGCATCTACCGCTGTTCCTGCTGTGGCGCAGAGCTTTTTAGTTCCGAAACCAAGTTTGATTCGGGCACCGGCTGGCCCAGTTTCTGGGAACCAGTAAACCAGGAGAATATTGGCACCGAAGAGGATTTCAGCCTGTTTATGCGCCGCACCGAAGTTCACTGCAACGTGTGTGGGGCCCACCTGGGCCACGTCTTTGACGATGGGCCGGCCCCCACTAACTTGCGCTACTGCATCAACTCCGTTTCGCTCAAACTAGACAGGGATGGGTGAGGCGGGGAGGCGGCGGGGCGGGGCGGGGTAGGTATTGAAGCACGCACCCGTGGTAATGTCCTGGGAGTGCGGGCCTCTTGCCTGCCCCGGAGCCAGCGGAACGCCTGCGTTCCCAGGCGCGGAAAAATGTCTGTCACCCCCGATAGCCGCTCTTGCATTGCGCCATCCTGCAAGCCGGTTTATACTTGCGTCCATCATACGCATAGTTTGCAGGAGAGAGGAGATTCTACTATGAAACGTTCTGTGCTGGTGTTGATAACCTTGCTGGCGTTGTTTGCGACGGCGTGCGGTAGCGCTCCCGCCTCCGCTCCGGCCACCTCCGACCTGAGCGGTGCGGCCGAAACGGACATAGCCCCACCGGTCGAAACGGCAACGGTTGAAGGGAGCGAGACGGGCGAGTTTGCCAGGGGCACCCAGTTACCTACCCCAACCCCCTCCACGGCCAGCGACGAGGCGGCCGGCAATGAAACCGGTGCTGAAGGCTTTGATGTGGCCAACTGGGAAAGTGTCCTGGCCGCGGCCGAAGGCCAGACCGTGAACTGGTACATGTGGGGTGGAGCCGACAGTATTAACGAATTTGTTGATAGTTTCTATGGCGAAGCGCTCAAGGCTCGCTATGACATCACCTTGAATCGCGTACCGGTAGCCGACGCGGTAGACTTTGTCAACCAGATATTGAGCGAAAAGGAAGCCGGCATCAACCCCGGCAGCATTGACCTGGTGTGGATTAACGGCGAGAATTTCGCCTCGCTCAAGCAGTCCGACATGCTCTACGGGGGGTGGACGCGCGATATGCCCAACAGCGTCTACGTCAACTGGGACAACCCGGCCTTGAACCTGGACTTTGGCGAACCCATTGAAGCGCTCGAAAGCCCCTGGTCATCGGCCCAGTTTCAGCTTATCTACGACTCGGCCCGTATGAGCGAGGAAGACTTGCCGCGCTCCTATGCCCAGATGAAAACGTGGGCCTGTGAGCATCCGGGGCGCTTTACCTACATCGCCCCCGGCCCCGGCGCCTTCCAGGGTACCCGCTTTGTCAAAGGGGCCCTGTTTGAATTGAGCGGCGATGCCACCATCTGGCGCGAGTTTGACCAGTCCCTATGGGACGAATGGTCGCCGGCGCTGTGGGACTATTTCAACGAGATACAGCCTTGTCTGTGGCGCGAGGGCGAAACCTACCCCAAAGACGAGTACGAGTTGCATAGCCTGTTTGCCAACCAGGAGATAGATTTCAGCATCACCCAGGCCATTGCCGGCGCCGGTACCCTCATCTCCGATGGCCTGGTGCCAGAGACGGCTCGCGCCTTTGTCTTCGACGACTTTATGATCGGCGACTATAACTACGTCGCCATACCCGCCAACGCCCCCAACAAAGCCGCTGCCATCGTGCTGGCCAACCTCATCCTGGAACCAGAATTTCAGGCCGCCCAGATTATCCCCGAAAATGGCTTTGGCCTGGGGTATGGCATTGACATAACGAAGGTAGACAATCCCGAAGCGGTCGCTATCCTGGAAGCGGCCCAGGAAGAGCTTGGGCCGGCTGCAACGCCAGCACGAGACTTGATTAGCTCCATGGTGCCCGACGCCGACTCCGCCTATCAAACGCTGGTCGAAGAGGGGTGGCGTGAACATGTGTTGATTGGCGAATAGCACCCGCCCGGCCCGCAAGCCCGCATGCCAGCGCGAGGTGTGGTAGAATTTGCATGGGCTATACATAAAAGTTATGTATCTGATACGAGCTAGAGGTAGAAGCAAAACCATGCGAAAAAATTGGAAATGGCGCTGGCTTGCGGTGCTGGTCGGGTTTGCTGGTGTGCTGGTATCGGGCTGTGCGCTGCTAGAGCCAGGGACTCCCGATAACCAGGCCAGCGCTCCCGATACGACGACGCCGGGCGGAGAAAGCGCTGGCAATATGACCGCTCCCCTTACCACAACAGCAGTGCTTACAGCCACGGCCCCCCTGACCGTGACCACGACCGCCGCGGCCCCGATAACCGCCACCCTGGCCATTATGGCCCCCCATACCCCGACCCCCAACGCCGTGGCCGGTACCCAACCGGGGCCCGCAACCCAACCCCCACCAGCGCCGGCCGCAGCGCCCCCCACCACCCCGCCAGCGCAACCGGCCGCCCC
>DAOTUK010000179.1:0-46461 GCA_034437375.1 Chloroflexaceae bacterium | reverse complement strand
CCCCCCGACACCAGCACAATAACCGCCCCCGCCCCCCTGCCCCCCCTGCGGACGGGGGAGCGCATAAGCCGCGCCGAATTTGAGCGCCGCTACCATGCTATGCCCCATCTAAAGAAAGCCGAATTGCTAGAAGGAGTTGTCTACGTGCCCTCTCCCCTGCACCATACCACCCATGGCCGCCCACACAGCCAGATCCAGGCCTGGCTTACCACCTACTACGTCGCCACGCCCGGCCTGGATATATCGGACAACGCCACGGTACGCCTGGCTCCCAGGAGCGAGGTACAACCGGACGTGCTGCTACGCATACCCGCCCACGCTGGCGGCTCCTCGCGCATTACCGAGGATGATTACATTGAGGGCGCGCCGGAGTTGGTGGTAGAGATAGCCTCCAGTAGCACGCCTTACGACCTGCACGCCAAACGCGCCCTGTACCAGCAGTATGGCGTGGCAGAATATCTGCTCTGGCAGACCGAGGCGCAGCGCATAACGTGGTGGCACCGGCACGCCGACGGCTACCACCCGCTCCACCCCGACACAGCCGGTATCATCACCAGCCGGGTCTTCCCGGCCCTGCGCCTGGATGTAGCCGCACTCCTGGCCGGCGATATGGCGCGGGTCGTGGCGCGGGTGCAGGAGGGAATAGGCAGCGCCGACCATCGCGCTTTTATTGAACGATTGGCAGGCTAATCTATGGGTATTGCTGCGGATCTTGCTGTTATTCTGGTGGCCGCCATGTTTGGCGGGTTGATAGCCCACCGCCTGGGGCAACCCCTGCTGATAGGCTATATCCTGGCGGGGGTGCTGGTCGGCCCCTACACCGGCGGTATCAACGTAGTGGAAGTTCACGACATAGAGCTACTCTCCGAAATCGGGGTTGCCCTGCTACTCTTTGCGCTTGGCCTCGAATTTTCGCTCAAGGAGTTGCAACCCGTGCGCCAGATAGCCCTCTTTGGCGCACCGCTTCAGATTCTCCTCTCGATAGCCTTTGGCTATGGCGTGGGGCACTATCTCTTTGGGTGGAGTTGGCGCGAGGCGCTCTGGTTCGGCGCGATTATCTCCCTGTCCAGCACCATGGTTATCCTGAAAACGCTTATGTCGCGGGGGGTGCTTGGCACGCTGGCCAGTCGCGTGATGATCGGCATGCTCGTTATGCAAGACCTGGCCGTCGTGCCCATGATGATTATCTTGCCCATGCTCAACAACCCCGAACTGGGCACACTTCTACCCGCGCTTGGTATTGCCGTCATAAAAGCCATCATCTTCCTGGCGGCTATGATTCTGGTAGGCACACGGGTTATTCCCTGGTTGCTCAAAATGATCGCCAGTTGGGACTCGCGCGAGCTGTTTCTGCTCTTCGTTGTCGCTGTGGGAGTAGGGGTCGGCTATGCCACCTACCTGTTCGGCTTATCGTTTGCCTTTGGTGCGTTTGTGACCGGTATGGTGCTGAGCGAGTCGGACTATAGCCACCAGGCCCTCAGCGACGTTATCCCCCTGCGCGACATCTTCGGCTTGCTCTTCTTTGTTTCCGTGGGCATGCTCTTTGACCCCTTCTTCCTGATTGACAATCTGGCGCTGGTGGTAGCGGTGGTAGCGCTAGTGGTCGTGGGCAAGGCGCTCATCTTCGGCGGCATTGCCCGCGCCTTCGGCTATGTCAACGCCGCCCCGCTCATCATCGGTCTGGGCTTATTCCAGGTAGGCGAATTTTCGTTTGTGCTGGCCAAGGTGGGGCGCGATAGTAACTCTATCCCCGAATCGCTCTACTCGCTCATCCTGACCACGGCCGTTATAACAATGGTCATTACCCCCTTTGTATCGCGGGCCGCGGTACCACTCTATGCACGGTGGCGCAGCCGCAACCCACGCGACCCCGTAAGCACCTTCAACCTGCCCATCGAGACACTGCACGACCATGTGATTATTGCCGGCTACGGACGCATTGGCCACGCCGCCACCGCCGTGATGGAGCGGGTGGGGTTACGCTACGTGGTGTTGGAGATGGATCACCGCGTTGTTGAGCGGTGCAAGGTCGAAGGGTGCCCCATGATTTATGGCGACGCCACCAGCGAGATTATGCTAGAAACAGCAGGGGTACGCCACGCCCGTCTGCTGCTGATTACCATACCGGACGAGGTGGGGGTACATCTCATGGTCAACCGTACACGCAAGCTCAACCCCAACCTGTACATTATTGCGCGGGCCATGCATCTTGAGCAGATGGACAAACTGCGCGATATGGACGTGCATCAGGTTATCCAACCGGAGTTTGAGGCCGGGCTGGAAATGGTGCGGCAGGTACTTATTCACTACGAGGTGTCGCTGAGCGATATTCAACGCTTTAGCGACGCGGTACACAACGAATTGTACGCGCCTATCTGCACCAACATTATGAGCGGGCACAGTATGCAAATGCTGCAAAACTTGCGCCGCGCCAGAGCGGCCTTTGAGATAGAGTGGCTTGAGGTGCCCGAACACAGCCCGGTTGTGGGGAAGAGTATGCACGAGGCAGAGATACGCTGCAAGACGGGCGCTTCAATTGTAGCTATCTTACAAGGCGACAATCTGATAACCAACCCCGGCGGATCGTACGTCTTTGTCGGGCTTGATATGCTGGCCATTCTGGGCACCGCCGACGAACGCGCCGCGCTCAAGGCGTTGATAGCCCAACCGGCCTTGATACAACCGGAGCAATAGCTTATGGCTTACCAATGGTTTTTCGTTACCATTATCGCCCTCCTGCTGGCCCTGCCCCGCCCGGCCACCGCGCAGGACGAACAGTGGCGCGGCATTCTCACGGCCCGCCCGGCGGGTGTAACCGGCGCGTGGGTGGTAGGCGAGCGCACCGTGACCGCTACCGACGATACCACCCTGCACGAGGACAATGGCCCGTTGGATGTCGGCGCGTGTGTGCTGGTAACACTGCGCGGGGATAGCGTCCTTGCTATCGCCAGCGAACCCGCCGCGGCATGCAGCACCCCCAACAAGGGCGACGGCGATAACCGCAACCTGGTCAACCGCACGGAATATGTAACCGGCATACTTTCCAGCCGGCCAGAGGGGGTCGCGGGGGAGTGGGTCGTAGGCGAGCGCACCGCCACCGCCACCGACGATACCACCCTGCACGAGGACAATGGCCCGCTTGATGTGGGCGTCTGTGCCACGCTGGAAGTAGCCGGGGAGTGGGCTATGTCTATTGCCAGCGAGCCGCCGGAGCGCTGCGCCGGTAGCGAGGGTAACACCACCCCGCCCCCCGACGTAAGCCGCTGGATAGGCACGCTCATCAGCCGGCCAGAGGGCGTTTCGGGCCCGTGGGAGTTTGACACGCGCACCATTACGGCCATTGCCAGTACACAGCTTGTGGAGGAACACGGCCCCCTGGACCCACAGCGCTGCACGCTGGTACACTTCCAGCGGCGCGGCGCGGCCCTTATCGCGTTACGCATTGAGAGCCAGCCGGAGAGCGTGTGCGCAGGAAACGCGCCGCCCGCCCAACCAACCCCGCCCCCCGATGATGCCCGCTGCTTTGACGAAGTTCCCCACTGTATCAGCGGGCGTATCCGCGAGTACTGGGAGCAAAACGGCGGGCTACCCGTGTTTGGCTTTCCCATTACCCCACAACAGCAAGAAATGATTGAAGGCGAACGCTACACCGTGCAATGGTTCGAGCGCAACCGCCTGGAACTCCACCCCGAAAACGACCCGCCCTACGATGTGCTGTTGGGCCGCCTTGGCGTAGATGTGTTGGAACAGCAGGGGCGCGACTGGTTTAGCTTCCCCCGCGACGACGGCCCGCGAGAAGGATGCCGCTTTGCGGAGGAAACCGGCTACAACGTGTGCGGCGACATTCTAGCGATGTGGCGCTCCAACGGGTTAGAAATTGATGGCGAAGCCGGCACCAGCGACGCCGAAAGCCTGGCCCTCTTCGGCTTGCCCGTCAGTCCGCCCATGCGCGAAACACTCCACGACGGGCAGGAATACACCGTGCAATGGTTTGAGCGGGCCCGCTTCGAATTGCACCCGGAGAACGAGCCGCCCTACCACGTGCTGCTTGGTCTGTTGGGCAACGAGCTCTCGCAAACCAGCGATGAGTGAGGCGCGAGGCGGGAGGCGCCTCGCCTCACAGCGCCTCGCCTCACAGCGCCTCGCCTCACAAATGCTCTGTCGCAAACAGGGCAAAGCTCAACTCATTAAAGCGGCTCCACTGGTAGATATTGCGCCGAAACGCCTTCCACGGCTCAAATACCGCCTTGAAATCGGCATTCTCGCTGGCAATCTCCTCGTACAATTCAAACGCGGCAGCTTTGGCCCCTTCCATAATTTCGTCGCTATAGGAGCGCAACTGTACCCCCCCGGCCAGGAGCCGCACCAGCGCATCCTGGTTTAACACCTCGTACTGGGACAATACCGAAATATTCACCTGGTACGCCGCCGAGGTAAATATCTCGCGGTAGAGCGCGGGGAGCGCCTCCCACGCCTGCCGGTTCACCAGCACATCCAGGCTTGAGCCCGGCTCCCACCAGCCGGGGTAATAGTAAAAGGGCGCCGCCTCGTGCAATGTCAACTTCTCATCATCGTGGGGCCCAATCCATTCAGCCCCATCTATCTCGCCCGCATCGAGCTTATCAAAGATTTCGCTGGCCGGCACCACCACCGTTTCCACCCCCAGACGTTGCATCACCCGCCCGCCCAGACCCGGCATACGAAACTTGAACCCCTCCAGATCGGCCAGCGTATTCACCTCGCGGCGGAGCCATCCGCCCATCTGCGTACCCGTACCGCCAGCCGGAAAACTGATAATACCAAAGTCACCAAAGGCCTGTTGCACCGCCTCAAGCCCGCCGCCATAGTAAAGCCAGGTATTATGCTGTTGGGGCGTCAATCCAAAGGGTAGCCCGGTGGCAAGCCCGAACACCTCATTTTTATCAACAAAATAAAACGAAGCCGTATGGCCACATTCCACCGTACCATCCCCCACCGCATCAATAATATCGAGCGCCGGTACCATGTCACCGGCCGGGAATACTTCTATCGTAAAGCGCCCCTCAGTCAACGCCGCCACGCGGTCGGCCAGCAATTGGGCCGCCCCCTGGAGCACATCCAGGGCCGGCGTCCAACTGGTGGTTAGCCGCCATGCAACGGTTGGCAAGCCCGGCTGCGATGCAGGCGCATGGAAGCGGCGATCTTGCGCGGCCACCGTACCTCCCAACGTGAGCGCCGCGCTACCGGCCACCCCCGCCCCGACATGCTTCAGAAAATTGCGTCTATCCATAGGGTATATCGCTCCTCAACACAACCAGCGGCGACGCTAAAAGACACTACTGGTTGCAAACTTGGCAAAGCTCAGCTCGTTGAAGCGGCTCCACTGGTAGATATTGCGCCGAAACGCCTTCCACGGCTCAAATACCGCCTTGAAGTCCGGATTGGTGCTGGCAAGCTCTTCGTACAGCGCAAAGGCGACATCCTTGGCCGCAACCAGAATTTCCTCGCTGTAAGGGCGCAACTGCACCCCGCCGGCCACCATACGGGCCAGCGCCTCCTGGTTGAGCATTTCATACTGGGCCAGCATTGTTACATTCACCTCATGACTGGCCGTCTCCAACACCTCCTGGTAGAGGGGGGGCAACGCATCCCAGGCCTGCTGATTGATCAGCATGTCCGTACTGGTACCCGGTTCCCACCAGCCGGGGTAATAGTAAAATTCCGCGACTTCATGCAAACCCAGTTTCTCATCATCGTGGGGCCCCACCCATTCGGCGGCATCTATTGCGCCATGGTCTAGCGCGTCGTAGATCTCCATAGCGGACAATACCACAGTTTCGACGCCAAGCTGTTGCATCACCTCGCCCCCCAGGCCTGGTATGCGAAACTTGAGGCCCTCAAGATCGGCAAGCACATTGACCTCGCGGTTAAACCATCCGCCCATCTGGGTACCAGTGTTGCCGGCCGTCAAATTGCGTATAGCAAAATCGCTGAGCACGTTTTGGATAGCCTCGCGGCCGCCACCATACAACAGCCAGGCATTTTGCTGCTGTGGGGTAAACCCGAAGGGTAAGCCGGTGGCAATACTGAGCGCCTCGTGCTTGTCGAGAAAATAAAAAAGTACCGTGTGGCAGCACTCAATATCACCCTGCTGTACCGCGTCGAATACGTCCAGCGGGGCCACCAGTTGCTCCTCGCCCGCCGAAAAGACGTTGATGATAAAATGTCCCTCGGTCATCGCGGCTACCCGTCTGGCAATCTGGCGGGCCGTCCCATCCAGCACCCCAAGCGATTGGGGCCAACTGGTGGACATGCGCCATTCCACAAAGGGCCGTGCGGACTGTTGCGCTGGCGCTGCGGTGGGGGCCGGGTCGCCTTCGGGAGATTCGGTGGGGGGGGCACCACACGCGCTCAACGCGGCCGTAGCCCCACACAACGCCCCCGCCGCTCCAACATTCCGCAGAAAATCGCGTCTATCCACGGCTTGTATATCCTTCTCTCTATTGCGCTAGGCTTCTGCACGTATGCTTCAATTGTAGCACCTTGCCGAATCGGTGTAAATAGGGGGGGCACAGGTAGGTGAACGCTCCCAGGGTTTACCACGCGATCAGGCCTGCTATAATAGCGCGAGATCCCCCCCCTCCGCACGCACTCTACCATAATGACCCTGAATACACCATTGTATCTCAAGGAAAAGAGGGGTACAATAAAGCCGTACCTGGATCAAACAACTCTTAGCCTTGCCTCAGAAAGTCCGTTTTCCAGACCGTGCTTGTACTGCGGGTACGTGTCTCTAGAATCAGCTACGACCCGATACCATACTAGCCCGTATAGAAGCAAGGAAAAGAAACCCAAACAAAGGAACGTACCATGACAGACCTTAGAAACCAGGTATCGTATCACGCTTTACAGCAAGAAAATGCCCGGTTGCACCAGCAAATAGCAGAGCTTGAACAACGATTACACACAGAAACGAGCGTATTGACCAACCAGAACGACACCTTGCAAGCCGAAGTTTCCCACTATCAGGAAATAGAACAAAAGCTGCGGTCGGATATTCAAGATCATGCACAGCACGAGCGCGAATTGGAAGCCATCATCAGTGTGGCCACCTCATTACGCATTGCCGATAGTCGCGCCGAGCTTGTTTCTTCCCTGCTCGAACAAATCGCCTCGCTCCTCGATGTCCAGGGCATCGCCCTCTACTGTTACAATCCCCTGAACGACTCCATTGTCCTGGAACAAGCCTATGGCCTCTGGGAGCAGGTAGTAGGGCAAGAAGCGAATCCGACCTCCCGGTACCAGGCGGATGCCCCCCCCCAGGCCTGCGCCGCTACCAATGGCGCCTTTGAACAAGATAGCCATGCCCATGCCCTGAGCACCAACTTCTCGGCATATATCCCCCTCTCGGCCCAGGAGCAAACCATCGGAATGCTTGGTATCGGCTGTCGGCATACCATCACCCGCGGCAATCTCCGTATTCTCAGCGCTATTGGCGACATAGCCGCCAACGCGCTCCACCGCGTAACGCTCTACGAACAAACCGAGCGGCGGCTAAAACATATTCAAGCCCTCCATACCATAGATCAGACGATTACCACCAGTCTCAATTTGCGCGTGACACTCAATGTCTTTATTTACCAGGCTTCTTCCCAACTAGACATAGACGCGGTATCGGTCTTGCTCTTGAACTCGGAAGCAAACCGGCTTGAATACGCCGCCGGTATGGGCTTTCGCACAAACATTATTCGGCAAAAACCAGTGCCCGTTGGCGAAGGCTACGCCGGGCGGACGGCGCTTGGGGTCGAGTTTGTCCATATCCCCAACGTGCAGCAGGATACCCAGGAAAATATCCGCTCAGCGCTATTTACCGAAGAAGGCTTTATAACCTACTATGGCGTGCCACTTATCGCCAAAGGGCGCACAAAAGGGGTGTTGGAGCTGTTCCACCGCTCGGTGTTGATACCCGACCAGGAATGGCTCGACTTCCTCAGCACGCTGGCCGGGCAAGCCTCTATTGCCATAGACAACGCCGACATGTTTATTCAACTGCAACAATCCAACGAAGAGCTTTCGCGGGCCTACGATGCGACCATCGAAGGATGGGCCCGCGCGCTTGAACTGCGCGACGCGGAAACGGAAGGCCACTGCCGCCGTGTGACCGAACTCACCGTGCAACTGGCCCGCAAGATGGGCTTTTCAGAAGACGCGATTGTCCAGGTACGGCGTGGTGCTATCCTCCACGACATAGGCAAAATGGCTATCCCCGACTCCATCTTGCTCAAGCCCGGCCCCCTCACCGACGAAGAACGCCATATAATGGAGCAACATACTATCTACGCCTACAATCTGCTCTCCTGCATACCCTTTTTGCGTACCTCCCTTGATATACCCTACTGCCACCACGAAAAATGGGACGGCAGCGGCTATCCGCGCGGGCTCAAAGGCGACGATATACCGCTGGTGGCGCGTATCTTTGCGGTGGTAGATGTCTGGGACGCGCTCTGCTCCGATAGGCCCTACCGCGACGGCTGGCCGCCCCAACAAGCCGCCGACTACATCCGTGGACAAGCCGGCCACCACTTTGACCCGGCTGTCGTCGAGACATTTCTGGCCATGATGCTAGAAGCATAGCCAATAACGAACTGTTCACCCATAGGGAAACCCCTGGGAGCATTGGCGTCTCGCTCGCACCGGGGCGGGCACAATGTCCGCATTCCCAGAAAGCATCCCTCTCCTTGTGAGCATTTCCAGACAAACCAGGTATGGACAGACCGGCCAAAAAGCGAGTATTATAGTATGGGTGAGGAAGACCACACACAACAGGATACCGGGGTTATGACAAATACATCTGCTGAAACAGGCAGTAAAGGAACCATACTCATTGTTGACGACGAACCAGACAATTTGCGGTTGCTCTCCAATATGCTGCAACACCAGGGCTATAGCGTGCGTATTGCCAACAATGGGCCCATGGCGCTCAAATCGGTACGCCTCGATATGCCCGATATTGTGTTGCTCGATGTAGCCATGCCTGGTATGAATGGCTTTGAAGTGTGTCAACACATCAAAGAAAACCCGCTCATCAGCCACATACCGGTTATCTTTGTGAGCGCCCTCACCGAAGGGCGCGACAAGGCGCGGGCCTTTGCCGTGGGAGGCGCCGACCATATCTCCAAGCCGCTTCAGATTGAAGAAGTCATCGCCCGCATTGAAAATCAATTGACCATCCAGCGTACCCAACGCGCCTTGCAAGCCGAGATAGCCGAACGCCAGCGGGCCCAGGAATCGCTGCACCAGAACCAGCGCCTGCTCCACTCTATCCTGGACAATTCCCCCGTGGCCGTCTTTGTCAAAGATACCCACGGAACCTTCCTGCTGGTCAACGAACACCTGACCGCGACCCTGGGATGGGATGCAGCACGGATGGTGGGGAACAACCAGCACGACCTGTTTGCCCCGGAACTGGTCGAACGCTGGCAGCGCGAAGACAACCAGGTTATCTCCGACCAGACCATTATTGAATCCGAAGAATATATTCCGTTTGAAGATGGGTTGCATACCTATATTGTCCGCAAATTTCCGCTGTGCGACGATAATGGCCAGGTGCATGCCATAGGCTCCATAGCGATAGATATTACCGAACGCACCAGAGCCGAAACAGCCCTGCACTGGGAATCCAATGTAAACCAGGCCATAGCCGACCTCTCGCGGGCCTTGCTTTCGAGCGATACGCTCGAAGATATTTCCTTGCTGGTGCTTGACCATGCCCGCCAACTCACCGGGAGTTCGTTTGGCTTTGTTGGGTATATCGAGCCACACACTGGCTATCTCGTGTCCCCCACCTTGACCAGAGACATCTGGGATTCCTGCAATGTGCCCGACAAGGACATTGTGTTTAAGCAATTTGGCGGGTTGTGGGGGTGGGTATTGGAACATAAAACATCCCTGCTGACCAATCACCTCGCTGATGAACCGCGCTCAACGGGCGTACCCGCCGGCCATCTGCCCATCCGGCGCTTTCTCTCGGCACCGGCCCTTATCGGCGAAACATTGGTCGGACAGATAGCCCTGGCCAACGCCGAACGCAACTATACCTCCGACGATCTGGAACTGATAGAACGTATGGCAGATTTGTATGCGCTGGCGATTCAGCGCAAACGCGCCGAAGTAGAGATGCAACAGGCCAATGAAGCGGCCCAGGCCGCCACCCGCGCCAAGTCCGAATTTCTGGCCAATATGAGCCACGAAATCCGTACCCCCCTCAACGCCATCATCGGCATGAATACCCTCTTGCTTGATACCCGCCTTTCCCCCGAACAGCACGATTTCGCCGAAACCATCCGCACCAGCAGCGACAATCTCCTGACGCTTATTGATGATATTCTCGACCTCTCAAAGATAGAGGCCGACAAGCTGCAACTGCAACACCACCCGATGAACCTTCGCGCGTGTATTGAAGGGGCGCTTGACATGCTCTCCACCCGTGCCGCCGAAAAAGGCCTGGATATGGTCTGCCTCTTCCAGCACCATACCCCCGAAGCCATTATTGGTGACGAAGCGCGGCTCCGCCAGATACTGGTCAACCTGCTGAGCAATGCGATAAAGTTTACCGAGCAGGGCCAGGTTATTGTGTCAGTTGCGGCCACATCCCCCGAAAGCCCGCCAGAGGACCCCCATACGCCCCCCCTTACCTATCACCTCCAGGTACGCGATACCGGTATCGGCATCCCCCCAGACCGCCTTGATCGGCTCTTCCACCCCTTTAGCCAGCTTGACCCCTCATCCACCCGCAAATATGGCGGCACGGGCCTGGGGCTTATCATTAGCAAACGATTGATTGAGATGATGCAAGGCACAATAACGGTTGAAAGCAACCTGGGGTGTGGTTCCACCTTCCACCTGCGTTTTCCAGCGCTGCCGGCTTCCAAGCCCTCGCCCCCCTTCCTGCACCCCAATCAACCGCTCCTCAGCAACCGATCAGTGCTGCTCATTGGGCAGAGCATCACCACTGAACACCTGTTTGCCCACTATATGACTCTCTGGGGTATGCAGACCACAAAGATCACCACGATACCAGAAGCCCTGTCCATCATACAGCAGCAGCACCAGTACGATCTCGTGCTGGTGGATACAAACCAGGGGCCATCGGAATCGCTGGAAATGACAGAACGCCTGTGTCGCCACTGCATCCAGTTGGCAATCCCCATTCTTGTCTGTGGCTATATCACCTTGCGAAGCGCCCTGGAACAACACTGTTTTACTAACAGCATCCAATTTCTGGGCAAACCAGTGCGTCTCGCGCAGTTCTACCAGATGGTGCTGGATAGGTTCCAATCTCCGCCCGCCCCCCCGCTTGCGACCAACAACCATTCCCAATTTGACCCCCACATGAGCCAGCGCCATCCCCTCCGCATCTTGTTGACAGAAGACAATGTGGTCAACCAGAAGGTTGCGCTGCGCCTCTTACAGCGGCTTGGGTACCATGCCGATACCGCAACCAATGGGGTGGAAGCGCTGGAAGCGCTCAACCATACAGCCTACGATGTGGTGTTGATGGATGTGCAGATGCCGGAGATGGACGGTCTGGAAGCAACCCGCCGCATTCGCGCCCAACAGTACGAAGAGCAGCAACCCTGGATTATTGCGATGACCGCCCATGCGATGGCCGGTGACCGAGAGCAATGCTTGCAGGCCGGTATGGATGATTACCTGAGCAAGCCGGTGCGGATAGATGAACTGATCGAGAAATTAACCAGGGTTACCGCTTCGAACGTGTGAAACCAGCGGCTCTCGCCTCCTCCTCCGTATCAAAGCAATCTATGCCCTCATACGTTTTGGTGTAAAAGCGCCCGCCTGGGACATGGTACTTCATCGAATCGCGGTTGCCTTTTATCTGCCCTTCCCGACAAGGCCACCACGCCGGCTCAACCTCATTTTTCTCGTTTAATGGCGGGGCGTCCAGATCTATGCGGGCCGGTTGTGGGGGCAACACCAGAAGGGTAGGGCGTCTCGACATCACCGATTTTTGCACGGGCAGGGTCGCATGCTTGACGGGCAGGGTGGCACGCCTGGTGGGCAAGGGCGCGTGCTTGACGGGCAGGGGCGCGTGCTTGACGGGCAGGGTGGCCCGTTTCAGCGGCACAATCAGCGGTACGCGAACGCGAACTGGGGCCGGTGGAGTGCGCGGAGGTAGCGATAGGGATACGGATGCGGCTACGGGTGCTGCTGCTTCCGTGTCGGATACCAGGGGTGCTCCATTGGACACAGGCGCCAGGCCCGGTATGGTGAAAGAGATGCCGGGCCCTGGGGAAGGGGCGGGGGGAGCGGGGGCCGCAATCACCGGCGCTCTGGCAACGGCAATGGGGCCCGGTGGCCGCCTGAGCGGGGCCGGCACATCTGGCTTATGAATGGATGTTATGCGGGGATGGGCCATAGAATCGCGTCGGGCAATATGCTGCGCGATGGCTCTAATAATGAGCACGGTGAGCGACGCAGCGAATACCCCAACAACCACATACCCAATCTTGCGCACCAGCGGTGCCTGGCCCTGGGGTGCGTCTGGTTCTTCCGCATACGCTGGTTCCTCTTGCAGGGGCGCTACGCCCCCATGCTTATCCTCTCTCATAACCTGCTCTCTCGTTCTGCTTAACTTCGCTCCACTATTCCGTATTGTACAACACTCTGGCCGGTTCTGTCCCGCCGGGCTTATCCCAGGCACAGGGCGCTTGCAACATCGCCAGGGCAACGCCAGCACCAGGCTGTGCTCCATGCGCAGACATTGGGTTGCCCCTTCGACGCGAGATATGGCCCCCCCCGCAAGCACCCCAGGCATTCCGGTTGACGGAAGACGTTGGCAGCGTCCTGCCCCCCCGTCCCGGCGACCCGGCCCCAATCTTGACAACCCCCCCGTCATCTGCTACTATGCCGCTGTAGCCTTGGCTGAAAACCTCCGCTTCTTCACGAGCATAGAACGCGGTCTTTATTGCGTTAGCATTCCGTGTCTTGTCGTGTGGTATTATCCTGACAATTCTTCCCAAACATGGTAGAGTCTTTGTTACCATCATGAGGCAAAACCCTGAAACAATAGAACCGCCTGTTGCCGCATTATGCTCGCTCAAGGCTGTTTCTTCTGGTTGCATTGTCCATCAGAATACAGCATTGAACAACTGAAGAGAAGAGATATTCCGGGGATGGTATACCCGGAATTTGCTTTTCAGTCCTCTTTTACCATAGGAAATAGTAAGAAGTGGTTTTATTTGAAGCAGAAGGAGAGCTTATATGTACACCCATCGTATACATTCCACCCCCACATCCCTTGTATGGCACCGTTGGCTCGCGTTTGGTCTGGCTTGCGCACTTATTTTGAGTAGTCTGCCCCTTTCCATCCAGCACATGCCCCCCCCCAGGAACATAGGGACACCAGGGGGGAGCGCAGCTATTGCGGCCCCGCTTGCGGCCCCGCTCGATATGTCCGCCCCACCCCAGGAACCCACCGACTTGCCGATAGCCTTTGTCCCCAACGTTGGACAAACCAACCCATCAGTTTTGTTTCAAACGCATGCCATGGGAGGCAGCGTTTTTTTTACGCAGCAAGAAGTGCTCTTCTCGTTGCCCATAACCGCAGACACCGCCACCGATACGCAGGCCGCGGTACTACGATTGCAATTCGAAGGCGCGAACGCCACCCCCGCTATCGCGGGCGGCGTCCCCTTGCCCGGCGTGGTCAACTATCTGCACAGCACCAATGCCGACGGCTGGCAAACCAATATCCCCACCTACCAGGCCATCCACTATCGCCAGATCTACCCCGGCATTGATTTGCGCTATGACGGCCTACAGGGCACGATCAAAAGTACCTATACCGTCGCTCCCCACGCCAACCCCCAGGCCATCCGCTGGCGCTACCAGGGAGCCAACAAGGTCGCAGTCCACCAGACGACTGGCGACTTGCATATTGCCATAGAAGGAGCTGCTACCCCGCTGGTGGAACAGGCCCCCGTCGCCTGGCAAACTATTGCTGGCCAACGCATACCCGTGACTGTGGGCTACGCTCTGCAAGGCGACACCGTGCGCTTTGTCACTGGCTCCTACAACCCGGACTACCCCCTGGTCATAGACCCGGCCCTGTCCTATACCTTGCAACAAGGTGGCTCCCGCGATGAAGAAGGCTATGGCGTCACAACCACCAGCGACGGCTCCATTGTGATGACCGGCTCAACCAAATCACTCGACTTTCCCCTGACCAACCCGCTCTACGAAACCAGCGTCGTGACCGGCACCACCGACGCCTTTATTGTCAAAATCAATCCCAGTAACACCGTGGTCTATAGTACCTACCTGGGCGGACGCAACAACGACGAAGGCCGCGACATTACCACCGACACGAATGGCAACGTCTACGTGACCGGCTTTACCCAGAGCGCAGACTTCCCCATCGCCAACGGCCTGCAAAGCACCCACGGCGGCAACAACGACGCTTTTGTCGCCAAAATTTCTCCCGATGGGCAACGGTTACTCTATAGCACCTATCTGGGCGGTAACGACATTGACGAAGGCTATGGTATTGCCGTAGACTCGCGTGGCCGCGCCTACGTCACCGGCTTTTCCGAATCCCCGTCCGGCTTTCCACTGGTACGCTCCCTTGTCACCCAGGAAGCCAAACGCGGCGTAGACATCTTTGTCACCAAACTGAACCCCGACGGCAGCAGCGCCGCATATAGTACCTTCATTGTGGGCGAGGTGATAGATAAAGCCTTTGGCATAGACATAGACTCGAGCGGCAACGCCTACATTACCGGCGAAACATCCTCCCTCAACCTGCGCACAACCGCCAGCGTTATCACCCCCTCTGGCTCGCAACCCTACCCCAACGAAGGCAAACCCGGCGTGACCGATGCGTTTATGATCAAGTTGCAAGATGACGGCACCTCGCTGCAATACAGCACCGTCTACCTGCGCGGCACCTCGAACGACGGCGGCAACGATATTGTCGTAGACACACGCGGGCGCGCCTACATCACAGGCTGGACACGCTCGCCCGACTTCCCCACCACCTCAAACCGCTTCCAGGGCTATAACTCTAGCGCCGACGCCTTTATTACCATTGTCGAAGCCAACGGCCAGAGCCTCTCCTATAGTACCTTCCTGGGCGGTAATGTAGACGATATTGGCCACGGGATTACGATAGATAGTTCTGGCTATGTCTACGTCGTTGGCGAAACGGCCTCCAATGACTTCCAGGAAGTGAACCCCCCACCACAGTTGAAAACCTTGCCCGGCAAAAATGGCTTCCTCACCGTGCTGGACAACTTGCAACGCATAAGCTATAGCACCGGTACCCTGGGGGGGAGTGATGAAGATGTGGCCTATGATGTTGATGTTATTGGCAACGGGAGCGCGGCCCGCGCCACCGTGGTGGGTACGACCATCTCGACCGACTTCCCCAAGTCGAGCGGCGGCATGGGCGGGAGTGATGCCTTTGTTACCGTCGTTGGCTCTTCAAGCCTGGGCGGCGACGAAAGCACCCGCACAGTTGCAGAGGATGTTGGCACAGAGGACATCTCCTCAGACATCTCTATCTCAGACCCAAGCAGCACCAATATAGCCATCAATTACAGCGTCATCGGGTGTCCCTCCGCCTCGCCCAATACGAGCCCGGCCAAACAGGGAACTGATTTTACGCTTGACGCTGGTCAGGTCACCATTCCCGCCGGGCAAACAAAGCCCTCAACCCCCATTGAAGTCACCATTCTTGACAACGACAAGGACGAACCCAACCGCGAATTTTGCGTCCAGATTAGCTCTTCTGGCGGAACGACAATCCTCAAGCGCTACATTATTCTTGACGACGAAACTACCACCGTCTTTATGGAAGGAAGCCCCCAGGCCACGGTCAACGAACCCAAGAACGTTGGCACTGCAATACCGGTTGAGTTTGCCGTATGGCTTGAAAACCAGACCTACCAACCAGTGCTGGTACCCTTTACGGTCAAAGACATATCCACGGAAGCGGGAGCCAGTCTTGTCCTTGGCACAGACTATACCGTTGAATCCGCCTCGCCAATCAACTTTGCGCCCGGCCAAAATCAGGCATCCATCACCGTCAATGTGCTCAATCCTGAAGACGTGAAAGAAGTACAGGAGCAACTCCAGATAACGCTTGGCGAACCGCTCACCGCGCTTGTCTGGCCGGATGGCTCTACCACCAACCAACCCTCGGCCGTTCTCGGCTCGCCCATCTCCGACGACCTGATCATCAACGATACCACCCCGCTGCGCAAAGTGTCGTTTGCCCAAAGCATCTATCGCTCGGTGGGCGAAACTGACACAACAATCACGGTGGTAATGGATGGCAAAGCCAGCCAACCGGTGCATGTTCGCTTTGAAGTAACCGATGGCGCCGCCAAAGCGGGCGAGGATTATACCAAACCAACCGAAACAACGCTCACCTTTGCCCCTGGCGCAACAGAAGCCACATTCGTTGTACCCATTCTTGACGACCGCTTGAGCGAAACCGCCGAGGATATTAACCTCTATCTACAAAATATTGTAGACGACCAGGGCAACGTTGAAGAAGACCCGACCCAGGCAAAAAATATGGCTATCCTGGGCTCCCCCCAGAACGCCAGATTGTTTATTACCAACGATGACCCCACCTTCGTTCCGCTGGTCTACGTCCTCGACCGCCCCGACTTTACCGACATAGACGACGGACGGGTTATCTCTCCCACCGAAACTCTCACGGGAACGATTGCCCCGGCCGGCGACACCGACACCTATACCTTTACGGGCCGTATTGAGCAGCAGGCGACTATTACGGTACAAGCCTCGCCGCTGGTATCGCCAACGCTTCAGCAAACCACCGTCGTGACCCCCGTGGTTGAAATAACCTTTGGCGGGCAGACGTGGACATCAGAACTGGGAGCCGACGGTACCGTTACCCTGACCATAGACTCGTTGCCGGCCAGCGGCGACTATACCGTGGTCGTCCGCGAAGCCAATGGCCGCACGATGCGCTATACTATTACCGTGACATTGCAAGACCCGACCGAGCCGGAGCCGGAGCCAGAACCAGAGCCAGCCAGCAAGATTGTCTATCTGCCCACCATTCGTACCGAAACGTTTACCCCCCCGGAACCAGAGGTAGACTCGGACGACCACCGGGTACTGGTCGCGGGGATGCCGCTGGAGGGGACGATTACGCCGGTTGGCGATACCGACACCTATTCGCTTACCGGTACCACCGGGGACAACATCGTCATTCAGGTAACCGGACAGCCTCTATCCGCAACCGTGCAACAGCAAACCAGCGTAGCCCCCGCTATTGAGCTCTTCGATGGAACCCGGAGTTGGTCTTCAGAACCAGCTATCAATGGCACCGCGTTGTTGAGCGCCACCTTGCAAACATCGGCGACACACGAAGTACGGATACGGGAGATTAGCGGCGCGACTATGGACTATTCCATTGTGATGCAGAAAATTGCCAGCGACACCCCGACCCCCGATACAGAAGCGGTGCCCCTCACGATGGGCGTACCCTATACGGGGACAATTGAAACTGCGGGGATGACCGACACCTATACCTTTATGGGCAGCACCAGTCAGGCTATCAGTATCGCCATGCAGTTCGAGGAATTTGCCTATGGTGCCGCAAGCCTATATGCCCCGGATGGAACGCTGGTCACGAGCGCCGAAAACTTGTCGCCCGAAACAACGCTGGATGTGACGCTTCCCCTTGAGGGCCAATATCGTCTGGTGGTCGGGGCCAGCGAACGCTCGGCAGATTATACCGGCAACTATACGATTACCGTGCGCGAGCGCAGCTTGCTGCTGTTCGACACTCGCTCCCAGGGTATCTTGCAGTCATACCAGTGACGGGTGCGGCGTGCAATAAAGCGACGTGACACGTATCACGCCGCGCGAGGGAACGAAAAGCGGAGGCTATAAAAGCCTCCGCTCGTTTCTTGCCCCCAGGAACCCCCCCTGGGAGCGCAGGCGTCCCGCCTGCTCCGGGGCGAGCGAAACGCTCGCGCGCCCAGGCGCAGAAACATGTCTGGCACACCCGCTTGCCCCCGCTTGCTTGACACATGATGCTATAATTGGGTAACATAGGGCGTACGAGGAAAGGAATAAACCATAGCGCTGCATTGTGAGCTGTGCGAGCCCGTTGCCAGTACCATCTTGTGTCTGTGATCCGGACCGTTACCAAAACCTGCCTGGCCGCGCTGATGAAGCCGTGTGTCAGTCGGCAGGTTTCTTTGTATTATCAAACGCATAGCCAGGAATGGGAGCAGCAACCAGAGAAAGAGGAGCATAGAAATGTATAGTACCTTACACCAGCGCCTGGAAGCCGGGCAGTTTGTCGTCACAGGCGAAATAGCTCCCCCAAAAGGGGCCGCACGCGAAGGGTTGGAACGCACAACCCGCCGCCTCCAGGGTGCCGTAGATGCCGTCAATTTGACCGACAACCAGCGCGGTATGGCGCGTATGTCCTCACTTGGGGCCGCCATTATTGTGCAACAGACCGGGCTTGAACCAATTGTCCAGATGACCGCTCAACACCGCAACCGCATAGCCCTGCAAGCCGATGTGCTTAGCGGCGCAGCCCTGGGCCTGCGCAATTTTACCTGTATGACCGGCGATCCTCCCAAACATGGCGACCACGTAGAAGCCAAAAGCGTTCTCGATCTCAACTCCTTCAAAATTATCAGTATGCTGCGCAACATGCGCGACGAGCAACGCTTTCTGGCCGGTGTCCCAATGAAGCATGCCCCAACGCTCTTTGTTGGGGGAGTGGCAAACCCCAATATTGAAAAGATAAGCCGTCTTGAAAAGAAAATAGAAGCCGGAGCTGAGTTTATTCAAACCCAGATTATTCTTGATATTGAACACTTCCGTTCCTGGATGAGCGACGTACGCGCGGCCGGGCTCCACAAGCAAGCCCATATCCTGGCCGGCGTCATGATATTGCGCAAACCCGATAGCGCCCCCTTTATCCGCGATAACTTGCCGGGGATGCGCGTTCCCGACCATATTATCGGCCGTATGGAACGCGCCAACGACCCGGAACGCGAGGGCATCCACCTGGCCGCCGAACTAGTCCAGGACATTGCCGCTATTGAGGGCGTGGCCGGTATTCATCTTATGTCTATCGGATGGACTCGTGCGATCCCCTGGGTTGTCGAACAAGCCAAGTTACTACCGCGCCCCGCGCTACCCGCCCTCCAGTAACATTGTGACCAGATTGGGAGTTATTGCATGCCAATCATTTTGAAATCACCCAGGCAAATAGATTTTTTGAACGAAGCCGGGCGCATTGTTGCCGACACCTTCGAAATCTTACACCAGCATGTCCAACCCGGTATCACCACCGCCGAACTTGACGCCATAGCCGAAGACTATATCCGAAGCCGCGATGCCGAACCCGTCTACAAAGGGTATGGGGCCCAACGGCCCACCCGCCACCGCGCCGGACGCAAAGCCTTTCCAGCCAGTATATGCGCCTCCGTCAACGACGTCATCTGCCATGGTATCCCCAGGCCCCGCGAACGGCTGAAAGCGGGCGATATTATTGGTATAGATATTGGCGTACGCTACCAGGGGTGGGTAGGCGATTCGTGTGTGACGTTTGCCGTTGGCCACGTGAGCCCCGACGTACAACGTCTGCTCGATATTGCCCGCGAATGTCTCGATGTGGGCATAGAGCAGGCCCGCGTCGGAAAACGCTTTCTGGATATTGGCCACGCCATTCAAGAATATGCCGAATCACACCATTTCTCGGTGGTACGCGAATATACCGGGCATGGCGTAGGGCGAAAATTGCATGAAGACCCGACTGTGCTACACTACGCCGAACCCAAGGACACAAACGCCAAACGCCGCCTGGTCGAAGGGATGGTCTTTACCATTGAACCCATGATCAATGCAGGCTCGGCAACCGCAGAATTGCAGGAGGATGGATGGACAGTGAAAACCGCTGATGGCTCGCTCTCCGCTCAATTTGAGCATCAGCTTGCCATAACTAGCAATGGCCCGCGCATCTTAACCCAGTAGCGCCAGGAGCGATGGCCCAGAAACCCACACCACAACCCCACCGCCGCCGCCGCGCCATCATCGCTCTGGCCCTGGCCGGCCTGGTCGGCTTGTGTGAAGCGCTGTTGCTCACACGACTGCTGGCCCGGCTGCTGGCGGCCCGCCCCGACAACCCGGCCATCCAGGCCCTCTACCATTGGAGCGACCCGCTGGTCAGACCGTTTAAGTGGATTGGTATAGACTCGCAGCAACCCATGTTTGGGGCCGTGCTCGAACTCTCTACCTTGATGCTGGCCATCCTCGTGCTCGTTTGTGGCTATTTCTTCTGGTTCTTGCTAGTACGCACAACCAGATAACGGATGGGACGGACACGTATAGAGCAATCGAACATTGCTCGTACCAAACGTACCGGGGAGCGCGGGGCTGGCCCCCGCAATCTCCCCAGGTGTCCTGATTGACGTCAGACATTGCACTTGCCCTGCGCGGGCATCCTGCCGGCATGCGTGCGAGACACACGCGCTCCCAGGGGGGACGATCAGGCCTGCTATAGTACGAATTGGCAGACGAAATGCCATATTTCCTGATATTTTAACTGCTATATAAAGATTTCTTAACACAAACCGGGTACATGTAGCATGGTAACTCACTACTTCTTTCGTTCTTGCAAGAGAGAGAGGAGACTCGACGAGAGGGGATCTATGCCCCTCTCGCCAATCTACTACCTCTGTCATTACGTGAGCCCGTTCATATCGGTGGCTACTGGCTAATCCAGGATACTGGAGTTTTGGAGCGTCTCCTATGCGAATCGCGCTAATTACGGAAAGTTTCCTGCCCAACGTCAACGGCGTTACGACAACAATGTGTCGTTTGCTCGATCACATGCACATGCACGGCCATCAGGCGCTGGTGTTTGCGCCAACAGGGACACCCACCCACTATGCCAATGCAGACATTATCCCCCTGGGCGGATTCCCCCTCCCCTTCTACCCCGAAATCAATGTAACCCTGCCGCAGTTTGGTATTACCAACCACCTGCGCCGCTTCAAGCCAGATTTAATTCACATGGCCGCCCCGACCATCTTTGGGGCCATTGTGCCCGAAGTTGCGCGGACGCTGCGCGTGCCGCTCATCGCCTCCTACCATACCGACTTGATAGCCTATAGCGACCACTACGGTCTGGGCTTTCTGAAAGAGCCATTCAAAGCCTACCTGCGCTGGATACATAACCGCTCGCGTATGACCCTCTGCCCATCGCTGGCAACGCTGCACCAGTTGCGGGCCCAGGGATTCCGCCGCCTGAAGGTATGGGGACGCGGGGTAGATACCGTCCGCTTTCACCCGCGCTACCGCAGCGCGGCCTGGCGCGAGTCTGTGGGAGCACACGCCGAAGAAACCATCCTGATCTATGTGGGACGTATCTCAAAAGAAAAACGCATAGACATTCTGGAAGAAGCCCTGCGCGACCAGCCGGGCGTCCGTCTCGTGCTGGTTGGCGATGGGCCGGCCCGCGCCGAAATGCAACAGCGTATGCACCACCGGCCGGTGCATTTTACCGGCTATCTGAAAGGCGAGGCCCTGGCCACCGCCTATGCCAGCGCCGACCTGTTTGTATTCCCGTCTGATACCGATACCTTTGGGCAAGTGATGCAGGAGGCGATGGCCTCCGGGTTGCCGGTGGTAGCGGCCCGCAGTGGCGGCGCGCCCGACCTCATCCGCGAGGGGGTTAATGGCGCAATGTTTGCGCCCGGCAGCGTGAACGAACTCCGCGCCCATATCCAGATGTTCCTGGCCAACCCCGACGAGCGTACCCGTATGGGCCAGGCCGGGCGGGTGGCCGCCGAGCGCCGCTCGTGGCACAGCGTTATGGAGGAGTTGATGGGGCACTACCGCCACCTGTTGCGGCGGGCCCCCTGGTGTCGCCAGGTAGGGTGGGCCGCCTGAGCGGGGCAACCGCGCTTCTGCGTGCGATAGGTGTTTACAAATAGGGGAACGCTTCCGGGGAGCGCGGGCATCTTGCCCGCCCCGGAGCAAGCGGGACACCTGCGCTCCCAGAGATTTCTCCCGCGGCCCCGCTACCACACATCCTGGTCGCGGATAAACATACGCCCCCACAGGCTAAAGACGACCCCCATAACCCCCACAGCCAACAACAGCGTGCCAAGCATGCCCTGCTGGCCATTCAATGAGCGGTGAAGCTCAAGCGCTTCTTGATACCGTCTGGTGTCGCCAAGCACCGAAAATTCGGCTGCCGCCTCGTCCGCGGCCAGGCGGGCCTCTGAAAATTGGAGCGCGTGGGCCAGGGTATAGGCTTCATCCATCCGCCCCTTGGCCGCCAGACCGCGATCAACCCGGTCGGCGTACACGTCTAATATCTCATCCTGGCGCGTATCACTCAGCGCCGCATAGAGGGCGCGGGCCTCTTCGATAAAGCGGCGCGCCCCCGTATAGTCGCCCTCCTCTAGCGCGGCGCGGGCCGACGCCGCAACCTGCTCCGCTTGTTGCCCATCCTTGCTGCGTTGGAGCAAGGTTTGCGCCTCGGACAAAATCTCTTGCGATTGCTCATCGGCGGTCTGGGCGCGCTCCTCATCTGTGATCCAGGCAATCGCGTTTTCCAGTTCGGTTTGCGCCTCGGCATAGTGCCCCGTATTGACCAGTTGGCGAGCATGGGAAAGGTCGTAGCTATTGAGCGCATTGTGGCGATAGCCCCCCGCGATGTAGGAGGGGAGCCACGCCAACCATTCCGCCTCAAGGTCGGTGGGCGATACGCCATAGGCGCGGTCGAGCGCCGAACGATAGCCGCTTGTGCGCCCGGCCATGGTCAAGAAGTCGCGGAACGTACCAAAGCCATAGGTATCTATCAAAAAGGAGACGATAGAGAGCGTCTGGGGATAGCTTACGCCCGGCTGGCCATACACCTGTTCGCGCTTGTCCAGGTCGCTCCACGACATTAACGTGTCGCTGTTCAACGCCTGTTCCAGCAGTTGTATTTTGCCTTCCAGTTCGGGGACATACATTTCAACATACTGGGCCGCTCCCTCTTGAAAGCCGGTATTCAGGCGATTGTTGCTCAGTTCGGCAGCAATAATATGGGTCAACTCGTGGCGCACATTATTTTGTACCCCTTCGGGTGTCTGGCGTCCCGTCACCGGCACAATAACGGCGACCTCGCGGTGGCGAAAATCGGCGTGCGCGACAATGCCCGGTATGCGCGGGGCCAGCGGGTTGGCTTTGGCATAGCTCTCTTCCGAGGGATAGAGCCGCAGCGTAATGGGGGGCTCGGTTTTGTGGCTAAAGACGGTCGTTATCTCATCGTAGATAGTATCTACAAACGAGGCATAATTCTCGGCTATAGCCTCGTCGCCGCGGGTATAGAGAATATTAAAATAGGTTGTCTTGCGCTCCAACCACTCCGCATCTTCCGCGGGTGGTTGCGCTGGTTGGGGCGTGGCCGCTGGTGGGGGCGGCGGCGTCGGTTGTTGGGCCCTGGCCGTGGCGGGGGCCAGCAGCGCCAGCAGCACCACCACGGGCAGCAGCAGCGCCCCAACCCACCGGAACCTTGTCAAACAATATATTGATAGTTTCATACGATCGAGCTACCGTTACAGAGAGTTTTTTTTCCTGATAGGTATTGTAGCAGATTCGGGCGCTATGTGCTGAGTTTGGTATAAACTGCGCCAGAGGGCCGCAGCGTACTTTGAAAGAGGATAGGCGGGCCACACTGCCACGAAAGCGCACGCGGGGGCGGCAAGGCTTGCAAGGCGTCGCTGATGGCTTGCTGATAGGGCGTGGTAGCTTCGCGGCGCACCCGCCCCAGGGTCAGATGGGGTTGAAAATTGCGCTTCTCTGGCACAAAGCCAAGCGGCTCCATGGCGGCCACTACCGTTTGCTGAAGTCGCTTGAGCAAATCGAGATCGCCGGCCAGGCCGAGCCAGAGCACCTGGGGGCGGCGCGGGGAGGGAAAGGCCCCCACCGGCGCCAACGAGAGGGTGGGCAGTTGCAACCGGCTGCTGGTGGGGGCGCCATCGCCGCCCCCTTGCGTAATCGGTTTCAGCGCGGCCAGAATAGCGTCTACTCGTGTTTTGTCTACCTCCCCCAGAAATTGCAACGTCAGGTGGGCTGAGTCGGTTGCCACCCACTTGACCGGGTGCGCCTGCCCCTCCTGGAGCCGCCGTTGCATTGCGGCCATCTCCGTTTTCACCGGGTCGGGTAATTCAAGGGCAATAAAAAGCCGCATAGTGTCCTCCTCGTTGCTCGTTGCTCGTTGCTCGTTGCTCGTTGCTCACGCCTCACCGCTCACGCCTCACGCCTCACCGTCGTCTGCTATCGCTATCGCTTTCCCGTTCATCACGGTTTCCTCAAAATGGTGAAAGCCCATTGCAAGGCACTGGCTATCTACCTCCGGCTCATCGGGGCCGGGCGACAGCCGCACATAGTTACCGTCTGCTTGCAACACGCGGCTATGCAGATTATCCTTCAGGTAGGTTTCTAACAACCGCTGGCGAATAAATTGCTTCAACACCGGCTCTTCCACCGGGAATATCGTCTCGACGCGGCGGTCAAGGTTACGTTGCATCATATCGGCGCTGCCCAGGTAGATTTCCTCGTTGCCGCCATTGTGAAAGTAGAAGATACGGTTATGTTCCAGGAAGGAGCCGATAATGCTGCGGACGCGGATATTGTCGCTCACGCCGGGGATGCCCGGCTGCAAACAGCAAATACCACGCGGCACGAGATCCACCTGTACCCCCGCTTTCGAAGCGTCGTAGAGCGCGTGAATAATGGTCGGGTCTACCAGCGAGTTCATTTTGAAAATGATATGCCCGTTCTGCTGCTCCTGGTGGATTGTGCGTTCGCGCTCTATCATATCAAGAAAGCGTTTGCGTAGCGTGACCGGCGCCACCAGCAACTTGCGATAGTCTACCTGGCGGCTATAGCCCGTGAGCGAGTTAAACAACTCTACCGCGTCGGCGCCAATATCGGGGCGACAGGTAAGCAAGCCCAGGTCGGTATAGATACGGGCCGTCGAATCGTTGTAGTTACCGGTGCCCAGATGAACATAGAGCCGGATACCGTCGCTTTCGTGGCGCACCACCAGCGCTACTTTGGAATGGGTTTTCAAGCCCATCACCCCATAAACCACGTGTACCCCCACACGCTCTAGCTCTTTGGCCCAGATAATATTATTTTCCTCGTCAAAGCGAGCCTTAAGCTCTACCAGCACGGACACCTGTTTGCCAAGCTCGCGGGCCTGCATCAGCGCCTTGACAATAGGCGAGTTGCTGCCCACGCGGTACAGCGTTTGTTTAATGGCCAGCACATTGGGATCTTTGGCGGCGGCCTGAATAAACTCGGTGACGGGGGTAAAGGAGTCGAAGGGATGGTGTAACATGATGTCTTGCTGGCAGATAGCCGCAAAGATGTCGCCATTGTTGCGGAGCGCGGCGGGAACGCCCGGCATCATCGGAGCGTCTTTCAGGTCGGGGCGATCCAGTTTCATCAACGCCATTAAATCGGTGAGCCCAAGCGGCCCCCGCACCGTATATATATCTTCGGGTAACAATTCGAGCTTTTCCAACAGCAGGTTACAGATGCGATCTGGCATAGCGTTGTCTACCCCCAGACGCACAGCCTTGCCAAAGCGACGCTGGCGCACCCCCTGTTCAATGGTACGCAGCAAGTCGTCGGCTTCATCCTCTTCTATCTCAATGTCGGCGTCGCGGATAATGCGGAAGGGGTAGGCTTCGGCTACTTCGACACCGGGAAAGAGTACCGGTAGATGGGCTTTGATAATCTGTTCAAGCCAGACAAAGCAGTGACGACGCTCCGGGGGAATCGGGCTTGCGTTCTGGCAGCAGAGCTTGTCGGGCAGGGGCACCAGACGGGGTAATACTTCGGGCACTTTGAGGCGAGCAAACAATTCGCGGCGGCCATTATCCTGAATAACAACGGCCAGGTTGAGGCTCAGGTTTGAGATGTGCGGGAAGGGGTGGCTTGGGTCAAAGGCCAGCGGTGTCAAGACGGGAAAGACTTGCTGGTTAAAATAGTCGGTGGCCGCGGCCCGCTGGCGCTGATCAAGTTGGTCATACGACAGCACATGAATACCCTGCTCTGCGAGGGCCGGCAGCAACACTTCTATAAACAGCTTGCGCTTGCGTTCCAGGATAGGCAGCAGGGTGCGGCGTATCTCTTGCACCTGCTCGTCGGGGGTAAGCCCGTCGGGGGAAAGTTTGGTGACGCCGGCCGCAATCTGCTGCTTGAGGCCGCTCACCCGTATCATAAAAAACTCGTCTAGATTGGAGGAGAAGATGGACACAAACTTGATGCGCTCGAGCAAGGGGGTGTGCTCGTCCATTGCCTCTTCCAACACGCGCTCGTTAAATTTTATCCAGCTTAGCTCTCGGTTGAGGTAGGGCCTGCTGGCATCAAACGAGCGCGCGACCACCGGCGGGATGGACTGTTCTTCCAGTAGTGTCATAACTCATGACCTCGCTTTTGGGATATGAAGAACCAATAACCTGCAATTGAACACCCGTTGCGGTAGGGAGCGTAGCGGCATAACTACGCGATGTTGTAGCCCCCCAAGTATACCAGCGAGAGAAGATACCAGCAACCATCGTTTTTACAATACCATCTCCTCAAACAGGTGGTCAAGCATTGCGGCCGCATCGCCACAGACGCCCCCATGCACGGGCGACGGTTGCAGGATAGTGCTGCGGGGCGCGACCAGCATATGGAAGCGCTCCGAGAGCGACAGCGACGCAAAGATGCCCGCCGCGCTTCCGCCGGCGCAGATACGCGGGATAATGTCCAGGTGGCGCTGGAGGGAGTGGGGCGGGAGGGTGGGCGCCAGCGCCGCCAACCGCGACGGCGAGAGCGCCACCCGCGCCCCCAGAAAGTGCCGCGTGCGGCAGAAGAGAATAACACCCACATTCAAAAATTCGCCCCGCTCGATGCGCGGCACGAGCCGCACTATGGCATAGTCAAAGCGATGTGGCGTGGGCATGCTCTGCCTCCTGCACAAAGGCGCGGGGCGCGGCCAGGCGTCCGGTGAGGTAGGTATGGTAGGCTTCGCGGCAGGCCGCCGGTGTATCGAAGCCCTCATCTGTCCCCCCGGATAGCCATTCATCTGGCACAAGCGCCAGCACGTCGGCCAGTACCGCGGCGGTGAGGTGGTCGCACAATGCGGCGTCAGTCTGGGGAAGGGTGCTGGCCAGGCGCAGCAGCGTATGGTCGCGTATCTGGGGAAAGCGGCTCTGGATGCGGGCCTGGTAGCCCGGCCACGAGTAATGCACATAGAGCGCCGCGCCATGGTCTATCAACCAGAGTTGATCTTGCCAGATCAGCATGTTGGGGTTGCGCGGTGTGCGGTCTACGTTGGTGAGGTAGGCATCGCACCAGACGATAGCCGACGCCAGCGCCGCGTCGGGGCCGGGCGTGAGCAATGGTTCAAACGCCAGCGCCCCGGAGAGGTAGGCCATCCCCAGATTGGTGCCCACGCTGGCGGTAATAAGCCCCTGTATCTCCGGGTCGCGCTCGCCGGCGGCCAGCGCCCCATCCAGGTCAACCAGCACAAGCTCTGGCACGGGCAAGCCAAGCAAGCGCACAATCTCGCCCATCACCACTTCGGCAACCAGCACGTTGACCCCTTGCCCGGCCCCGCGAAACTTGAGCACATACAGCCGGCCATCATCCGCTTCGATGATAGCCGGTAGCGACCCCCCCTCGCGGAGGGGGGTCACATAGCGTACAGCCTGTACCCGCCGGAGCGAATCCTTCACAACGCCTCGCTTCCCATTGCCGCAGCGCCGCCCGCGGCACCGCTCACGGCACCTGCAACACCGGACAGCGCGAGCGCCGCAATACCTGCATACTCACACTGCCCAGAATGTCCTTCAGATTGCTGCTCCCGCGCGTGCCCATCACAATCAAATCTACGTCATACTCGTTTGCGGCGGTAATGATAGCGTCGGCCGGCCCGCCCGTGCGAAGTTCGCCCCGCGCCTGCACCGCGTCTTTTTGCAACTGCTGCACCACATCATGCAACAACGCCTCGGCTACTGCGCGGTACTGCTCCATCAATTCATCATACCCCGCGTACCCCGAATAGCGTTCCGGCGGCTCGTACACGTGCAACACAATCACAGCTTCCGCTTCTTCTACCCGCGCCAGATGCCCGGTAAATAGCACTCCCCGCTCCACCGCCGGCGATCCGTCGGTCGCCAGAAGTATGCGCTTGAACATGGCTCCTATCCCTCCTGTTCCTCTGGTTGCTCCGGCTGCTCGTCCTGTTCCTGCGGCCTGGCCGCATCTGCTTGCGGATGTAAGACCCGCGGCAAGACCTCATCCATATGCGACACCAGCACAATCTCTATCTGCTCGCGCGTCTCCTCTGGCACGTCGCGCACATCGGGGCCATTCTCGGCCGGTATGAGCACCGTGGTAACCCCCAGGCGTTGGGCCGCCAGTACCTTCTCCTTGACCCCACCAATTGGCAATATGCGCCCACGCAGCGTAATCTCCCCCGTCATAGCGACCCGCTTGTAGGACATCCGCCGCGTGAGCGCCGAAATGAGCGAACAGGCCATCGTAATCCCCGCCGACGGGCCATCCTTGGGAACCGCCCCGGCCGGCACATGCACATGGATGTCATACTTCTGGGCAAAGTCGGCGGCAATGCCAAGCTGTTCGGCCCGCGAACGGGCATAGGTCATAGCCGCCCGCGCCGACTCGCGCATGACATCGCCCAACTGTCCGGTCAACGTAAGTTGTCCCTTGCCCGGTACGACGCTGGTTTCAATAAAGAGGACATCCCCACCGACCGGCGTCCAGGCCAGGCCAGTGGCCACGCCTACTTCATCCTCGCCAAGCATGGTTTCCTTGCGGAAGCGCGGCACGCCAAGCAAGTCGTCTAGATCGCCAGCGTCTACCTCCGGGGGTATCTCGGTGCCCCGCGCCAGACGGGTAGCCATCTTGCGATAGATAGCGCCTATCTCGCGTTCGAGATTGCGCACGCCCGCCTCGCGGGTATATTCGCGTATGAGCCGTTTGAGCGCCTCATCACAAATCGTCAACGCCTGGCCCTCTAGCCCTTGCTCTTCGCGCTGGCGCGGCACCAGATAGCGCTGGCTAATGACCAATTTTTCCATTTCAGTATAGCCGGCCAGTTCCAACACTTCCATACGATCAAGCAGCGCCGATGGGATGGTATCGGTGCGGTTGGCAGTACAGATAAACAGGACGCGGCTCATATCAAAGGGCACATCCAGGTAGCGGTCTACAAACGAATAATTCTGGGCCGGGTCGAGCAATTCAAGCAGCGCCGCCGACGGGTCGCCCTGCAAACTGCTGGTGAGCTTGTCCACCTCATCCAGCATCAATACGGGATTGTTGCTATTGCAGCGGCTAATGCCCTGGATGATGCGCCCCGGCATTGCGCCCACATAGGTACGCCGAAAGCCGCGTATCTCCGATTCGTCGCGCACGCCGCCAAGCGCCACGCGCACAAACTCGCGCCCCAAAGCGCGGGCAATAGATTGCCCCAGGCTTGTTTTGCCCACGCCCGGCGGGCCGGCAAAGCAGAGGATGGGGCCCCGCAACCGCTCATCACCCTGATCATGCTTGAGCTTGCGCACGGCCAGATATTCGATAATGCGCTCTTTAATTTTTTCCAGGTCGTAGTGGTCGGTGTTGAGAATATCGCAGGCGCGGTCAAGGTCAAAGTTATCTGGGGTGCCCCGGTTCCAGGGCAAGCCGATGAGCCAGTCCAGATAGGTGCGTACTACGCTATATTCGCCCGACCCCTGCGGCAAGCGTTCCAGGCGCTTGAGTTCGCGCTCTGCTTCCTTGTTGGGCTCCTCTGGTAATCTAGCCTCTTTCAACTGCTGGCGCAGCTCGGCAATGTCTGCGTCGCTATCGTCTGTGTCGCCCAATTCGCGGCGAATAGTCTCCATCTGCTGCCGCAAGACATATTCGCGCTGCGAGCGGGACAATTCTTCCTGGGCTTTTTGCCCAATCTGCAAAATTTCGCGCTCGCGTTCGAGATAGGACAAGACCATGCGCAAACGAGCCGCCACACCCAGCGTATCGCGTACGGCTTGCTGTTGCTCCGGGCGCGTGTTCAAGTTAGCCGCGATCATATCGGCCAGCACGCCCGGCGAAGGAGTCTTTTCTGCTATCTGGGCCAGTTCATCGGGCAGGTTGGTGCTTAACTCGACCACCTCTTTGAAGGCTACCAGCGCGTTGCGGGTGAGCGCCTCTACTTCGAGCGATTCGCCCTCGAACTCTTCTAGCACGCGCACCCCCACCATCGGGTAGGGCTCTGCATGCAGAATTTCGACAATCTCCACCCGCTCCTGCCCTTGCAGCATTACCTGCACATTGCCGTCTGGCAGGCGCAACAATTGCGAGATGATAGCCGATGTGCCGACCCGCCCCAGGCTCATGGGGTCAATCTGTTCGCCCGTATCGCTGCGCCAGAACACACACAGCCCTTTGTCGGCCGGCGCAACGTCATCTACCAACTGTATCCAACTCTCCCCGGTGATGACCAGCGACATAATCATACCAGGGAAAATCACAATATTGTTCAACGGCAATAGGGGCAACGTGAGCGTATCACGACCGGTTTCCGTTTGTGCTGGTACGCCATTGCCATCAACGGTCATGCTAACTCTCCTTCCTTCACATCAATCACGATTGGTTGGTGGGCCTGCTGTACCAGCGGCAGGGTTATTTCTAGCAACCCATGCTGGTAGTGTGAACTGGCCTTCTCCGGGTCAACGTCAACGTTGAGCCGTATTTCAAAATGAAATGAGCCGGTGGCTATTTCCAGGCGGTGAATACGCACCAGGTTGGCCGGGCTCGTTACCGTTCGCTGGCCAGCAATATGCACTACGTTGGTTCCCACATCAAGGTGCAACGTTTCGGCTGCGACCCCCGCCAGTTCGGCAACAATCAGCACATACTGCTCGGTTTCATAAATATTTAAAGCTGGCCCACTACAGCCCCTATGCCAGAAGACGCAATATTGATTGCTGGAAAGAAACTGAAACTCAGGTTTTCGTGCATCGCTCACCCTACTACGCTCCTTCCATCTCCTATCCTGATATTATTGGGCCTGTTCGTACGTTGATACCGGCCCCCTGTGTCTTTCCATTGTCTCGTGCAATGGTGCATCATCACCATAGTATAGCATAGCCGCGAAAGGGCGGGCCAGCGTGCGCCCGTGTGGGGGTGCCAGAACGTTTTCCGCGCCTGGGAGCGCGAGCGTCTCGCTCGCCCCAGAGCGGGCCAGGCGCTTTCCATGGGCTTGACAGGGAGGCGGGTCTGGCCTACAATATCTTGTGTGCCAACGTAGCTCAGTTGGCAGAGCAGCTGTTTCGTAAACAGCAGGTCCGGGGTTCGATCCCCCGCGTTGGCTCCAAAGGTCTACAAACACACAAAGCACCCGTCAGAAATGGCGGGTGCTCATTTATGAAACGCAGGAGGTGCCATGAAAGACCGTTATGTCCTCGCGCTGGCCGCAGCTCTTGCCCTGATCCTGACCTTCCCGGTCCGTCCGTGGTTCCCCTGGTGGGGGGAGCTCCTTTTTTTTGTCCTGGGGTTGCTCACCCTCGAAGCAACCATCGAATGGGCCTACAAGCGCCCTACCTGCCAACTCCAGGAGTTGCACCGGGATATAATACCGTAGTAGTATTGGGGGGAAGGTTTTTTTGCAATGCACCCGAATGGATATTCTCAATACTCGAAGCTGAAGAAGGGAGAGTATATGCGGTTTTCCCATTGGATACTGGCCATTGTGGCGGTGGCGCTGCTCTTGCCAGCGGTATTTGTGGCCGCGCCCCGCGCGGTCGTAGCACAAGATGATAAGAATGTTAGTCCGAAGGCCGGCCCGCCCGGCACTGAATTTACGTTCTTTGCCACCGGCTACGATGGCGAAGAACGGGTTGGCTACTGGTTTAACGACCCCGACGGTAGGATATACAGCGACTCGCACTATAAAGTCTTTGCCTACCAGGGACGAGCAGATTGGAGTTGGGAAGTTCCCGAAAATGCCAAGCCAGGCACCTGGACAGCCGTCGCCCAGGGACAGCGCAGCGACCATGAACAAACGATACCATTTGAAGTAACCGGCACCGGCGCGTCTACCCCCGACCAGGGCGATATGTCAGGAAACGTGACGGTGGGGGTAGATCCAGCGATTGGGCAACCCAATGGACGGTTTGACTTCGTTGTTGTAGGGATGCCCTCACATGAAACGATTATCTATTGGGCGATTATGCCCAACGGACAGGTATGGAACAACAAGGAAGAACGTACCACGGCTAACGCCGACGGCCGGGCCGACTGGGAGTGGAACGCGCCTGATAATGCCATGCCGGGTACCTGGCGCATGGTTATTGAAGGTCGGGAAAATGGCATGCAAAGCGAGATTTCGTTTGAAATTGTCAATCCCAACGCCGAGGGAACCGGCGAAGACGAAGGCGATACGCCCCCCACAGACACCCCACCCGCAGACCCGCCCCCCACAACTGCGCCGGGCGATGTGCTGGTAGACCCGCCCAGTGGCCACCCCGGCTCCGGGTTTGCCTTTGTGTTGGCCGGTCTGCCCCCGCGCGAAGTTGTCCACTTCTGGTTTGTTGACCCGGCCGGCGTTATCTACGTCAGCCGCGAAAATCGGATAGAAACCGGCGACAATGGCAACGCCAGTTGGGTATGGGTCGCGCCCCAGAGCGTCGCCCCGGGCCGCTGGCGGCTCGTCGCCATTGGCGAATATAGCGGTATTCAAAAAGAAGTTGCCTTCGAGATACAGTAGGGCGTTTCTCGTTCCTGGATGTGTGGGCGGCGGCCACTGGCTGCCGCCCATACGGTGCTCCCACTCCCCCGCTCACAAATGCTTGCGGTAGGTTTCGACCATTCCCTTGACCGTATCACACATCATCGTAATCAATTCTGGCGGCTCTAGCACCTCACAGGCAGGCCCATATCGCAGCAACACCTGCCGCGTTAGCCACAGGTTGGTTACGGTTGCGGTCACGGTTGCGCTGCCATCGTCATGGTAGGTTATCTCGGTATTGGGAAAGTAGGCGCTCACGTCGCGTCGCCGCGCCACCACCGGCGCAAGCCGATACCGCAGGGCATACGTGCGCGGTTTGATACGCTCCTTTGGCAAGACGGTGGGTAGCACTGTTACCGTGCCCGGTACAATCCGATCCAGGCGATAGTGAATAGCCGAGGGGATAACCGCCGCCGGGTGGCGCGGCGACACCTCTAGCATGGTTGCATCCAGATAGCCGTGCCCCTCTGCGCCAAAGTAAATTTCGTAGGGCGCAACGCGGTGTCTGGTAGTGGCGTATTCCTCGGCATTGCTACGATAGGAAAACGACAATTCCCGCCGCTGGTTGATGGCCCGCCGCACAATCATCAACACGCCAGGATCTATGCGCCCGGTTGACGCGCCCGGCAATTGTACACTCAACGGATGGCGCGTGCGGCTATATTGCTCTTGCCGCTCTTGGGGTAGCAACTTGAGCATACGATCCAATAATTCCCGCACCCCCCCAAAGACGGAGATGTCGTTTCCCGATGGAAAGCTGGCATCCAGAAAGGACAGCGCTTCCAGGCACTCGTCTGGCAAATCCAGCAGCGCCATATCGCCCAGGTCTTCTAGCACATAGCACCCCATCCGCCGATGAAAGCGTATCTGACAGCCATACTCTTGCTTCAAGGCATCCAGATCGTTCTTCAACGCACTGCCCGCACTGGACGGGTAGCCATCATCGCGCAACTCTCCCTGAACCGTAGCTACCAGTTCCTCTTTACTCGAAGGCGCACGGAGCAGCGTACGCACCAGGATCAGCCGCCGACGAAACGTTAGCCAGGAACTACGTTTTGTTCCACGCTTCATAGAGTCCATAGCCTGTTCCTTTGCTGCTGGTGTTGGCGATGGGTGCGCCAGAGAATATACCGCGCCGCCAGCGAGGTATGCACCTCTTGCAACGCTGGCGCCGACGCCAGAATGAGCGCTTCCAACCCGGCCGCGTCATAACCCCACTGTTGGGTGGTATTCTCCTGCTGCGCCAGCGGAAGCCAGATTTCAAGAGTCCGCAGATGGGGATTTTTCAGAGAGGTCTGGTGTGTCATAGGTATTCCTTCGTCATGAGTAGCGATGTATTACGCACGGTTAATCACTATAATAGCAACCCTGATTGTGTGGTAAAACCTGGGAGCGCGTGCGTCTCGCACACCTACGGGTAAGATGCCCGCATTCCCAGGTAGATTATTTACGAGCCACGGAAGATTGCTATAGCTTGCGGTTTTTCAACGTCTCCAGATTGCAAATAACGATATGCTTATTATCTTTCTCCCTTCCTATTATACCCTACCCCCAGGGGTACAAATGAGCATTTGGGGGAGCGCGGTTTCGCCGCAACTCCCCACATTGCAATGACCCTGAGCGCTCCGCCCGCTCCGCCCGCTCCGCCCGCTCCCCCGCTACGCGGCCAGCATATACCAGCGCTGCTCCGGCGGACACACCACCGTCTGGATGGGGCAGTCGTGGCAGTGGCACGCCCCCTCGTTTTGCTCCACCACCACAATGCACCCCTTGCGCTCCAACGTCTGCAACATACCCTCCAATACCGACTGCTCCACCTGCAACGCATGGCTGAGCAGGGCCAGCGAAAGCGGCATATCATACTTGCGAAACTCGGCCAGAATACGCTCTAACATACGCTACCCCCATCCCAATAACAACCCGCCCTGAAAGATGATGAACGCCGCGAGCCAGGCCAGCACCAGTTGCCCCACGATGCTAACCCACGTCCACTTCGCGCCTAGCTCTTGCCACTCGGCGGCTACCGCCACCATACAGGGCGTATAGAGCAGCACAAAGACCATAAACGCCAGCGCCGCCAGCGCCCCGTGGCCGCCGCTGCTCTCCTCAAAGCTGGTGCGGATAGCGACCATCAAATCGGTAGGCTCCTCCTCCTCCTCACCGCCGGCCAGGTCAATCCCCACAATGCCGGGTACCGCCTTGAGCCCATCCATCACCGTGGTACCCAGACTGGTGAAAATACCCGTCACATCCTCCACAAAAGTGGTTGGCGCGGCCACTTCTTCCTCACCTTCCACATCGTAGATTTGCGCCATCGTGCTCACGACCACTTCCTTGGCCACAAAGCCCGTGACCAGTGCTCCGCTGGCGTGCCAACTGCCAAAGCCAAGCGGCGCGAAGAGGGGCGATGCCACCCGCGATACGGCGGCAAATCCGCTCTGGTCAAGCGCGGTATCGGCAAACGTGCCATCACCACCGGCCGGTATCGCAATCAAGAACCAGATCACCACGCTGGTGGCCATAATCACCGTCCACGCCTTCCGCAAGAAGGCCGCCGTGCGCTCCCACATGAGGAACCAGATGCTCCGCAGGGTTGGCTTGCGATAGGGCGGCAATTCCATAATGAAGGGCGACCGCTCCTTGCCCTTGAAGACCGTCTGCTTTAAGATAATACCGAGCACGATAGCTACGACTATACCAAGCACGTACATACTCCACACCACAAGCCCGCTGAAGGCCGGAAAGAAGATAGCCGCCAGCAGTATGTAGACGGGCAAGCGCGCCCCACAACTCATAAAGGGCACCAGCAACCCCGTCAGGATGCGGTCTTTCTGGTTTTCTAACGTGCGCGTGGCGTAGAAGGCCGGCACAGTACAGCCAAACCCGATAATCATGGACAGAAAGCTCTTACCATGCAAGCCAAGCGCGTGCATCAGACGATCCATGACAAAGGCGGCCCGCGCCATATAGCCCGAATCTTCGAGGAAGGCCAGCGCCAGGTAGAGCGTCATCAGCACCGGTACGAAGACCAGCACCCCGCCCACGCCGGCAATGATCCCATCTACCAGCAGGCTCTCTACCCACGAGCCGCTCAGACCAGCCATGCCAATTGCGGCAATTACCCAGTTGGTGATGGGCCCGCCAATGATGCCGTCAACCCAATCAATAAATGGGCCGGCTACATCGGTGGTGAGCTTGAACACCACCCACATGAGCGCCAGAAAGATGGGGATGCCCAGGATACGATGGGTAACGATGGCGTCTATCTTGTCCGAGAGCGTGGCCGCTTGCTCCGTGGGACGTTGTAGCGTGGTGCGCACCAGTTTGCTGATAAAGCCATAGCGCCGGTCGGCAATAATCACATCAAGCTCATCGCCATACACCTGCGCAAGCCGCGCTTGACTGCGGTTCAATGCCTCCATCACCGTGGCGCTGCCCCGCGCGGCCTGCACCGTTGCCAGCAGGGTGGTATCTCCTTCCAGCAATTGTAGGGCCAACCAGCGCGGCGAATAGGCATAGAATAAATCGGGCGATTGCTTGATAGCCGCGCTCAGATGGTCTATCTCCTGTTCAATATCGTCGCCATAGGACACATAGACCGGGTGGGACACTAAACTTTGGGCCGTCATGGCTCACTCCTTTCTGCGACCAGCGCCGCCTCTGTTTCATGCGTAGCCACCGTCGGAGCCACAGCAAGCGTCTGTTTCAACTGCTCCAACCCCTTACCGCTACTGGCCACCATCGGAATAACGGGGATACCATGCAACATTGCGGAGAGTTGCGCGGTGTCAATGCTCATCTGGCGCGACTCGGCAATGTCAATCATATTCAGCACCAGCACCACCGGAATACCCGTTTCCAATACCTGCATGGTCAGGTAGAGGTTGCGTTCCAGGTTAGCCGAATCCACCACGTTGACCACCATATCCGGGCGCTGCTCAACAATGAAATCGCGTGCTATCTGCTCCTCTAGCGAGTACGCCGACAGGCTATAGGTGCCGGGCAGATCAACCACCGCTATCTCTTCCCCGTTGTGCTTGAAGATGCCTTCTTTCTTTTCGACGGTCTTACCGGGCCAGTTTCCCACATGCTGCCGTGCGCCCGTGAGCGCGTTAAAGACGGTACTCTTGCCAGCGTTGGGGTTGCCGGCCAGTGCGATCAGGCGGTTTGCCATGCTGCCACCTCCTGTTGCTCATGCGTTTCTCCCGCTTCGGCGGTCAGCGCCTGCCCGTCGCGGATTGGTTGTACCAGTACCTTGTGAGCAATGCCGCGTTCGACGGCCAGGCGGCTATCGCCCACGGCCAGTATGAGGGGCCCGTGCCCGCCATCCTGCCCCACACGCAATTCCGCACCGGGGATAAGCCCCAGGTCGCGCAATCGTCGTGCTGCGCTTTGCCCCGCCGCAATCCGTACCACGCGCACCGTCTGGCCCAGAGCCACCATCGGTAAGGGGAGATACAAATACTGTTTCATTCGGCCACCTCCACCGTTATATCGTTTGCCTCGTACTTGCGTAGCGAAAGGGAATAGCCCTTCACCAGCAACTCAACCGGGTCGCCAAGCGGCGCAACGGCTTTCATCGTTACCGTTTCCCCCGTGACCATGCCCATGTCCAGCAAGCGGCGGCGGGTGGTCTTTTCGCCCCCCACCCGAACAATGGTCGCCTGCTGTCCAACGGGCAACCGGTCAAGCGAAATCTGGTTAGTCCTCTGGCTCATAGTTTGCTCCTATCACTTTATATTTTATGGTGTGCCTGATTTGCTGACGGGTATTTTAAACCATACCGTCTATTTTTGCAAACTATAGCAATTTTCGCCTCTAGAAGCCCGATATTGTTTATAATAGATAAGTGTGGATTTACTTTCTTAAGTAGTAAAGATACAGAAGCAGGCAGAGATATTTAGCCAAGCCTGAAAATATTAGCCGAACGCACCGCGCCAACCTGTGCTACAATACCGGCATACGCCCTACCAGAGGAAACCGGAGGAACCACCCGCCATGCCGGCCGGCTGCTTTCACGATATAGACTTGACCCCCAACCGCATCGAGGAGGCCCGCCGCCGCCGCGCCGCCGGCCGCGGCTACCACGACCTCACCAGCAGCAACCCCACCCACCAGGGCTTGCTCTTCCCACCCGACGTACTGCGGAGCGCCGCCGACGCCTACTGGGAGCAGCGCCGCTACACCCCCAACCCCAGAGGAAGCGAGCCGGCCCGCGTCGCCATTGCCCATACCTACGCCGCCCGTCTGGCCCAGACCTCCCCGCCGACAGCTACCCCCTACGCCCCCACCCCCGCCGACATCTTCATTACGGCCAGCACCAGCGAGGCCTATAGCCTGCTCTTTGCCCTGCTCACCACCCCCGGCGACAACGTGCTGGCCCCCAACGTGAGCTATCCCCTGTTTGAATACCTCGCCGCCATCCACCATATTACCCTGCGCCCCTATGCGCTGGACGAGTCGCGCCACTGGCAGATAGACGCGGCCAGTTTGCTGGCGCAAGCCGACGAATACACCCGCGCTGTGCTGATTGTCTCGCCCCACAACCCCACCGGCGCGGTACTGCATACGCCCCTGCCGGCCCTGGAAACCCTGGCCCTCCCCCTGCTATGCGATGAAGTGTTCGCGGCCTTCCCCTACCGCCTGGCAACCGTGCCCCCCCTCGCAACGCTGCACCCGCACCAACCCATCTTTCACCTCAACGGCATCTCCAAACACCTGGCCCTACCCGATATGAAACTGGGGTGGATTGCGCTCAACCCACCCGCCAGCGCCGCCTATGGCGAACGGCTCGAACTACTGAACGATACCTTTCTAGGGGCCAGCGGCCTGATTCAAGCGATGCTCCCGGCCCTCTTCGCGCACAGCACGCCCTTTGTGGACACGATGCGCCAGCGCATCCACGCCAACCTGAGCCGGGCGATTGCCGCCCTGGCCACGCATCCCCGCTACACGGTCGTACCCCCCGACGGCGGCTACTACCTCTTCCCCGCCGTAGAAGGGTGGCCCGACGAGGAGGAACTGGTGCTGCACCTGCTCGACCAGGGCGTGCTGGTACACCCCGGCTACTTCTACGGCGACCCGCCCGGCCCACACATCATGCTTTCCGCTTTGACCGAGCCGGCCACCTTTACCGCCGGTCTGGAGATACTCTGCGCGCTGTGAATCACCGTTGCGCGGACTGCTCCCGCGCCATCCACCGCTCCCGCGCAATACTCCAGCGCAAACGCTCCCACCAGCGCCCCTTCATCCAGCACGACGCGGGGCGCCTCTCTTCACAGCGCAAACCGAGCTTTTCCAACACCCGCACCGAAGCCCGATTTTCGGCAATACAAGTAGCCGTAATACGCGCAAGAGCCAGCCGGCGAAAGCCAAAGGCCAGCATCGCCTCGGCTACCTCGGTCGCATAGCCATACCCCCAATACCAGGGCGCAATCTCGTAGCCCATGTCACCTTCGGTCGCGGCCGGGGTAGCCTTGCGCAACCCACACGCACCAATAAGCGGCCCCTCCAGGCCCGGCGTCACAGCCAGTTGAAATTTTGTGCGGGGGTGCTCCTGGTGCCATTGGATAAAGCGTTGAAGCAGCAGGCGCGTATCCGCCTCCATACGAATATTGACCGGGTAATAGCGCAGATAGCGCGGGTCAGACTGGTAGGTAAACAAAGCGAGCCAGTCTCCCTCTTCAAACTCGCGGAGCACCAACCGACGGGTTTGCACAACCATAGCTTTATCCCCAAACCTATGATACAATACCAATTCAGTCTCGTGCCGGCCCACACTGGGGCGGCAGCGAGAACGTTTACTGTCTGATATGGGCCAGTAACCGGCAACAGTACCCCAGACTTCCCCGTATCGTATGTTCCAACGATAACGATGCCGGCACAAATGGCGCACGCTAAACAGAACCGACAGTATCAGGGAACCAGGCTATGTCCGTATGTATTGTTCCCATACCCTCTACAATCTCAGTATACCAGGAAGCACGGAGGCGTAGTACCTCTCTCACTGGCGCTCTCCAGTGGGGTATGACTCACTGTCGCATGCCTGGTTGTAACATTGGCGCGTATGTATCGTTCTCTATGACAGAGCAAGGAAGGGGCGGTTGATGTTCTGGCCTTTTCGTTCGCACAAGGAACACCAACAACAAGCAGACTCGCCACCGTCACCAGAAACTATTGATGATTCGACGCTCATATCGTACGCACGCCAGCGAGATACCGCAGCCTTTGGGCTCTTATATGAGCGGTATCTTGACCGGGTGTATCGGTATATTTCGTATCGCACAGGCAATACGACCGTTGCCGAAGATTTAACCTCAGAGGTGTTTTTGAATGCATGGAAGGCGATAGAACGGTATGAAGATCGCGGGTATGCATTCAGTACCTGGTTGCTGCGGTTGGCCAATAATGAGGTCACCGATTACTACCGCACCAACCGCAATGATATGTCTCTGCCCGACACCGATATACATCAATCATCATTGCCTGAGCCAAGCCAGTTTGTGGATTTGCAAGTAGAACAGGTTGCGCTACTCAGAGCCGTACAGCAACTTCCAGATGAATGGCGGCAGATTATTGTGTTGCGTTTTGTTGAGGGGATACCCTTTGACGAGGTGGCGTCTATTATTGGCAAGAGCAGCGGGGCGTGTCGGGTTATTCAACACCGCGCGTTGGCCCGTCTGCGCGAGCTTTTGACGGTGGAGGAACCAAAGCGTGATGGCTGATCACTATAACCGGCAGTCACCGCTTGACGAAAACGAGTTGACGCCCGAAGAGCGCGAACTGGCCCACCGGCTGGCCTCGCTCCGGGTGTTGCGTCCCTCTGCCGAATTCCGCCAACAATCGCTGGCGGATATGCAGACTCGTATTGCCCACCAGTCTGTGGCCGAGGCGGAGTTGTCGGCAGACGATCAGGCCATGGCCCGCCGCCTCGCGGGCTTGCGAACTATGCGCCCCTCCGCAACCTTTCGCCAGCAATCGCGGGAGCGATTACTGGCCCGCATTGCCCAGGAACAGTACCCCCACCAGCGCAATGGGCATACGCCAGCGGCTCGTCTGCCCAATGTTACCGTACCGGCCCGTCGGCGCTGGTCGTGGTCAATGCCCAACCTCGTCCCCCAGTTTATTGCCGTGGCAATGATTGCCTTCATGATCCTCTTTAGCACCGGCTATGCCGCAGCCAATAGCCTGCCCGGCGATAATCTCTACCCGGTGAAACGCGGTATGGAGCAGATTCAAGTTGTGTTGACCCCCCCGGAGCAGCGTTCCACGCTACGGCTCAGCCTGACCGAGCGCCGCTTGAACGAGCTTGAGCAAGTTGTGACCCAGAGGCAAGACGAGGAACGGGTGGTCGCCGCGGCGGAAGAGTACCGCAAGTCGGTTGCAGAAACGGTTGACACCATGGACGCCAACAGTGCCGAAGAAACGATTAAGACCTTGCAACAGCAAACCGATGTGATAACCGCTATGGTAGATACGTCATCACCAGAGGTTAAAGACGCTATTACCAGAGCGCACGATACAACCGACGAGGCCACCGGCGCGGCGCTCGAACGCGCCACCGAACTGGCGCAAACCGCAACGACGGAGCAACCTGTGCGGATGCCAACCGATACGAGAACGCCAACCGAACAACCAACCGCTACCCAGACACAAACGCCCGCAGTAGCCGCCGAAAACACCGCCACGGACGGGGAGGACACCCATACCCCTGTTTCCTCGGAATCCCCTTCGGAAACACCGAAACGATCCTTCATCCATCTGCCGTCGGTGCTTTCGCCCAACCATGCGCAAACCGCCGAAGCAACGCCCCTGGGCCCGTTGGTAGAAACCAGCGCCCTGAGCAGCACGATAACCCCACCGGCAACGCCCGTTCTGGGGGCGACCATACCACCGCTGCGAGAATCGCCTACGGTAACCTCAACTATCGTTACCTCATGGACAATCAGCACGCCCACCCCGTCCAGCACACCGACCACGCCCACCACCACGCCGACCACGCCCACCACCACGCCGACCACACCCACGCCCATCACCACCCCATCGCCAGACCCCAGTGCAACACAAAGCCAGACAAGGACTCCTACGCCCAATGCCACGGGCACACCGACACCTACAGCAATACCCTCGCGCACACCGACCGGCTCGCCCACACCAACGGAGTCGCCCACAACCACCATTGTGAGCGATACCACCCCATTGACTCCCACTGGCACCCTGTCGCCCACCGGCACCCTGTCGCCCACCGGCACCCTGTCGCCCACCGGCACCCTGTCGCCCACCGGCACCCTGTCGCCCACCGGCACCCTGTCGCCCACCGGTACCTTGACCACAACACATACCATACGCCCGACCGATAACCTATCGGACACCAGGACAATCTCAACAACCAATAAAGTCAATGAAGTCAAGGAGACGCGAACAACCAGACGCCCGACCATGACAGTGACGGCCCTATCGCACACACCAGTACCAAAACCAATCACCAGTACCGGGGTATTAAGCGATACGATAATACCAACCAGCACCCCCGACGTGAGCCCCACCATAACGCCGCCCTCTATGCGCGATACCGATTCCGACTAACATACCTGTTTACGGGTAAAGCAGGGATAGGTAGGCTTCGTTCGGGGGGATAACACGATACCACCCCCTGCGCGGGGGCATCGTGGAGTTCCTGGCGATATTGAGCAGGTTGCCGCTTTACGCTTCCTGCTGCACAAGCCGCTCTATGCTACGGATAAAGTCGGTCTTGGCCTCGGTATAGCTCTCGCTATCGTTGGCAAACCGCCGCGCTAACTCCTGCTTTAGCAGGCTATAGCGTTGGGCTGCGTCCGGGTTTGCCAGAATATAGTCTCGAAACCCAAGCAAACGTGCTATATCGGGGTGGCCGCTCTGGAATATGTGGACATGGTGCGAGCGAACCGCAGCCGTATCTTTCGAAAAGAAGCGCCGCCCTGGCAACCCATGCTCCCCATGCGCCCGGTAGCCTTGCTGTTGCATCGTCTCGGTAAGCGTATCTACAACCTCAATGCGGTACACTTCAATCAAAATATCTATAATCGGCTTGGCGAGAATGTTGGGAATGGACGTGCTGCCAACGTGGTACAACGCAACGATGTGCGGTTGGAGTGCAGCGCCAAGCCGGGCGGACTCCTCCTGGTACATACGCTTCCATTCAGGATTATATGGGACAATAGTAACAGGTCTTTTCATATGCGGGTTCCTGGTGTAAGCCGGCATGTACTCCCCAGGGGTAGCCCACACGCGGCACGACTGGTTGCTGGTGAGTGTGCTCTGGCTCTTTTACCATGTATGAACGAGGGTCAAACGAGTTCTGTTACCTTTTGTGAGGCGCGAGGCGGGGAGGCGCGAGGCGCGAGGCGGGGAGGCGCGAGGCGCGAGGCGGGGAAGCGGGGAGGCGAGCGGCGGGGAAGCGGGGAGGCGAGCGGCGGGGAAGCGGGGAAGCGGGGAAGCGGGGAAGCGAGCGGAGCGGCGCGGAGCGGCGCGGAGGAGAAACCCCTGGGAGCGCGAGCGAGACGCTCGCGCTCCCAGGAAGCGTCCACCTGGCTTGTAAACCCTTGCGGAACGGATAACCCTATGCGCTCAGCAACTGGCGCAGCACATATTGCAAAATACCGCCGTTGCGGTAATAGTGTATCTCCTGGGGCGTATCTATACGTACCAACACCTCAAACTCTTTGATGTTCCCATCGCCATACGCCACTATCTTGACCAGGCGACCGTTGGCAAACCCGTTGGACACGGCATCGGAGAAACCGACAATATCAAACGTTTCGTGCCCGCTCAAGCCAAGTGTTTCGGCATTCTCGCCCTCCTTGTATTGCAATGGCAAGATACCCATACCAACCAGGTTAGAACGATGAATACGCTCGTAGCTTTCCGCCAGCACCGCCCGAATACCAAGCAGCGAGGGCCCCTTGGCCGCCCAGTCGCGGCTAGAGCCAGAGCCATACTCCTTGCCGGCCAGCACCATCAACGGTGTATTGCTCTCCTGGTAGCGCATGGCCGCGTCGTAGATGCTGGTTACTTCGCCCGTCGGCAGGTAGGTGGTAAATTCGCCTTCGGTACCGGGCGCCAGTTGGTTTCGCAAGCGTACATTGGCAAAGGTACCCCGTACCATCACCTCATGGTTGCCGCGCCGCGAACCATACGAGTTAAAATCTTTCGGCTCAATGCCCTGGTTGATAAGGTAGATACCGGCGGGAGACGAGGCTTTGATGCTGCCCGCAGGCGAAATATGGTCGGTGGTCACACTATCGCCAAGCATCGCCAGCACCCGCGCCCCCTCAATCTCCTGCACCCGCTCTGGCGCGTCGCGGCCCATCCCCTCGAAGTAGGGCGCTTTGCGCACATAGGTTGAGCCCCCGTCCCACGCAAACAGATCGCCCTGGGGCACCTGTAGCGAGTTCCAGTGGTCGTCGCCCTTGAACACATCCGCATACACCTGCTGGAACATCTCCGACTGTAGCGACGTTTCGACAAGCTCTTGCACCTCCTGGCGAGTGGGCCAGACATCGCGCAGATAGACCGGGTTGCCCTGGCTATCCTGCCCAAGCGGGTCATTGTGCATATCTATATCCATACGCCCGGCCAGCGCATAGGCCACAACCAGCGGCGGCGACATGAGATAGTTGGCGCGTACCTCAGCATGCACCCGCCCTTCAAAATTGCGGTTGCCCGACAGCACCGAACACACAATCAGGTTGCCCTTGCTAATCGCCTCGGACACGTCGGCGGGCAGGGGCCCGCTATTGCCAATACAGGTGGCGCAGCCATAGCCAACCACGTGGAAGCGCTGCTGGTTGAGATAGGGGGTCAGGCCGGCTTTGTGAAGGTATTCTGTCACAACTTTGGAGCCGGGCGCCAGCGACGTTTTGACCCACGGCTTTGTCATCAAGCCGCGTTCGGCCGCTTTCTTCGCCACCAGGCCCGCCGCTATCAGTACCGACGGATTCGACGTGTTGGTACAACTGGTAATCGAGGCGATAACGACCGAGCCATGGTGCAGCGTACACGCCTGCCCATCTATAGTACACGCGACGGCGGAGGGGTCGGCCGCAAAGTCGGTAATCTCCTTCTGGGTAGCATTCCCGCTCTGAAGCATACTATTAGCGGCCTGCATAAAAATCGGTCTGGCGTCGGAGAGGGCCAGGCGATCCTGGGGGCGGCGCGGGCCGGCCAGGCTTGGCTCAACTGTGCGCAGGTCAAGCTCCAACGTATCGCTATAGGTGGCGTCGGGGGTATCGGGGGTGTGGAAGAGGCCCTGCTCTTTGGCATAGGCTTCCACCAGCGCAACCTGTTCAGATGGGCGGCCACTAAAGGAGAGATAGCGCAACGTTTCCGCATCTATCGGGAAGATACCACAGGTCGCGCCATATTCGGGGGCCATATTGGCAATGGTGGCGCGGTCGGCCAGCGGTAGATTGGCCAGGCCGGGCCCAAAAAATTCGACAAATTTTCCTACCACGCCCCGTTGCCGCAACATCTGCGTCACCGTCAACACCAGGTCGGTGGCGGTGGCCCCTTCGGCTAGTTCGCCCACCAACCGAAAGCCGACGACCTGCGGAATGAGCATCGAAACCGGCTGCCCAAGCATGGCCGCCTCTGCTTCGATACCACCCACGCCCCACCCCAACACGCCCAGACCGTTGACCATGGTGGTATGCGAGTCGGTGCCGACCAGCGTATCGGGATAGGCTTGCTGCGTTTGCGGGTTGGCAAATATTACCCGCGCCAGATATTCCAGGTTTATCTGGTGGACAATGCCCGTATCGGGGGGCACAACCTTGAAATTCTCAAACGCTTGTTGCCCCCACCGCAAAAAGGCGTAGCGCTCCTGGTTGCGCTCAAATTCAATTTCGGCGTTGATACGCAACGCCTCATCAGTCCCAAAAGCGTCTATCTGGACAGAGTGGTCAATCACCAGTTCTGCTGGCTGCAAGGGGTTGATACGCGACGGGTCGCCGCCCATGGCGGCCATCGCGTCACGCATGGCGGCCAGGTCTACCACGGCCGGCACACCAGTAAAATCTTGCAAAAGGACTCGGGCGGGACGGTAGGCTATTTCGCGGTCGGGGATTGCGCCCGCTTGCCAATTTGCAAGGAAACGAATATCATCGGCGGTCACAGTTTGTCCGTCCTCGTTCCGCAGCAGGTTTTCTAGCAAAATACGGAGCGAGAAGGGCAGGCGGGCTACTGGAAGCCCCTCCTTCTCCAAAACATCAAGACGGAATATCTCGTACGGCCGACTTCCAACATTGAGCGTGGCTTTCGCCCCAAAAGTATTCATCTTTTTCATCTCCATTGGTTTTACGTATTCACCGCTGAATAGTTTGCTCCATTCTACCATGCTCCCATAGGTGTGACGATAGCCCCTCGTACGGGGGGTGATACCAGTGACAGGTGAGACGTGAGGCGAGGATAGGTGATGCGAACGCACACGATACCACGGAACACCTATTTGCGCCTTCGGCGTGAGCTATGGGGGGGGCACTGTTTGGGGGTACGAACCTGGGAGCGCGAGCGTCTCGCGCTCCGCCCGCCCCCTCGCTTCTCGCCCCCTCGCCTCCCGGCTCACGGCCCCGCCTCGC
>DAOTUK010000178.1:0-18059 GCA_034437375.1 Chloroflexaceae bacterium | reverse complement strand
AGAGCGCTACTGACCCACCCGTCGCTCCCCGCAGCGGCGCGGGTATCCACGCAATCGGCGGCGGGGGTGAGGGGTTTATGGGACGACGGATGCGGACAGAACCTATGACCACCCGCCGCCTGCTCCTGGTACTGTGCATCGCTCTGGCCCTGACCGCGTGCAACGGCGCGGCGGATGAGATTGACCCGACAACCTTCGACAGCATGCCCCCCATGCCCGATGGACTCACGGAAGCCAGGGTTAGCAACGTCGTGGACGGTGATACGCTCGATGTGACCATCGGCGGCGTGGAGCAGCGCATCCGCATGCTTGGGATGGACACGCCCGAAACAAAGCACCCGTCCAGGCCTATGGAGTGCTTCGGGCGCGAGGCGTCCGAGCGGGCCAGCGCGTTGTTGCAGTGACAGGTCGTGCTGCTCGAAGCCGACCAGAGCCAGGGCGATGCTGACCAGTACGGACGCATGCTGCGCTACGTGTGGTTGCCCGATGGCCGCCTGGTCAACCTCGTGCTGATTGCCGAAGGGTACGCCTTCGAGTACACCTACAACCGCCCCTACCGCTACCAGACGCAGTTCCAGGCCGCCCAGACCACGGCGCGAGAGCAGCAAGCCGGGCTGTGGGCGGCCACGCCCGTGAACAACACCGGAACAGAAACGAACGCTTACAACAAATTTCACAAAGTCTGACTGCTGAAGGGCTATGCTTATGAGCTTGAGAGAATAACCATTCTCTCAAGAAAAAAGAACTTCCATGACCACTGGAATGCCCAAAATGTCGTTGGTGGAACACACCAGAATGCCCATTCTCGCAAGTTTCTTCTTGCCCGTATCGCTACGCTAAAGAATAGCGACGAACAACGTATGAGCTTTGAAACAACGAGTTGTGGTGCCTGTTTGTGAGGTACTCGTAATCACAATATCGCTTTCTAATGGCTCATACGTTTATTTGAGATTGTGAAATTTATCCTTATCGTTCGTTCCTGTTCCAATGTTGTTCACGGGCGAATATACACTATTCCGGAACTCTTTATTAACGAAGTTGCCCCCGGTGTCACGAATGTAGAAGGGTTGCTGTTGGTAGGCGACACGCTTGCCCTGGCGCTTGTTACTGACCCCCATAGCATTGACCTTGATCATTCTACTTGGTGTGAACCTGGACTGGAATTATTTTATTGAACCACCACTTGAAAACCGCGAGTAACGGCGAACAACAACGTTGAAAACATCATAGTACAGAACAGTTAGCAGGGAAGCCAGGAGCAATAGCTGATAGAACCAGGGCAGCGAACAGGGAGACGGCCCTTCCTTCGATGGCCGCCCCCCCACAAACAGTCCTCTGTTCCCTTCCGCGCCCGAACTACTCGGACGACTTGCCATATACCACCGGATGGATGCTATGGAGTCCAACGCGAGCCGTGGCCTCGGCGGTTGCTTCAGCCGTGGACTCAGTCGCATCGCTCTCCCCAATGATGGTAGCGCGCGTGGTTATCTCCGTACCCACAGCCACCGCCTCATCAAGGCGTACTGCAAAGACAACCTGACCGCTTTCGCCCGGCTCCAACGTACCCACCTCGTAGCGATAGTCGCCACTGGCGGCGGTATCACTGCTCAGCGCGGCCCCGCCCGGCTCCCAACCCGGCGTGCTTGTCGCCCCAAAATAGTGGGTCTGCGCAGGCTTGTCAATCCAAATGAAAACGTTGTGAGCCGTCGCACCACCATTGTTACGGTAGGTGATGATGTACTTCAAGATGCCGCCGGGCGGTACGCTGTCGCTATTGCGAATAGTGATCTCGATACTGGACGGCACAGCCCCTGGCACAACGTCCGGTCGAATATGGATTCTGGCGCTATTGTTCTCGCCGTCGGGATCGTTCGCATCAGATGAGATAGTGGTAACAATGATGCCCCCATCGGACGGCAGGGTATCGGTGCTGAAGGTCATCGTCAACTCCTGCTGCTGGTCGGCCTCCAGGGCGCTGATCGTACAGGTAACGGTTAGCCCGCTCTGCTGGCAATACTCCGGCCCGTTGAGCAGTTGCATACCATCGGGCAGGGTATAGGTCAGGACGACGTTGCTGGCGTCGGAGGGCCCCGTGTTGTGCAGCGAGAGCGGGTACTCAAACGGCGTACCGGGAGCGATAAGCTCGGCAAACTCCGGCAGGATGAGCGCCAGGTCAGCCACCGATTCCACCACAACGGTATACGTTTCGGTGACGGTGCCCGCTTCAGTTTCGGCCGTAACCGTAACGGTATAGGTACCATCTTCGCGGTAGGTGTGTTGTACCTTGCTCCCGCTGTGGCCGTCGTCCCGTCGCCAAAGTCCCAGGTATAGGTTACGTTGCTGCCGTCATCGCTGTTACTACCGCCATCGCTACCGATACTGGCCTCGAACGTGACCTCCGCACCAGTGGCCAGCGAATTACCACCGCTGCTCACAATCGTTACCGTGTCGGCGCTATCATCCTGGTCGGCGGGATCGTCGGCGGGATCGTCGGCGGGATCGTCGGCGCTATCATCCTGGTCGCCGGGATCGGGCAACTTGTCACCGCCGGGTTCAACCTCAAGCGCAAAGGGGGTACTGGTCGTTGTATTGCCTTGCGCGTCTTCGGCTACCACTTGCAAGCGATAATATCCCGTCTCGTTCTGCCCGGTGAAATCGGGGCTATAGCTCCAGGTGTCGCCATTGACCGTGGCATACTCTTCGTAAGAGGAGCCGTCGGGCGGGAAGACCAGCACTGTCACGAGCGCCACGCTATCCCCATCAGTGACGGTGCCTTCCAACACGGCCCCACCGCTCTGGCCATTGCGATAGTTCCCTATCTGGACGCTTTGAAGGGTGCCCGTTGCAGTGAGTACCGGCGACACGGTGTCAACCCGGATGGCCTGCCAGTCGGTCGGGGTGCTGATGTTGCCGGCCGCATCGGTCGCGCGGGCCCGAACCCAACGCTCCTCACCATCCAGCGTGGGCAGTATCCACGTATAGTCCCAATCGTAGCCGCTACCAGTTTGTTGCGCCACCAGCGATTGAACCGTGTTCCAGAGGGCGGTATCCGACTGGGTGGCGCTTATCTGCACTTCCACCAACTCAACCACCCCACCATCGGGGAAGGTCTCGGTAGCGGTGCCGGGCAGGGACACCGTCGCACCGCTCACCGCCGACGGCAAATCGAGCGTGACATCGGGGGCCACCGTGTCAACGGTAAAGGTATATTCGGCTTCAGCACCAGTGTTGCCAAAGTAGTCGGTAGCGCGTACTTTCACCATAAAGTCTTGCTGTGACGGGACATTAGCAATGGTATAGCTCCACGAGGCTTTGCCGCTGGCGACTTCCCAGGTGTTGCTCGACTCGGTCCAGACCTCCACCTGTTGCACCCCAATACCGTCACCATCCTGGGCCGTGCCGCCAATAGTGCGGTTTGCGCCAGGTATGAGCGTGTAGGGGGCCGCAATGGTAGCCGTGGGCGGTACGCCATCGGTGCGGTTGCGATAGGTGACGCTAGAAATGTCCGCGGCGCTGATGGTGGGCAGGCGCAGGTTGGCCGTGGCGCTCACGTAGTCAATGGCGCTCAGGTCGCTGGCGAGGCGGGCGGTCACAACGATGGTATGGGTGGTGAGCGCGGGCAACGTGGGCAGGTTGAACAACCAGGTGTTGGAGCCAGCGTTGCAAGCGGGGTCGCAGGTCGCCCCGTTGGCTATGACACTCTCGAAGCTCAGGCCGGTTGTCGCGGACAGGTCAAGCTCCAGACCGCTAAGGGCCTCATCCGACTCACTATTGTCAATCGTGATGGTATACTCAATAGTGTCGCCCGGCCCCCACATCGAGTCGGCGCTCTGCTGCGCGGTCATCGAGAGCGTGGCGTGCTTCGATTGGGGTTGCCCATCGGCCGGGGCGCTCACGTTGCACATATCGGCCCAGGCATACGCCTCATCCCAGGTGGTCGCGTCCAGAGCGTTCGTGGTGGGGAAGACGCTCCACACATCGCCATCGTCATCGAGCGCCACCACCAGCAAGCGCACTTCCGAAAGGCTCAGAATATTCCAGGGCAGGCGTATCTCGGTACCGCCATTGTTGTTGCTGTTGTGGACAAAGTCCAGTCCGGCCGCATCTTGCATCCATACGCCGCCGCTGGCATTCCACAGTTGCCCATCGCTATCGCCCGTGCCCCACACTTCCAACGCATAGTCGGCCTGGAAAGGCAGCGCAGGGTGCTGGTAGCCGTTGGCGGGGGTTGTCGAGCCGCTCCCGCTGGTGATGTCAAGGTAGGCTACATGCGTCCGTCCAGTTTCCAGCGGGCCCCTTGCCAACCCAGATACACGTTGGTGCCGTCCCACGCGGTATAGAGTTGTTGTGTTTGACCAGAGCGTTCGTCATCGTCAAGCATTTCGGTGGTGCTGCTCCACTCGTCCCCGTCAATATCGAGATAGCCGTCGAAGTCCAGCAGTTTCACCCGATCCTGGCATGTGCTGTCCTTGTCGCTCACATACCAGGGGCCATAGGTCTGGTTGATGCGGTTGCCGGCTGCGTCAGTCGCGCCAATATGGACATACCATTCGCCACTGGCGTCAAGGGCCGCACTATGCTGGTTGGTGTCCGGACTGGTTGGCGTGTCGCTGCTATCGGGCGTATCGTTGCTCGTCTGGTTGACCCGCACCTGCACACTGCTGCTGCCGCTCTCGTCAATGACATCAGTCCAGGTCATTACCAGCGAGTAGGTAATGTCATCCAGATAGCTCCCTTCGGGATAGTTGAAGCTGACAGGGGTCAGTCCGTCGGGAGGGGTGGTGTCAACTACCACACGACGCTTTTCTATGGTAGCGTTGCCGGCCTTGTCGGTGACGCGCACCAGGAAGGAGTAGCTCTGATTGTCGCCACCACCAGCCGGTGTCCATGCGCCATCCCAGGTATCGCCGCTCAGGTTGGCCTCTTCCCATGTACAGCCATCGTCAAAGCTCAGGCTCACCGTGTCAATGCCGTTGCTATCGCTCACGCTCCCACTCAGATTCACGGTCGCCCCGACATAGGAACCATTGTCCGGCGAGGTCGCGTTAATCACTGGCTTGCTGGTGTCATAGGCAATCGTAATAGTCTGGGCGGGGCCATAGCTCCCGCTGCTCTTCGCGTCAACCTGAACGGTGTAGGTTCCCTCGCCCTCGTCAAGGACGATGTCGGCGCTCCAGGCGGTGCTAATCTGGCCGGGGTATTCCAGGGTGGCGCTGTAGACCGTGGTGTCCGAGCCGGTTACGCGCACCCGCACGTTCCCGCCGCTGGTGCTGGCAAAGCGGACATACCCTTCAATCGTGACGTTCTCAGTGCTGGCCGCGTCGCTGGCTTCGTGCGAGCTAATTGTCACCACATCATTGCCGCTGGTCGTCACGGTGGCGCTGCTGCTGCCGCCCACATTGCCGGCACGGTCTATAGCAAAGGCTGTCACGTCGTTGCTGCTGCTGGTGAGCGGAACCCAGGCCTCGAAGGCGCGGGCCGTCTGGGTATCGTGGTCGGCCTCCCAGTCGGGGTCGCTCCATTGGGCAATCACTTTCTTCCCGTCTACGTCGAAGTAGATTTCGTCAATGGCAAAGAAGGTGCCGCTGCCAGTGGGGGCATAGTCCTTCACCTCGGCTTGCAGCAAGATAGCCGCGCCGTCGGCAACGTCGGTGGGGTTGGCGGTGGTCAAAGTAATCTCTGGCGGGGTGCTGTCCAGAATGAACGCGCCCACATATTCGGCCCCATCCTCGGTCACGTTGTCCTGCTGGTCGGTGGCGCGGGCATAGATGCGGTGCAGACCGTCCTGTGTGGCGGAAAGGGTAGCGTTTTCCCAGTAGGATGCGCCATCGCCCGGACTCTTCAGTGTAGCGGTGTTCCAGGTGTCCGGGTGGGTATCGTCAATCGGCGTGGTAGCGTCGCTGACGTGGGAGCTTCCCAGGCTCACCGACTTCACGCCGGAGTTTCCTTCGGCACAGGATTGTTGCTGTGCGCCGGGCAAGATGACGATGGGCACGGCCGCAACTTCGGTATAGCCCAGGTCGGCGTGGCTCCCGCCGCCATAGGCCGGCGTTTCGAGCGGGTCGGCGGTATCGAGGGCCGGCGACGAGAGGCCGGGGAGATAGCTGGCATCCAGCAGCGGATCAAGTCCCACCATGTCGCCCGTCCCCTCGGACAGACCAGTTGCGGCATCGTCGCGGTAGTCCTGGCTTGTGTTGTAGAGCAGGTTATAGCTGCTGAAAATCTGTCCGTTGTTGCTGGTGTACAGACCATCCTGATTGTTGGACAGAATGCTGTTGTTGACGTTGATCCAGGTGTTGTCGCCATCGGCGGCCACACCCGCGCCGCTCGTGTGGTCGGCAATCGTACTGAAGGACACTTCACCGGATGAGCCATTGCGGAAGATGATACCGTGCTGGTTGCTGTGTATCAGGTTGTGGGTCATGCTAATCGTATGCGAGCCGTTGTCAACCAGCACCCCGGCACTGCTGCTGGCATTCTCAATGGACAGGCCGTGAATGCTGACGTGGTGCGCGTCGTCAATCGTAAAGACCGCGCTCCCATCGGTGCTACGAACAAAGGTCTGGTTTGCACCGCTCCCCACCAGTTTCACGCGGCTCTTCATCGTGATGTTTTCGTTGTAGGTACCGGCCGCCACACCAATCGAAAGCTGGTAGCAGGAGCTTTCATCCTCAATGACGACGCCACATGCTGTCGTGGTTACGTCCGTTTCGGCCGTGTTGATGGCATCCTGGATAGAGGAGAAGGCCTCAACCTGCCATTCCAGTCCGTCGTTGTCGCAGGTTTCACAATAGTCTTTATCCACATAGAGCGAGGCCCGCCCGTCTTGCATATAGCCAATGTCCACGCTGCTCCCAGTACCGGGCGGTACCGGGTCGTAGGGGCTACCCGCGCCGGCCAGTGCCGAATCGTCGTCGGGGCGGTAGTTGTGGGCGCTGGCATTTTCAAACTGCGGGTCTTCCACCACGATACCCGGCTCTGAAAGTTCCACCACGTTACCATTGACCGTGAAGTTGTTACCGTTCTTCCAGTAGGCGTTGTAGGTGTGCAAGGGGTCAAGCATACCGCTACAGGCGGCGGGCAAATCTGGCTCGTTGGGGTCGCTAAAGTCTAGCGCCGCACCGCTCTGGTAGGCAAAGGTGTTGTTGCGAACATTGATGCGAGCGCAGTTGGTAGCCTCCACGCCGGACTGGTTATTGACAATCGTGTTATTGGTTATTTCGGTGTTGGTGGCGCTGCCATCCAACCAGATGGCCGTGTCGGTATCGCGTACGATGCTGCGGCTCAGTGTGACAGAAATGGCGTCGCTGTTGACAATAAGCCCATCAATCGAGCCGTCGCCCACCAGCGATACCCGCGACAGGCGGGCGTTGATGCCGCTGGCCGAGACGATAGCCGACGCGCTGGAACCCACCGGGGACTTGATAATGGTCGAGTCGGCGCCCGCCCCGATTACTTCCACGCCGTTGTGTAGCGTAAGGGTTTCGCGGTAGATACCAGCGCGGACATAGACGCGCTGTGCGCCGCTGTTCATAGCTTTCTGGATGCTGGTAAAGGCGTCCACGTTCCAGGTAAGGCCGTCGTTGTCGCAGGTAGCGCAGAAGTTGGGCGAGACGTAGACCTCGCGGGTGTCGGGGGTGTAGTAGCCGGCTGTCAGGGTGCTTCCGTCGGATGTGCGATAGACGCTGTTGGCGGTGTCTACCAGGTTTGCCGTGCTATGCGTTATCGGTGTTTCCCACGTCGTCTGGGTCCAGGAGGCACTGCTGCTGCTCACCCACTGGTTGCCGCCACCATCATCTACCATGTAGTCTTCGTAGGCGTTGGGGTGGGCCGCAATCCATACCGAGTTGGCGGCGCTTTCGGGCGCGACAAAGGCATTCTCTTGTAGCGTCATTCGAATATCGCCCTGCCCCACACCGGCGTAGACGTAGAAGTTGGATGAGCCGTCGCCGCTGGTGGCGTAGAGATTACCTGCGACCATTGCCAACCCCGCGCCATCGTTGACGACGCCGGGCAGCTCTTCCAGGCTCTCCCACAGCCGCGATGCGGTGTTGAAGCGGGCAAATTCTTTGGTTGAGTCGCCACGGGTGGCGTAGAGGTAGAACCCGCCGTCCCACGCGAAGTCTGCCCCGCTGCCTACCGCACCGCTGAAGGGCGCATCAGCTTCTTGCGTCCAGGTGTCGCTATCAATAGCATAGCTATAGAAGCCGTTGCTACCCCCCTGGAAGAGGTAGAGCGTGCTATCTACAGCAATCATCGTGCTACCGTCGCCGGGGGTCGGGGCACCGCTGTTCAGCAATGTGCGCGTGCCGATAATGTTTTCGTAGCGGTAGAGATTGGTTGTGCTCTGTTCGGTGACGTAGAGGTGCGTTCCGTCGCTGGCTTGCGCTGCGGGAGACGCTATCACATCCCCGGTTGTGTATTCCCACCCATACCACTCTTTGGTAGCGAGGTCTGACCAGTAGGTCGAGGGGGTCATGGCGCTCCCAAGCATGTGCCATTCGTCCGTTGTTGTGTCCAGGTAGGCGATGTTGCCGAGCGTGGTACCGCTGCTCGTGACCACCTGCTCGAAGTCGCCCGCAATGTAGAGGCGGTTGCTATTGAAGAAGATAGCCGAGACGGTGCTATTGCTGGCACCGCTGCCCGCGTCGGGGACGACATCTGCGCCAACCGACTCCCAGCCGGAGCCGTTCCACTTTGCCACGCCATCCACGGTCACACCGCCGGCCTGGCTAAACTGCCCGCCCACATAAACGTCGCTCCCATTCAGGGCTATATCGTAGACCGGCCCGTTCAGCCCGCTGCCAAGGCCGCCCGTTGCGCCAGTGTCAATGTTGTAGGTCATAATACCGTTGTGGGGCGAGGTGAAGTCGCCCACGATGTAGAGGGTTCTGCTGCTCTCATCCAGGGCCAGTTTGCGTACCCGACCGTTAAAGCCCAGGTTCAAGTTGTCCCACACCGGGTCGGAGGGGGTGTAGGTGCCCCACTGGTCGCCGGGGTAGTATTCGTAGACCGCGGAGGCCCCACTGCTGAAGTTGTAGGTGGCGACGTAGTGGTAGGCCCAGTCCTTACCGAGCGAGTCGTACCCGTTGTCATACTCTTCGCCAAGCCGTACAATGGCGACCACCGGATCGGTGGGTGGCGTAGCACTCCAGTTGAAGTAGTCTTTCCAGCCCTGTTTGCCGCCAAACTCGCTCCCATCATTGGTCAGGCCTTCGCTGGTGTCCTTGTAGTAGATGATGTTGCTGCTGCTGCCGCCACAGTTCGCGTCGAAGTCGCCGCCGAAGACGAAGGCGTCGCCAAAGGAAGTCTGGCGCAGGTCGGTGGCGTTCACAGCATAGATCGGGCCTGGCAGCCCGAAAATAGAGTTGTCGTAGTCGCCATTCGGGCCGCACAGTTGCATGGCGCTTATGTCGCCATTGGGCGAGTTATAGGTGCTGGCCGCGTTGCCGTGCGGTGCGATTCCATTCGTACCAAAATTGCCTGAGTATTCGTACTCGTGGTCGAAATCGCCGCCCACGAGCAGGTGTCCGATGTCGTCGGTGTCGAGGTCGTAGATGGGGCCGTCAACGCCGGCATTCTGGGAATACCAGTTGTCGGTGCTGATTCGGTAGCGCCCCAGGTTCAGTGCGTGGTGGAGACGTCCGCTGCTGTTGCGTACATGGGTAAATTCGCCCCCCACAATCACATAGTCGCCATGCACATGGATGGTGTGGATAGTGCCGGTTGCGCCTTCACCGCTCAGGGCAAATACATGATTCCCGTCGTCCGTGAGCGGGGTCAGGTTGGTTGTATCGTACAGCGGCGGGATGATGCGCGTGTCGCTGTCCCAGTACTCGTCGCTCTGGATGTCGCTGGTGGTTTCCCATCCGCTGCTCGGTGTGTAGCGGTAGTTCCACATCGAGTAGAACCCGTTGTAGGCGGAATATTGTGGCATACCAACGTAGGCCACCAGGGTGTCGCCATCGGAGGCCAGACCGCCACGGTTGGCGCCCGTTTCGGGCATCGGGTCGTCGCCGCTCAGGTCTGCCCAACTGCGCGAGATAGAGGAGCCAACCGGGTCAATGTAAATGCGGGTGGCGCTCTCGTCACCGGCCAGTGTCGAATGCTGGATATACACCGTGCTGGTGCGGTCGCTCTCGATGCCATAGGTGGTGAAGTCGTCTATCAACAGATGGTCAAGGATGATGCGGTTATCTTCGTTGGTGTGTCCATCCTCGCCCGCGCTGCTCAGGCGCACGCCCACGTCAACGTTGCGAATGGTCATATTCGAGAGCGCGATACCGTCGGCGTTGGCGATGCTCACGCCGGTGCCGCTCCCGCCGCCATTGATAAAGACTGCATCGGCCGATGTCCCGACAATGCTCACGTAGTTCTCTCCCATGTTGCTGGTGGGGTCAACCGTGAAGGGATCGTAGACACCGGGGCGTACCGTAATCTGCGCGTTCTCGGCCAGCGAGGCGGCGTTGAGCGCATCCTGGATGGTGGCAAAGGCGGTATCGTTCCAGATGTAGCCATCGTTGTCGCAGGTGGCGCAGTAGTCGTCATCCACAAAGTACCAGTTTTCCACGGCTACGGTGCTATTGGCGGGCGACAGGGGCGCGATAGAGAGTTGCCCCGCGCTGGCTCCGTCGCTGTCCTCGCCCACATAGGAGGGCAGGTCTTGCTGTTCCAGCGTGGGCAGGCTACTGTAGCCCAGACCGTCCGGTAGGTAGCGGTCGGTCGTGGCTTCGATGGGGATGAGCAACACGTCGGAGGAGTCGTCGCAGTTCAGGTCGGCAACGGCAATGTGTGGCGCAGACGCCACCTGATCAACGCCCTCGAAGGTGGCATGTACGGGGAAAACAGGCGACTGCGATCCGTTGAAGTCTTCGCCCCGCAGCAGGTAGGCGTCCTTGTCGCCCCCGTCGGTCACGCCGATAATGATGTCGTTGCGTCCCTGGCCATCTACGTCGCCCGCCGCCGCAACAAAGCGGTCGGGGGTGGCGGTGTAGCCGCCAAGGGCAACGCTACTGATGCTCCCGCTCCCATCGTGCCCCAGTACCAGTACTGGCGCGGAGCCGCTGCTAAAGATGAAGTCGTCCTGTCCGTCGTCGCTCACGTCGCCGAGCGCGGCGATGCTCGTGTTGCTGCTGCTGCTCCCGCCCAGATTCTGCCCGTCGCCCAGACTGAATGACAGTGCGGCCTGTTTGGTATAGTCGCTGCTGCCGCTGAAGAGGTAGACGCCGCTCCCGGCCGGGTCGGCAATCGCAAAATCGTCATACAGGTCGCCATCAATATCGCCCACGCCGGCCGCAACAGCCGTGCTGCCCGTGGAAACCAGGAGCGCGTAGTCGTTGGCAATGTCGGTGGTGCCAGTCCAGGGCGAGGTGTGCCCGGCCAGTACATAGGTATTGCCGCTGCTGGTGCTGATCAGCACGTCCTGGAACTCGTCACCGTTCACGTTGCCGGCCGCGGCAATGTGCGAACCAATCTGTTCGCCCTCCGGCGGGGATAGGATGCTCCACGCCCCCACCCGCTCTTCCGTGAGCGACTGGTCGCGCCCGAACTGACCCCCATGGCCAAAGACCAGGAAGACGCGGTTATTGGTCGGGTCGCCTATCATAAAGTCGTCATAGCCATCGCCATTCACATCGCCGGCAGCGGCAATATATGCACCGATGCCCGCGCCGCTGGCCCCCACAAAGGAGGTGCTACTGTCGGCAATGGCTTCAGAGTCGGGTTGCACGGGCCAGTCGCCTCCGCGTCCGTAGAGTATGGCCACGCGCCCGGCCCCATCGTCACTGCCCGGCATCCCGACGGCCAGATCGCTGCGGCCGTCTCCGTTGATGTCGCCAAGCCAGACCGCGCTCAGACCAGCGCTGGTATCCTCCACCGAGGAAACCTCAAGCCAGACCGAAGCATCGTTAATAGGGTCAATGTTACCGCTGAGGGGCTGGCGCTCTTCGAGCGGGTCGGGTACGTTGGCCAGGTCATTGACGTAGCCATCCAGGTCAAGCTCGCTGGTGTCCTTCACCAGCGGCAAGTCGTCGCTGGTAAAGCCGGCATCCAGCAGCAGACTACCCGGCGGCACGAGGTCAACCACCACAGTGCGCCGCTCAATGCTGCTCATATGCCCGGCCTCGTCCCAGGCCCGCAGCGCAATAGTATGGTCGCCCTGGGCAGACTCGCCATCCAGGTTCCAGGTGTAGCTCCAGTTGTAACTGGTCGGGGCGCTCTCTGCCATGCTGATGGTCTGCCATGCACCGCTGTCAATACGAATTTGCAGACGGGCCAGACCGGCAAGTTGGTCGCTGGCGCTTCCGTTCAACGCCACTGTGGACTGCTCTTGATTGACGGCCACAAAGCTGCCATCAACAATGCTGGTGCTGATAGTGGGTGGGGTGTTGTCCACCAGCACGGTGACGGTGTCCTCGTTGCTGGTGTTGCCCTTATAGTCGGTGGCCCGCGCTCGCACGGTATAGGTGCCGTCGGCGGGCAGTGTCCATGTACTGGCCCACGCTTCGTCCCCTTCCGCCGCGGTAAAGTCGCTCGCGGCGGGCAACACCACCTCCACCGTTTCAATCCACGAGGTCGTGTCGCCGGCCGTACCGCCCACCACATAGCTACTACCGCTCAGGATGTCGCCATCGGCGGGGGCGGTTATCGCTACCGAGGGGGTGTCGCGGTCAACCTTGAGCATGGCCGTTTCTTGCAGCGTGCCGCCGTCGTAGCCCACCGTCACTGCAATCTCTCCCTGCGTCGTGTTGACCAGCGCCGGATCAACCGTGGCCTGGAGTGTGGTTGAGATGGTTTCGCCTTGCAGCAGCAGCAGGTTGTCGGTGCTGAAATCCCAGGTGTAGCGCGTACCACATTCGGCGCTGCTATCGTCCTGGCGCGTGGGGATAAGCTCGGTGCTGCTCCCATTGCGGTAGAGTATTGCGCCATTGACCGAGGTCAGCAGCGTGGGCAGGCAGATGACCACCTCCTCGTTGATAGGCTCGGCTCCCACACTCAGCAGCGCCATATCAAGCTCCACCGTTTCGCCCGGCGCGAGGAAGGCCGCTTTTTCTCCATCCGGGCTTATCTCCACCGGGGTTACGTCTACGGTCAGGCGCGGGCCATCGTTATAAGCGTAGGGGCTAAAGTTGTTGTCGCGCTCAACGCCATCATCCATCCCGTCAACATCCCCATCGGCCATCGTTGGATTGCCATACATCCGCACACTGGTGCTGCCGGGCAATTGCACAGCCCATCCGCCACTCCAACTCCCATCCTGATTGCGGTGGTAGATTTCGTCGCCATCCAGTACACCGTCGGAGTCGCTATCGCTCTGATTGATAGTTGTGCCAATGAAGAGTTCCTGACGGTCGCTCAGACCGTCGCCATCGGTGTCCCACAGCGTCAGGTCTGTGCCCAGACTTGCCGATTGGTCATATTCATAGCCGTCGCTCAGACCGTCGCCGTCAGTGTCCCACAGCGACGTACTGGCCCCCAGGGCCGCTTCGTCGCTGTCGGCCAGACCGTCGGCGTCGGCGTCGTTGTTCGTGAGTTCCGACCATGTCCAGAAGTCGTCCAGGTTCTGGGGCAACACGTCCAGGTACACATCGAACTTGTAATCCTCTTTGTCCTCGTCGGTAGCCTTTTCGGAGGGGATGGACTCGTGCTCCGTTTCCGTGTCGCAGTCAGCCCCAAAGACCCAACATTCCTTATAGCGGAACCAGTATTCTATCTCCCATTCGATGGTCAACATAACATTGCGCCGCGCTTCGGTCAGGTCAATCTCCACCGCCATGTCGTTCTCGCAGCGCGTTGCATTCCACACATCGTCATGGCGATAGGGGCCGGTGCCTGAGTTGTAGCCCTGGCAATCCTCGTCCTGGTTGTTGTTTTCTACCTGATTGCTGCTGTTTGAGATGGTGCCGCTGTAGCGCCCTTGCGCCCCGCTCTTCTTGATGTCCTCGGTGGTGGCGGCATAGTGTAGCATCTCAAATTCAGCCGTAAAAGTGTCCTTGTAGATAAAGCGATTGCCCACCACCATACCATCTTCCGGCGTCTCAAGCTCCGATTCTGCGCCGGCAAAGTCTATACTATCGGAATCGATCATAGTGAGGATGTCATACATATAGATGACACTGGCGATGGCACGGGTGGCGCTGTCAATGATTGTTATCTTTCCGCCGGTGACAGTGGTGAGGATAAAGTCAAGCAGGTAGATAAACGACATGACGACCCAAACGCCCGGTACAAAGGCCAGGACAAAGAGAATGACGGCTACAACCGTCGCGGTAATCGCCTGCACCAGCGCGGCGGTGCGCTGATAGTCGGTGGTGGCCTGCGCCATCACCGCGTCATACTCCGACCAGGCCACATAGAGCGCGAAGGCCAGACCAATAACAGCCAGCGCCGAACCAATGGCCCCTCCCAGGCCTTTGAAGTTGCTGGCCAGTCCCGCCTTGCCAAAGAGCGCTATCGTACCACCCACCTGCACCAGTTTTACGGCCGCAACCACGGCCAGGACAAAGGCGGCCGGGCGATAGACAATCATCAAAGCCAGGTAGGTATACTTGGCCCAATCCTCATCCATCAAAGAGGATACATCGTCAGGGCCGGTTTCGGTGACGACCATGTCAACAAATTCGGCAATCGGTTGGAGCACCGTCACATCCAGACCTACCGCGGAAAGTGCCTCGATGCCCTCGTGCAACACTTGCCGCGCCAGGCCAGAGCGGATGGTTTCGAGTATCTCCATCACGTCGCCGGTGCTGGTGGTTTCAAAGGTGGACTGAATGGCGTTATAGGCGTAGATGAACAGGTCTTGCGGGAGCGTGCCGCTAAAGGCGGCGTCAAGCCTGGCTACGAGCGTGTCTATGTCGCTTTGTGCTACCACCGTGTCTACAATGGTCGTATCGTTCAGCGCAATGATGCTGGATTGTCCACTGTTCCAGGCGGTGTAGCCGGCCAGCAACCAGTAGTACAGATCGGCGTAGGTGACGTCGGGGTAGCTTGCTTGCAGCGACTGGGCCAACGCGCCCAGGTCGTAGCGGTCGCGCATGATGCTCTCAATATCTTCGCTGGCGATGGCGTCCCAGGTGCCAGCGCGATATTCGTACATGTTCAGCTTGACGTTGCGTACCGTTGACATGATAAAGTCGTCGGAGTCGAGGTTGATGCTCGCGTTGTTGAGGGTAGGGGTAATCCCGCCCATATCGTCCATGCTATAGGTGCCGGTTTTTTGCTCCATCGCCACCACCACCGACGCACAGGGGAAGGTTTCATCGCTGGTGCTGGTGCTGCACATCTCGTCTGTTGTGGGGGTATCATAGCCATTGCTGCTGAGGAATTGGAAGATGCGCGACTGGGTGAGGTCGGCCATCGCCTCGTCTATATGCCGGTAGGTTGCATAGTCGGTAGCGATATTGGGGCCGGCGGGGATACCAAACTTCTCCGACGAATCAATCGCGGAATTGTCCAGCACGGTGGTGAGTTCTTCGAGCATGGAGTTGGCGCTCTGGCCCTCCATATCCTCTCCCGCAAGAAAGGTTGTGTTCAGACCGGCCAACAGGCGGAAGAGGTTGCTATCTTCGGTTTTGTCTTTGGGTGTGCCAAAGAGTCCCAGTTCTACATCGCTAGAGCGGCTAATCTCCAACCCGGTCACGCGGAAGCTATCGTCATAGGTGACTATGGTGCTTTCTTCGGTCACTATCGTCTCATCGGTATAGCTGTCCACATCCATTTGCACCATCCAGCCAAGCTCCATTTCCCACTGGATGTCTTCCAGATCTTCGGAGCCATACGCCAGGCGTGTCTGGAAGGTGGTTATCTGCCCGTTGTCGTAGACTGGCGTGAGCGGGGTATACATCACAATATCGGTATCGCTATCGTCAATCAGCAAGCCATATTTGTCGGCAAGATAGCTGCCTGGGGCCTCGTTGGTGGTGATGATGAGCATCGGCACGAGGCGCACATCTTCGGACGAGTCGTCCAGATCGGTGAACTGGCCCTCTTCGTCGTAGGGCCAGTCCAGGGGGCTGAGCGAGTAGCGCAGATGGTTGGTATTTTCCGGCTGCACCTGCACCTTGACATACTGGTACCCATCGAAGGTGCCGCTATCGCGCATCTGAAAACTGATCTTCGTACTGTAGTCGGTGGCGGAGAAGGGGGCCGCGTCATAGCCGTCCGACACTCCGTCGTTGTCGTTATCTTCATCCCAGATGTTGGGAATGCCGTCATTGTCCGGGTCCCACGAATCAGCATAGCCCCCATAGGCGGCGGGCCATTCGTTGTTGTCGGTCAGTCCGTCCAGGTTGGTATCGGCCGCAAGCGGGTTGCCATTCCAGCTTTGTGAACCAACCGTAAATTCCTCAAGTTCCTGCGCGTCGCTAATTGTATCGTTGTCGGTGTCGCTCATATAGGGGTCGGTGCCCAGGCAGCCTTCGGTCAGGTCGTCCAACCCATCGTTATCACTATCATTGGCTGCGGAGCCATCGCCACAGGTGGTGGCGTAGGGGTATTCGCTGCTTGCGTTGAGCGGGGACAACGAGCCGTCGTTGCTCAGACCGGGTTGTCGTGGCTGCGCGATAGACGCGGGGATAGCCGCGGTGGGGGTATCAGCTTCCTGCTCGGCCGCGTGGGCCAGGCGGGTGTGGTATTTGTTGGTGACTGCGCCTTGCAACAGGGGTTGGGTCACAAAAATAACAATAATAATCTTGACTATGGCTGAGTAGACCCGGCGCGGGTTCCGCCGGTAGAGCCGCAACAGGGTAAACACCGATAGTGCGCCAGCAACCAGTGCAAACAGGACATACCCGGCGGTCTCCGCCTCCGACGATGTGAGCATACGCTGGGCCTGGTGCGTCAATGTGCTGAAGAATGTGGCCGAGGAATCGGCACCATCGGGGGAAGAGAGGGGCGGCGCCCGCGGGCCATTGCTAACCATCAGCACCTCTTCCAGGTGCCAGGTGCCATCTTCGCCTTGCACCGGTTCGCGGATGGTTTCAACCGCGCCAAAGTTGCGGAAGGTCGTTTCAATATGGGCTACCGCGTCGTACGCCTCATCAACGCCCGGCAAGGTAATATCCAGAATCTGGCGGGCCGGCAGTCCGCGCTCATCAATCCAGAGTTCGCCGCTTCCGCCCATCCGTTGTAGCATCGGTGAGGGCGCGAGTTTTGCGCCGGGCGGCAATTGCCCGTGCATCTCCTCCTGCATATGGTCGCGCACTTGCAGGGCCAGCGTATCGCCACTAATGTCAAAGCGATAGCGGGCATAGGTGGTGTCGCCCACTTGTTGCGGTTCTAGCCGTTCCACAGCGGTGGCGGCGTCAAGATAGCCCATATAGTCCATACCAGGGGCGGCCAGGGAAGAGGGGCTATCGGCGGGGGCAAGGGTGCCCTCGCGCAGCAAAAAGGTTTCGCCATCGTGCTGTACTATCGTGGCGGGGGCCATGTGGGCATCTTCGGCCCGTATGGTCAGGTTCATAGTATTGGGCGTGACAGCGCCCTCGGTACGCATATCAGAACGCTGCTCCTGCTCGCCTACCATGGAGGGGATGGCCCGCGGCAAAAGCGTTTGCTCAATATCCGCCGTAAACTGGTAGCTCCCGGCGTCCTGCGCTCGGTCTCGCGCCGAACGGAGCGCGTGATGGGGGGAAGGCTGACCGGCGATAGTGTGGGGCATCACGCTTCCTGCCAACAGAACCACGAGCATCGCTACCAATAAGACACTACTACCAACCAGAACAACCCACCAGGGGTTATTAAGAACAATACCTTTTTGCCGCTTCATTTCCATACCGGCCCTTTCTCCTTATTTTTAGAAAACCCGCATTTTCCTGGTTTTTTTGTTTCCTCCTGATATTCTCATGGTCAAGCGGCAGTTTCAAGAGAGAAAGGTATCACAAAAGTATCAACATGATGGGTAATAGTTAGAAAGAGGTTAAGATGGGCTTGATTTTGTCAAAAAATGGTTAAGATACGGCGATAAGAAATGGGGTGGTGTTCAAAACCCAACAGTGGCGCGGCATAGTCCACCAACGCCTGCCGCACCGAACGGTTCAGCGGCACCCACCGCGCTTTGTTGC
>DAOTUK010000177.1:0-11314 GCA_034437375.1 Chloroflexaceae bacterium | reverse complement strand
AGATGATTATATCCTGGCCCTGGTTGAGTTTCTGGAAGACGGGAGCCATCGGGTGTCCTACGTGCGCCGGCCCTTCCGTCAGCCGCCAGATTTCCTTGCGTCAAGCGTCAATTATAATTTTCGTGAGCTTGCTGGCACTGGGAACCGCGCCGGCGTAACACCGCGCCAGTAACGAAAAACAAAAAAACGAAAGGAGAAATCTATGCCAACTCTGACGATAGAACTGACACCGGAAGTTTACGAACGCCTGCACGCAGAAGCGCAGCGGCAGGGGAAGGCCGAGCAGGAAACCGCGCAGGAGTTGCTGGCAAGCCAACTCATTCTTGCAGATAACAGTGAAGTGCCGCTGTATATCAGGTTATGGCCGCAGATTTGTGCCCTTGCTGCGAATATGAAAACCGAAGATTTCGTTGTTCCCCCGCGTGGCACGCCAGAGGATGCCATCCGCCTGCTGCAAAAGTGGAATGAAGAGGATGCCGCGTGCGCCGATGAGGAAGAGGAGGGCGAGGGTACCTGGCAGGACATACTGCGCGCAATTGATGCAAGGAGAAAGAACAACACCCCATGACCCACCGAAAAAAACTGATTGAAGTTGCCCTCCCGCTGGAGAAGATCAACGAGTCCAGCGCACGGGAAAAATCCATCCGCCACGGCCACCCCAGCACGCTGCACCTGTGGTGGGCCCGCCGCCCGCTTGCCGCTGCCCGTGCTGTCATCTTTGCCCAGATGGTTGATGACCCCTCCTCCCACCCGGAGACCTTCCCGACGGAGGAAGCCCAGGCCGCCGAGCGCGACCGCCTCTTCCAGAAGATTGAAGATCTGGTGCTGTGGGAGAACACGACCAACGAAACGTTGCTCCGCGAGGCCCGCGAGGAGATATGGAAAAGCTGGCGCACCACCTGCGCGGAAAACCAGGACCACCCGCAAGCCGCCGACCTCTTCAACCCCGACCGATTACCCGCCTTCCACGACCCCTTCGCTGGCGGGGGCACACTGCCGCTCGAAGCGCAACGGCTCGGCCTGGAGAGCTACGCCAGCGACCTGAACCCCGTTGCGGTGCTGATAAACAAGGCGATGATTGAGATACCGCCGAAGTTTGCCGGTCAGCCGCCCGTGAACCCGGAGGCACGCCAGCGCGTGGGCAGCGAAAGCTACCCCGGTGCAACGGGCCTCGCCGCCGACGTGCGCTCCTACGGCCAGTGGATGCGGGACGAGGCAGAGAAGCGTATCGGGCACCTGTACCCGAAAATCGCGGTGACAGCGGAAATGGCCCGCACCCGCCCCGACCTGAAACCCTATGTCGGCAAGCAGCTAACGGTGATAGCCTGGCTGTGGGCCCGCACGGTCAACAGCCCCAACCCCGCCTTTGCCAACGTTGCGGTGCCGCTGATCTCGACATTTATGCTCTCGACAAAGCCCGGCAAGGAAGCCTACGTTGAGCCAGTTGTTGAGGGGGGGAGCTACCGCTTCACGGTGAAGGTGGGCAAACCAGCAGACGAACAGGCCGCAAAGAGCGGCACCAAACTATCGCGGGGGGCAAACTTCCGCTGCATCCTGTCGGAGACCCCGATTGAGGGAAATTACATCAAGGCTGAAGGCAAAGCAGGACGTATGGGAGCGAGAATGATGGCGATTGTTGCCGAGGGAGATCGCGGACGGGTGTACCTTGCCCCGACCCCGGAGCACGAAGCAATAGCACAGCAGGCACAGCCAGAATGGGCACCGGAGGGAGACGTACCTGCTCGTTTAACAGGGGGTACTTGTGTGCCATACGGTTTATCAACATGGGGAAATCTCTTCACTCCCCGTCAGCTTGTCGCCCTGACCACCTTCTCCGACCTGGTGCAGGAGGCGCGGGAGCGGGTGCGGCGAGATGCGCTGGCTACGCAGGCACTGGGTACGCGGGCATCTCGCCCGCCCGACACGGGTGCGGAATCGTATGGGTGCGCGAGCATCTCGCCCGCCCGTGCGCAAGCGTCTCGCCCGCCCGACACGGGTGCGGAATCGTCTGGGTGCGCGAGCATCTCGCCCGCCCATGCACAGGCACCTCGCCCGCCCGACACGGCACAAGTGGGCATCTCGCCCGCCCGTGCGCAAGCGTCTCGCCCGCCCGACGCGGCACAAGTGGGCATCTCGCCCGCCCATGCACAGGCACCTCGCCCGCCCGAACATGCTGGTTGGCACTCTCGTGGCTACCATCCTCACCTCGACCAACCCGGCATGATCCAGAGCATCACCTTCCGTCTGCACGACAGTGTCCCGGCCACCCTCATCCAGCAATGGCGCGACGAACTAGGCATCAGCGCAAAAACCAGGGTGGACAATGCCCGCATGATCAAACTACGCCGTCGCCTTGACGAATACGAGGATACTGGTTACGGTGCCTGCTTCCTGCGTGACCCTCGTATTGCCGCGCTTGTCGAGAACGCTCTGCTGCACTTCGACGGCCAACGTTACCGATTGCTAGAGTGGTGCATTATGCCCAACCACGTCCATGTGCTGATCGAGACATTGCCGGGGTATCCCCTGTCCGACATCGTCCACACCTGGAAATCGTTCACTGCCAAAGAAGCCCATCGTCTGCTTGAGCGAAGTGGGGCGTTCTGGATGGAAGATTATTATGACCGCTACGTTCGCGATGAGCACCATCTGGCCGCAGTCCGGGCGTACATTCGAGCGAACCCGGTGAAGGCGGGGTTGTGTGCGGTGCCGGAGGAGTGGCCGTGGTCATCAGCGAGGAGGCAGGCGGGCGAGATGTCTGGGCAGGCGGGCGAGATGTCTGGGCAGGCGGGCGAGATGCCCGCGCACCCGGATATTCCCCTTGCCGAGGGCGGCACCGGCGCGGCAGCCTACGCTGACGCGGTGGCGGTGTATCTGGCTTTTGGAGTGGACAGATTGTCAGATAGAGGTTCTACAATATGTAGTTGGGACTCTTCTCGTGATTCTACACGGAACACTTTTGGTCGCCAAGCAATTCCAATGGTCTGGGATTACGCCGAAGCTAATCCACTGTGCGATTCTACGGGTAACTGGATGGCGATGGTTGATTGGGCGTGGAAGGTACTTAAGACAACTCCAGCACAGTCTGGTGGGCTTGCAATACAATCAAACGCGCAAAGTCAATCTGTTAGCGTCAACAAGATAATTTCTACCGACCCACCCTACTACGACAACATTGGCTATGCCGACCTCTCGGACTTCTTCTACGTCTGGCTCCGCCGCTCGTTACGCCCTGTTTTCCCTGACCTTTTCTCAACCCTTGCCGTGCCAAAGGCTGAAGAGTTGATAGCATCTCCTTACCGCCACAGTAGCAAGCAGGAAGCGGAAACGTTCTTTCTTGAGGGGATGACAAAGGCAATGGCGCGGCTTGCAGAGCAGGTGCATCCCGCTTTTCCCGCCACCATCTACTATGCGTTCAAGCAGGCAGAACGCGAAGGCACAGATGGCGTGGCGAGCACCGGATGGGAGACCTTCATTGATGCCGTTATTCGTGCTGGCTTTTCTATCAACGGCACCTGGCCCATGCGCACGGAGTTAAGCAATCGTCTGGTTGGAACAGGACACAACGCCCTCGCCTCATCCATCGTGCTGGTATGCCGCCCCCGCCCGAAGGACGCACCCACCATCAGCCGCCGCGACTTCCTCGACGCACTCAAACAAGAACTCCCCGGTGCCCTGCGGCTCTTGCAGCTTGGCAACATTGCCCCGGTTGACCTGGCCCAGGCTGCCATCGGGCCGGGGATGGCGGTTTACACTCGCTATACTCGCGTTCTCCACACCACGGGTACACCTCTGTCGGTGCGCGAAGCCCTGGTCATCATCAACCAGACGCTGGATGAGGTGCTGGCCGAACAAGAGGGCGACTTCGACTCCGACACCCGCTGGGCCCTTGCCTGGTTCGAGCAATACGGCTTTGAAGAAGGCGAATATGGGGTTGCCGAAACCCTCTCCAAAGCCAAGAATACCAGCGTGAGCGGGATGGTCACAGCGGGTTTGCTGGTGTCGCGTGCGGGCAAGGTGCGGTTGCTGCGCCCCGACGAGTTGCCCGCCGACTGGGACCCCGCCACCGATACCCGCCTGACCATCTGGGAGATGGTCCATCACCTGGTGCGGGTGCTGACGCAGATAGGCGAGATGGCATCGGCGCAGCTTGCCGCCCGCATCGGGGAGAAGACCGACACCGCCCGCGAGCTGGCCTATCGGCTCTTTGCCGCCAGCGAGCGCAAGAACCGCGCCGCCGAAGCCCTGGCCTACAACAGCCTGGTGCAAAGCTGGCCTGAGATTATGCGTCTGGCGCAAAAACAACGCACCGCAAATGTTCAGGAAACGATGTTTAAGGAGTAGCATATGGCAATCACAAACTATGACCGCGTGAGCAAAGCAATGGATCTCCTGCGACAGGGGGTGCTCCCGTTTGTCGAACGGGAACTCCAGGCGCAGCACGGCAAATACTGGATTACAAAAGTCACAGAAGGCTGGCCCCACGATCTAACCTGGGCCGACGACGACACGCCCCACCTGGATATTGCCGCCCTGCTTCGCATTATGTGGGATCAGTGGAACGCCGTTTTTATCCGGACGCTCGGACACACCGAGCGCAGCATGGTCAGCGAGCTACGAGAGCACCGCAACAAATGGGCCCATCAGGAGCCGTTTTCCAGCCGCGACACCTTGCGCGTGCTCGACTCGGCGGCGCGGCTTCTGCGTTCGGTCTCCGCCCCCGAAGCCGACACCCTGGAGCAGATGCACACCGAACTCACCCGCCACGCGCTGGATGAGCAGATGCGCAGCGAACGGCGCAAGAGCAGCAGCAAAGCGATTGAAAGTGCCGTGACCGGCACGCTCAAGCCCTGGCGAGAGGTAATTACCCCCCACGTAGACGTGGCGGGCGGAAGCTACCAGCAAGCCGAATTTGCCGCCGACCTCTGGCAGGTTCACCAGGGCGGCGGAACGGACGAATACCGCGACCCGGTCGAGTTCTTCCGCCGGACCTACCTCACCGAAAGCCTGAAAAACCTGATCGTTGGCGCATTGCAACGGTTCAAAGGAAAAGGGGGCGACCCGGTCATCCAGCTTCAAACCAACTTCGGCGGCGGCAAAACCCACTCCATGCTGGCGTTATACCACCTGGTGTCTGGCCTGTCCCCCCGCGACCTGACCGGCGTTGAGAACGTGATGCAGGAGGCGGGCGTAACGGCGATCCCCTCGGCTCATCGGGTGGTGCTGGTGGGCAACAAGATTTCCCCTGGCAACCCCTCGATCAAAGCCGATGGAACCGTCGTTCGCACGCTCTGGGGGGAGATTGCCTGGCAACTGGGCGGGCGTGAAGCCTACGAGCGGTTGCGGCTCGACGACGAGCGGGCCACGAACCCCGGCGACCGGCTGCGCGAACTCTTCGACGCATACGCGCCCTGCCTGGTGCTGATTGATGAGTGGGTTGCCTATGCGCGGCAACTGCACAACGAAAACGTCCTGCCCGCCGGCAGCTTTGAAACGCAGTTCACCTTTGCCCAGGCCCTGACCGAGTCGGCGCGTCTGGCGAAACACTGTCTCCTGGTCATCAGCCTTCCCGCATCGGAACCCATCTCGCCCCACACCCACGCGGACAATGTCGAAGTGGGGGGAGAGCGCGGGCGCGAATCGCTGGATCGGCTGCAAAACATTGTCGGGCGGATCGAGTCCTCGTGGCGGCCCGCCAGTGCCGAAGAGAGCTTCGAGATTGTGCGGCGGCGACTCTTCGAGCCAATGTCCGACCCGTCCCACTTCAAAGACCGCGACACGGTGGCGCGAGCCTTTGCCGACCTCTACCGCACACAGCACCAGGAGTTTCCGCCGGAGAGCCGCGATAGCGCGTATGAGCAGCGGTTGCGGGCCGCCTACCCCATCCACCCGGAGGTATTCGACCGGCTCTATACCGACTGGTCAACGCTGGTGAAGTTTCAGCGCACCCGTGGCGTGCTGCGATTGATGGCCGCAGTCATTCACAGCCTGTGGGAGAAGGGCGACCGAAACCCGCTGATTATGCCCGCCAACATCCCGATTGACCAGCCGCGGGTGCAGTTTGAGCTAACGCGCTACCTCTCCGATAACTGGGTGCCTATCCTGGAGAAAGACGTGGATGGGGAAGCCTCGCTTCCGATGCAGCTTGATCGGGACGTGTCGAACCTGGGGAAATATGCCGCCTGCCGCCGCGTGGCGCGGACGATCTACCTCGGCTCGGCCCCCATCGTCACCGCCGCCAATCGCGGCATGGAGGATCGGCGGGTCAAACTGGGCTGCGTGATGCCGGGCGAGCCGCCGTCGGTCTTTGGCGACGCGCTGCGACGACTGGCCACGGCAGCAACCTACCTCTACCAGGACGGCCCGCGCTACTGGTACTCGACGCAACCCACCGTAACTCGCCTGGCCGAGGATCGGGCCGAGCAGCTCAAGCGCGACCCCGATAAAGTGCTCATGGAACTGGATCGGCGGTTGCGCGAGGAACTCAAGCATATGGGCGATTTCAACCGCGTGCATCCGATGCCTTCCAATAGTAGCGATGTCCCGGACGATCTGGATGCCCGCTTGGTCGTGCTGACAATTGAGCAAGACTATCGCAAGGGGGAAGAGAACAAAGCCGAAATAGCAGCGCGGTCCATTCTGGAAATGCGTGGCGGAACCCCGCGCTTTTTTCGCAACACCCTCTCATTCCTGGCCCCCGACAAAAACCGCGTGCAAGATCTGGATGAGGCAGTGCGTGCCTACCTGGCCTGGAACTCAATTGTGGAGGATAAAGACATCCTCGACCTTACCTCAAGCCAGGAGCGGCAAGCCGAAACACAGCGAAAGAATGCAGATGAAACAGTCACGGCCCGCATCCCCGAAGCCTACCAGTGGCTCCTGGTGCCGCGGCAAAAAACGCCACAATCGCCGGTCGAATGGGAAGCAATTCGGTTGTCGGGGAAAGAGCGACTGGCGGAGCGGGCGAGCAAGAAACTCCGCAGCGACGAACTGCTGATTATGAAGATGGCCCCCTCAAGTCTGCGGCTGGAAATGGACAAGATCCCACTGTGGCGGGGCGGCGCCCATGTGGGCATCCGCCAACTGGTTGAGGACTTTGGCCGCTACCACTACCTGTCGCGGCTGCACACCCCCTCGGTGCTGCTTGAGGCAATCAGGGCGGGCATTGGCTCGCTCACCTGGGAGCATGACACCTTCGCCTATGCCGAAAGCTATGATGAGGAAGCGAAGCGTTACCGCGGGCTGCAAGCAGCAACCCACGTTCTCATCACCGAGGACGACACCGCGTTGCTGGTGCATCCCAACGTGGCCCGTCGCCAGCTTGACGCAGAAGCCTCGCCGCCGGCGCAGGGTGAGCAACCAGCGGACACAGCAGGGGAAACCGTGGGAAAATCGCCAGCACCCGACAGAGAGGAGGGCGACAGACACCCGGTGGGCGGGGTGCGGCCCCGTCCAAAGCCGCGCCGCTTCCACGGCAGCATCACGCTCGACCCGGCGCGGGCCGGGCGGGATGCCAGCAAGATTGCCGACGAGGTCATCACACACCTGGTGGGGCTTGTCGGCGCGTCGGTGACAGTGACGCTGGAGATAGCAGCCCACGTCCCCGATGGCACGCCCGATAACGTGGTGCGGACGGTGACGGAGAACAGCCGAACGTTGAAGTTTGATAGTGCGGGGTTTGAGGAGGAGTAGGGGAATGACTGCACGCAAAGCAAAGGGGACGTGGTTTACCGGGGTGCGTCTCGCAAACTGGCGCAACTTCACCGTCGTTGATGTCGAACTTCGCCAGCGGGCTTTTCTTGTCGGGCCAAATGCGTCTGGCAAGTCGAACCTGCTGGATGTTTTTCGCTTTCTGCACGACATTGTTGCTGTTGGGGGCGGGCTTCAGGAGGCGGTACGCAAGCGAGGCGGCATTTCGCGTTTGCGGTCGCTGGCGGCCCGCCAGAAACCGGATATTGGTATCCAGGTTTGCATCGGCAATGCGGAGAACCCGAACGCCTGGCAATACGAACTCCACTTTGCCCAGGACAGCCAGCGATGCTCGCTTGTCCAGCGGGAGACCGTATGGAAGGATGGGGCAGAACTCCTATCGCGTCCCAACGAGCAGGATGAAAGCGACCCGGAGCGACTAACTCAGACATACCTTGAGCAGGTCAACGTCAACAAAGCGTTTCGAGAGGTAGCCGATTTCTTCCAATCGGTACGCTACCTGCATATTGTGCCGCAACTCATCCGTGAGCCAGATCGGTCGGTGGGTCGGGTCAACGACCCGTTCGGGGGCAACTTCCTGGAGCAGATAGCCGCCACGTCGGAGAAGACGCGCAAATCACGTCTGAAGCGTATTTTGAGTGCGTTGCAAGTAGCTGTCCCTCAAATCAGGGAACTCGAAATGTGGCGTGACAACCGCGGGGTTCCGCATTTGCGAGGGAAATACGAACATTGGCGGCCACAGGGAGCCTGGCAAAACGAAGATGATTTCTCCGATGGAACCCTCCGCCTGCTTGGTTTGCTCTGGTCATTGTTGGAGAAGGGCGGGCCATTGCTGCTTGAGGAACCAGAGTTATCACTCCACCCGGCGGTGGTGCAACACGTTCCGTCCATGTTTGCGCGGGTGGGGCGCACGTCGGGGCGGCAGGTGCTTGTCAGTACGCACTCGGCGGATCTTCTGCGCGATGAGGGGATCGGGCTGGATGAGGTACTCCTGTTGTCTCCCGACCAGGAGGGGACCGTTGTCCGTTTGGCGAACAGCTTCGATGACATTCGCCACCTGGTTGAGGGAGGCTTGTCGCTGGCAGATGCGATCATCCATCGCACACATCCCGCGCAGGCTGATCAATTGGGCCTTTTTGGAGTGCAATAGCGATGGAAGAAGAGCCGTTGATCATTTCAGGAGCAGTCGAGGGTGTCACTGATGAGGTTTTCTGCGCTCATTGATACAGGCAGCAGGATTGTCCGTGGGCACGGTGTATGGCAAAAAGGGTAAAGATCATCTCAAGAAAAACCTGGCGGCATACAACCAGGCAGCACGGTACAACCCCTGGTGTGTGTTGCTCGACCTTGATCAGGATGCAGATTGTGCGCCATTGTTGTGCTCTGCACTCTTGCCAGAGCCAGGGGGCTGGATGTGTCTACGCATCGTGGTACGCTCGATAGAAGCCTGGTTAATGGCAGACTGCGAACGGTTAGCCGGGTTTTTCTCGGTTCCCATTTCGCGCATTCCTACGGATGTTGAGGTGGTTGAACGCCCGAAGGAAACCTTGATCAATCTCGCTGCTCGTTCCAGGAGACGTGCCATTCAAGAGGATATGGTGCCTCGTGCGGGGAGCGGGCGATCTGTTGGTCCAGGCTACACTGCTCGCATCATCGAGTTTGTGAAAGACCAGAAGCGCGGGTGGCGGCCCCTGGTAGCAGCGGCCCACGCAGACAGTCTGCGCCGCTGCCTGGATTGTCTGAGGAGATTGGGGAGTGGCTACTGACTACGTCGGCAAAAATAATTGTCGGAGAACAGCCGAACGTTGACATTTGATAGCGCAGGGTTCGAGGAGGAGTAGGGGGAATGGCTTCACGCAAAGCAAAGGGAACATGGTTTACCGGCCATGACCCAACAAGGGTACCAGGGAACATTTTGTCACCAGGGGCAAAGTAGCGAATTTTGCGTCTTTCTAATCAGCCAAACCGATATTTTGAACTTGTTTGTTCTGTTTTAGGGGTCTCCGAGTGCCGATTTCTCATGGAGGTGGAACTTATGCACCCATATGGTGACATTCATTAGTTCCGATGTTCTTGTATTAGCGTTTTGCTGCGTCTGGAAGAGATGAAAATCGCTACCTTGCTCCTGGTGACAAAATGTTCCCTGGTACCCATACACCCGCAGAAATAGAACACATTTCTCTTTAGTAATGTGGTATACTAAACGCCAGTGGTATAAAAGAGAAAAGCCCATCCAGGCCTGACAAGCAAATAGATGGGGATTCTCCAGTAGTATTCAGGTTCGTTTCCATTGTACCATTGGTCTTGAAAAAAAGAACGCTGCAACCAGGCAAACAGAAGGTGATTTTAGCAGGTGTGCGATTGGATTGGTAGGATTGATGCTTGATACACAATAGGGATGGACTGCTATGAATAAAGGGAAATCTTTCTGGATTATCATGGCCATAGTTGTTGCATGTATTTTAATAGGAGTTGTGGGAATTTTCTTCCTTTCGACTCCTTCCCCGTCTCCCGCTCCATCCTCACTCCATACTCCTTCCCCGTCTCCCGCTTCTAGGCCTAATTCCGCTGTCGCTTCCCGACCAGCAAACCTTGCCTTCTGGCAACACAATGAGCGTAACAATCTCGTGCTCTCAACATTGCAGCAAGATGGCTCACTCGACACGCTTGCCCTTAACACACCTTCTGGGGCTGTGTTTCCCAGACTCGCACCCAATGGTGTCGTAGTCGCATTTATTGGGGGCAGTGGTAGCCCGCAGGTTCAGGCCATTGGCACATCCAGTTATGACGTTCCTGTTCCGTTGACAGACACTCCCCATGAAAAAAGGGACCTTGCCTGGCTACCCGACGGTCGGTGGCTCGCCTACACAGAGAACATCACCACAGCAAATGGAACCGATTGCGGCGTGCTAACATTGATTGCGTTTCAGGAGCGGCGTACCATCCCCCTCACCACACCAGCGGAAGATGGCTGCGTTGGGCACCTTGCCCCGGCCCCTCACCACAACTATCTCCTTTTCAACACTATACCGCAGCAGCAAGATGCGATTTCATCAACGATTCATCTCGCCATTATTGATACTCAGGAGCAACGGGCAAAAATAGGGAAGTGGGTTTCGCCAACATCGCTTGCACAGCCGGTGTGGTCGCCCGACGAGTTGCTCATTGCGGCCACCACGCCTGATGGGGGACTCTATCGGATAAATGTGCAGAGCAGCGGAGATGAGCAACGGTTGATAGCGGGGACCTCGGTTGTATCACCAACGTGGTATACCGACTCCGATGGGATGCAATACCTGCTTTACCTGGCCGGCGGTGGCATCTGGCGTATTGCTGCCAGTGAGAATGCAAGCGGGTGCCCCCCCCTTGCGCCTCAGCCCCCCCAGATTGTGAGTGTGTAACGTATGCACTATCGAGTGACGGCTCATGGCTTGCCTATTTGAAGAAGGAGAAGAAGGGCGATAATGCGCTCTTTTCGTAATCGTTCAGGGGGTCTCCGCCAGGAGCCGCGGAGCCGGCTCTCCCCGGCGGCACGCCTCCACCGCCTCCGTCACAAACTGGCGCAGCGGCTTCCCCTGCCGACGGCACGTCTCCCGCACCGTCA
>DAOTUK010000176.1:0-2632 GCA_034437375.1 Chloroflexaceae bacterium | reverse complement strand
CTTTGTGGGCGATGTCGTGCTTGACCCCTTTATGGGCAGTGGTTCAACGCTGGTGGCGGCCCAGTTGCACGGACGGCGCGGGGTGGGGGTCGAGCTTGACGAGGGCTACTGCCGGCTGGCGGCGCAGCGGTTGCACGTCGAAGAGCATATACAGCAGTTCGTACTTTATGTCGAGCAGGCCCTGGCAGACACCACCGATACGGAGAGGGTAGTATGATTACGCTGGATGTGCGCCCCTTGCAGATAAATGATGATGCCTTTGGAGAGCTATGCTCGGTCAACCGCGATCTGCGCCTGGAGCGTACAGCGCAGGGAGAACTGCTGATTATGTCGCCAGTTGGTGGGGAGACGGGGAACCGCAACAGCCACCTGCTCGTACAGGTGTGGCTATGGAATGAACAATCCGGACTGGGAGTCGTGTTCGATTCGTCAACCGGGTTTGCCTTACCAAACGGGGCCCGGCGTTCACCGGATGTAGCGTGGGTAGTGCAGGCGCGGTGGGAGGCGCTCACCGCAGAAGAGCGGCGGCGCTTCCCGCCCCTCTGCCCGGACGTTGTGCTTGAACTTCGTTCACCGAGCGACATGCTGAGCACAGTGCAGCAGAAAATGCGCGAGTATATGGAGCAAGGCGCTATGCTCGGTTGGCTCATTGATCCTGAGCGCCAATGTGTTGAGGTATACCGTGTCGGGCAGGCGGTAGCGGTACTAGCGCGCCCGGCACGTCTTTCAGGTAATCCGGTGCTGCCGGGGTTTGTACTAGACTTGCAACGGATATGGTAACAAGAACAAGAAGGATAGAGTATGGCTCATCTTACTGACTATGTGATAATGCGCCACTTGAATGTACCGGACATCGCGGACTTTCAAGTGTATTTGCAGCATGGCGGCTATGATGCTTTTCGCAAGGCGCTCAAAGAGCTTGACCCGCAAGAAATTGTCCAGATGGTGCGCGACGCCGGCCTGCGCGGGCGGGGCGGGGCCGGGTTCCCCACTGGCGTCAAATGGGGCTTTCTGCCCAAAGGGGTCTACCCGCGCTACCTGCTCTGCAACTGTGACGAAAGCGAACCGGCCACCTTCAACAACCACGAAGTTATTGACAAAAACCCGCACCAGTTGATAGAAGGTATCGCCATCTCGTGCTACGCCATCGAATCCCACAAAGCCTACATCTACATGCGCGGTGAGTTTGCCACCGCGGCCCGCACCCTCCAACGCGCCATTGACCAGGCCTACGCGGCCGGCTTCCTGGGGCAAAATATTCTGGGAACCAACTTTAGCCTGGACATGTACGTGCATCGGGGCGCGGGGGCCTATATCTGCGGCGAAGAAACGGCCCTGATGGACTCGCTCGAGGGGCGCATCGGACAACCCCGCTTGAAACCGCCCTTCCCCGCCGTGGCCGGCCTGTATGGCAAACCAACCATTATCAACAACGTCGAAACCCTGACCAACGTGCCCCCGATTGTGCAAAATGGCGTCGCGTGGTATCGTAGCTTTGGCACCGAAAAAAGCCCTGGCACAAAGATGTTTTCGCTGTGCGGACACGTCAACCGGCCCGGCAACTACGAATTGCCCTTCGGCGTGCCGCTGCGCGAACTTATCTATAGCCCGGACTACGGCGGCGGCATGATTGATGACTGCCCCGTCAAGATTGTCGTACCGGGTGGGGCGTCGGCTCCCTGGTTGACGGGCGAACACATAGATGTCAACCTGGACTATGAGTCACTGGCCGCCGCGGGCACGATGCTTGGCTCTGGCGGGGTAATGGTCTTGAACGACACCGTAACCGCACCCCACGCCGCCTATAAGATGGACGAGTTTTTCAAGCACGAAAGCTGCGGCAAGTGTACCCCCTGCCGCGAGGGGACACACTGGCTCGTCAAGGTATTGCATCGTGTGGTAGACGGGCACGGTACCATGGATGATGTGCGGGTGTTAAGCACCATACACCGCCAGATGGCCGGTAACTGCTTTTGCTTGCTTGGGGAGAGCGCCGTTATGCCCATCAAGAGCGCGTTGGAATTGTTCCCGCACGAGTTTGAAGAAGCGGTACACAAGCACTGAGGATGGCTGAATGGTCACGACGTTACAACATTGGACAATTGCCGATATAGCGGCGCTGCCCAACGAAGCGGGCACGCGCTACGAAGTCATCAACGGGGAGTTAAGCGTGTCTCGACAACCACACTGGCACCACCAGTTTACGTGTGGGCGAATCAACGGTGCGCTGGATACGTGGAGCGAGCAGACCGGACGGGGCATGACCATACCGGCACCGGGCATCATCTACGCCGACGATGAAGCGGTCGCGCCGGACGTGGTGTGGGTGAGCGCGGAACGGTTGGAAACGGTGCTGTCCCCGGACGGCAAACTATACGCCTCGCCCGACCTGGTAGTCGAAGTGGTATCGGTGGGGCGAGCCAACGAAGAGCGCGACCGCGAGGAGAAGCGAGCGCTCTATGCCCGCAGAGGGGTGCAGGAGTACTGGATTGTTGATTGGGCCTTTCGGGAGATGGACGTGTACCGGCGCGCGCAGGGCGACCTGCTGCGAGTAGCGACGTTGCGAGCCGATGATGTGCTCACATCGCCGCTCTTGCCGGGCTTTTCCTGCCCGGTAGGCCGCCTGTTTGAA
>DAOTUK010000175.1:0-8523 GCA_034437375.1 Chloroflexaceae bacterium | reverse complement strand
GCCGGCCACGTATTCCACCTGCATTTCGACAATGAAGGTGACGCCGCGGCGGTCGGTAGCGCGGACATCCAGCACGGTATACTTGAGCGTGTCCAGGCGCGGGGTCTGGTAGGGGTTGAGGATTTCGATCTGCTGGATGGTGCGGTCGCCGTGCAGGTCAAGCACGGCGTTGAGAAAGGAAATCAGGATTTCCTGTTGCTCCTGGTTGCCAAAGATTTTCTTGAAGGCGACATCATTTTTCGGGTTGACAAATTTCATGGGCTACGCTCCCACAGGGAATGGCGGGCCTCAACATAGGCATTCGGTACCCGGCCGCTGAACATTGATGTGAGTAGCGGCCAGTTGCGCTTGAAGAGAAAGGCGGACAGGTGGGCTACCACCAGTAGCACAAAGCCGCCCGTGGCAAGGTGGTGCAGTATCAGCGCCACCCCAAAAGTTGCGTCGAGAAAGGCACCGCTGGCGCGGTAGTAGAGGCAGATGACCCCCGACACAATCAGGAGCTTGGCCATAGCCGCAATCGCCGCGTGGGCCAGGCGTTGCTCGGCCAGATATTTCCCCTGCGGCGGCTCCGGCCCGTCCGTAACCATCGCCTTGATAATTTGCACACTCTCGCTAATATCGCCCGGCTTCGGGGTGATAGCCGTTCGGTGTTTGGCAATGTTGACAACGGCGTGGATGATAAACGCCAGCGTAAAGATAACCGCCCCCAGGGTATGCATGCGGGCATTGCCGGCTATGCCAGAGATGAGCAGGGCGGTACCGCTGATGGCCATAATCCAATGGGTAGCGCGGGCCGCGGCCGTGTGGCGGACAATCGTTTGCATACGCTTCTCTCCTCGTGAGTTACTGGTAACGCACTATTGCTGTAGGATATTATAGCAAATTCCGGGGGAAAACGGCGCAACGAACAAAAGGGGGAGCAATGGAGATCTGCCTGGGAACTGGCCCATTTCTTGCAACCCATATTTCCAAATGCATACCCAAAGTTGAAACGAGAGAAAGGGGTAGATAGTATGCAGAACCTACGCAAACGACGTTCATGGGTGGGGGTTGTGCTCGTGTTCTTGTCCGGTTTGCTCATCTCCGGAACGGCGCTGGCCGCCGAATTTACCAGCAATGAGGTGTATCGGCTCGAAGCAGATGAGGTTGTCGAGGATGATCTCTATGTAGCCGGCAATGAAGTATTGATAGAGGGTACGGTAAAGGGCGATTTGATAGCCGCAGGCAACCGAGTAGAAGTACATGGCACGGTCGAGGGCGATTTGATGGCCGCCGGCTCTGAAGTGGTTCTGACCGGTAACGTCGCCGATGATGTGCGGGTTGCCGGTGCAGGAGTGCATATTGAAGGTACTGTTGGTGACGATCTCTTTGCCTCTGCGGGCGGCGGTACTCCCTTACCTATGCCTGGTATGAATAGTCGGGTTGCACAGGGTATCTATCTGGACGATAGCGCCCAGGTTGGCGGCGATGCGGCATTTTTTGGTGGCGAAGGCTCCCTTGAAGGCGCGGTAACAGGCGACCTGTATGCGTTTATGGGAGAGGTAATGCTGGCAGCGCAGGTAGATGGGACTGCAAATCTTGCCGGTGATACGCTAGAGGTACGCGACGGTACCTCTGTTCAGGGAACCTTGAACTATCGTTCGGACAAACCTATCGAAATACCCGACGGGGTTGCGTCCAATGTGGTTTACGAGGAGTCTAAATCGGGCGCTACAGAGGAGTCGTACAATCCTGTGCAGGCGTTGACCGGCTGGTTGTGGCGCACAACTTTGATACTGGTTGGCTTTATTGCGCTTGGAGCGCTTGTTTTACGCTTTGTCCCACGCCTCCTTACCCGGCCGGCCTATGCCATTCATACGCAGCCGGTACAATCGGGGGTATCCGGGTTACTGGCCGCCGCATTGTTTCTCTTCTTTCCGTTGGCTTCATTACTGCTTGTACTGTTGATGGGTCTGTTTGCCGGCTGGTTCCCCGGTCTGGTGCTTGGGGTGTTCCTCTTCAGTACCATGGCTATGATCTGGTTACTGAGTCCACTGGTCACAGGGATGTGGTTGGGACAGCGACTTGCCCCCATACTTGGCCGCGAACGTGGAAACACCATCGCCTTGCTGGCCGGGGTGCTGCTTATCGTGGTGTTGACTCGTCTCCCGGTCGTTGGCTGGATAGTCTATTTGCTCAGCTTTATCTTTGCAATGGGCGGATTGCTTGTGTCGCGTCGTATCGCTGCACCCCAGGACACCGTTGGGTAATACCAGGCAACGGAGTGTGGCAATAAGGGGTGGCCGGGGGTGCTCACAACGTTACGGTTGGTTCTTTATTGCGCGAAGGGAACCGTTGCTGGCTGAGCCAGAGCATCACAAAAAAAATTGGCAGCGTTGGGATAAACGCAAAGAGCACACTGGGCATAATGACAATCACCGCATACGTCTGCCAGACCAGATGATGCACCGTAGCGGCATATACCAACGCCAGCACCCCCTCGTACACGATGCCCCCCAGAAAGACCGATACCAGCGGTAACATGGGGCCCGCCACCTGTAAACGGCGGGCCACCATAAACACCAGCACGGCCGCCGCCAGTAGCGCCAGCGCATGGCTCCCAAGCGGCGTAGATGACAGCAAATCGAGCGCGATACCCCCGTAGAAGGCCCATCGCAGGGCCAACGTTGTCCCCTGGTCGGGCGTAGACGAGCGCAACCCCACCAGCACTCGACACACCACCAGCACCAGCAACAAGGCCGGCGGAAACCCCAACGGCGCGGGGAGTAGCGTTACCTGAAGCAAGGCCAGCGCCGTCATACCAAGCAGTACCACTACTTCATAGGCCAGGCGCTCTTCTAATCGCTTTGGTTGAGAATAACCCATACGTAGCGCACCTGATCGGGGTCTACAAAGGGGCGCAAATCGGCAAACTGTGTGACCCCATCATCCTCTAGCACCTGTTCAACCTTGCCGATGGGGATACCCGCCGGCACCGAGGCCAGCGGCAACGAGAGATCTAACTCGCCCGAAAGGCCGGCGCTTACCACCACCTTGCCCGGCTGGAGCTGTGCAATACGGTCGAGCTGTTCCAGGCGCATGCGTGACCCCTGCTGCCACTGCCCCTGTACCAGACCAAGCGCCGACGTGTTCTGATAGAGTACCCGCGCACTAATGCGGCTTCCCACATCGGTTATCAGCAGCACGCTAGAGGTATGCGGCCCCACCTCTTCCACAATCCCCACTAGCGCGGACGGCTCTGTCCCCGTCTGTCCCACCACGGCCATACCAACCTGTACGCCATCGTTACTCCCGCATGCAATCGTCATCACGCGGCGGCCAGCGTCGGGCGAACGCACCACCACCTCGGCCCCAAGCAAGCGCCACGGTTGCTGCCGTTCAATCGCCAACTGCTGCCGCAACTGCATATTCTCAACCCGTATCTGCTCCAGCGCAATCAAATCGGCTTGTAGTTGACTAACCTGGCTTTCCAGTTCTTCGATGCGGGCCTGGGCATTTTTCCCATTATCAACATCCAGCCACAGCCCTACCATCCCATCGCGCAGCGCGGTGAGGTTCTGGGCCGCCGGCCCCATCCACTGCTCCAATACCCCCCGCATTGGCTTGAGCAGGCCGCGCTGGTCGGTAAAGAGCAGCGCACCTGCAATAATGCAGAGGAACAGCGCAAACAGCAACGGCCGCTGCGACGCCGCCTGCGGCACACTGTCTCGCAACTTTATTGGGCGCGTATCAAGATAGTCACGCATCGTCGTACCGGTTCACAGGGGAATACCAGGCGCACCGCGGGTAGCACCCGCTGCGCCCCTTAATAGCGGGCCTTGCGGGTACTCTGGGCCCGGTTCAAAATATCGCGGTAGTGCTTGTTATCAAAATTTTCAACCATCTTGCCAGCCCCCCGCGCCACACAGGACAGCGCATCCTCGGCAATATACACCGGCATGCGCGTCTCTGCTGCAATACGCTTGTCCAACCCGTGTAAGAGCGAGCCCCCACCCCCCAGGGTAATCCCATGCTCCATAATATCGGCCACCAGCTCTGGCGGGGTTTCTTCTAGCGCCGAACGTACCTCCTGCACAATCGTATTGACCGGCCCGGCGATACCGTCGCGTATCTCAACGCTACTCACCTCCACCGCCTTGGGTAACCCGGTCAACAAATCGCGCCCCCGCAATACCACCCGTATCTCCTCATCCAGCGGATAGGCGCTACCGGCCACAATCTTGGCCCGCTCCGCCATCCGCTCCCCTATCAGCAAATTGTACTCGCGGCGGGCAAATTGTATGACCGCCTCGTCAATCTCGTCGCCGGCTGTGCGTATTGAGTGGTTAATGACAATACCGCCAAGCGAGATAACGGCCACTTCGGTAGTACCACCACCAATATCTACAATCATGCTGCCAATCGGCTCTTCGACCGGCAACCCCGCCCCGATAGCGGCCGCCATCGGCTCTTCTACCACATAGGCCTCGCGGGCATTTGCATTCAGCGTCGCATCACGGGCTGCCCGCCGCTCTACCTCTGTCACCCCCGAAGGCACCCCCACAATGACCCGCGGACGCGGCGGTATCAACCCGAACGTCCGCTCGTGGGCTTTGTTGATGAAGTAGACCATCATTTTCTCAACAACATCGAAGTCGGCAATAACCCCGTCCTTGAGCGGCCGAACGGCAATAATACTGGCGGGGGTCTTGCCAATCATGGCCTTGGCCTCGGCCCCCACGGCCTGTACTTCTTTCGTTTTGACATCAATAGCCACCACCGATGGCTCACTAATGACAATACCCTTGCCCCGCACATGGACAAGCGTATTGGCCGTGCCCAGGTCTATCCCCAGATCGCGGCTAAATGTTCCCAGAACACCATTTATCGGATTAAAGCCCACGCTGTTACTCCACGGAATATTTCACAAACCAGCGGTGAAACATCCAGCTTGCTCTCGCATTCTTACCTTCCAAACTCTGTTTCCCCATTATAGCATATCTGCTTAGCGGGCTAGATGACAGGGAGGTGAAACCAGGGAGAGGCGGGAGGTGCGAGGGGTGAGGCGCGAGGGGTGAGGCACGATACCACGGAATACCTGGGAGCGGGTTTTAGCAGTGTTGTAAAACCTGGGAGCGTAAGACGTAGCAATTGCCCCCCCGTGAACCCATCCCCTATGCACAGCATCGGCATATCTGCTATAATACCCTTCCCCCTGAAAAATGGTGGGGGTTGAACAATGACGATACTGTCCCCAGATACCTTCGTGTCCACATTTGTGGCCAATCTATTGTGTATACTATCCTGGGGCCGGGTTGGTATGAAACGATGACCATGGGGTAGTCATGACACAGCATACGGGAGGGAAGAAGCGAAGTTCCTGGTTGACGGTGCGGCGGCGGTTGCTGCTGGTACGCTTGCTACTGCGCGGGCCTACTACCAGGGAGGCGTTAATAACAGCGGTACAGGCAGAGCTTGGGCAAGAGGGCTACCCCACAGCCGCCGATAGTGCGCTCAAGTACGATATGGACTGGTTGCGGGCGTACGGCTGCGACATCTCGTTTCATCGGCGCACCGGCTTGTATATGCTGGAAAATCTGGATGATCTGGCTCTGCTCGATCTGCCAGATAATTGTATGGAAGCGCTGATGTTTCTAGAAACCAGCTTTCCGTCCGGGGACGACATGCCCGAATACACCAATATTCGGGCCCTGCTCGATCGTATTCGCCTCTTGTTGCCGGCCCATCGGCGCCACCAGTATGATCATCAGATGCGCCCGATCAGCTTGCACATGTTGGGCCATCCGCCGCAACTCATTGACCCTGCGGTTATGACCATAGTAAAACGGGCCATAGAACAACGGCGGCAACTGGTGTTTGATTACCTGAGCAATTTCGATGAGCACCCGCGCCGCCATCGGGTGGCCCCGTACGCTATCTTTTTCCGCGCCGAAGGGCATGGCTACCTGGATGCAACCCTGCTGGATGTTAGCCCGCGTGGCTACGAATTGCCCAATACCACCATATGGTATCGCCTCAACCGTATTGTGAGCGGCAGTATCACCATTTTGCCCGACGTATTGCCGCCCCAACGTATGCAGCCGCTCTCGTATCGCCTGGTCTATCGGCTTGCGCCAGTGGTAGCCCGGCGCCGCGATGTGACGGTTTACTTTCCCGAAACCCGTATAACCTATCACGATGATGGTAGCGCTACCGTCAGCGCCACGGTGACCAATCTCTGGCAGACGCGCCAGATCTTGTTGCGCTATGGGACGGCGTGTGAGGTGTTGTCGCCCCCGGAATTACGCGATCTGTTTCGGCAGACTGCGCAAGGTCTGGCCGATTTGTACCGCGGGGAATAGGCTGTGTTGGGGGTATGTTTCGCCTTCCTCCCCGGAGCGGCCGGACGCCGATAGCACTTTTTATGGTATTATCGCGTCAGGCACGAAGATCTTGAGGAAGACCGGGGAATGATGACAGACATGCATGGGTATGATTGCATTATTATTGGGGCGGGTATTAGTGGGTTGAGCACAGCGTATGCGCTGGCGCAGCGCAATGCGTCGCTGCTGGTGGTTGAAGCGCAGGGGCACGTTGGCGGGGCGCTCTACAGCGAGACAACGCCGGATGGTTTTGTGCTGGAACATGGCACCCAGACTGTGAGCAGTAACGACCCGGAGGTGTGGCAACATTTTGCCCAACTGGGTATTGACAGCGCATGCACGACAACCGACTACCAGCGCACCTATATCTTGCTTGGCGGGGTGTTACAGCCGGTGCCGCTCTCGCCGTTGGATTTTGTCCGTAGTCCGTTACTATCGCCCGCGGCCAAATTGCGTATGTTGGCCGAGCCCTTTTTGCCGCGGGCCGTCACGGCAGACGAGAGCGTGGCCACGTTCTTTCATCGGCGTCTGGGCTCCGAGGTGGCCCGTCATATTGTAGACCCCTTTGTGACCGGGGTCTATAGCGGCGACCCGGGCGAGCTTTCTATACGTTCGCTGTTTCCCAGTTTGTGGGAACTAGAGCAGCGCCATGGTAGTCTGGCGTGGGGGATGCTGGCGCGGGCGATGCGCACCAACGTGGGCAAGGCTGGCCGCGGGCGGCGTAAAACGTTTAACTTTGTCCAGGGGTTGGCGACGTGGCCACGGGCGATTGCTAACGCGCTTGGCGAAGAGCGCGTGTGGTTGCAGACGCAGGCTGTGGCGTTGAAACCCGCGCCGCATGGGTGGCAGGTTGTCGTAACACGCCACGGGCAACCAGAGACGCTGAACGCGGCCACGGTAGTACTGGCGGTGCCGGCGACGGTGGCGGCCGGCCTGGTTAGCGATCTGGATGAGACGGCGGCGCGGGCGCTCCAGAATGTGTCCTACCCGCCGCTGGCCGTTGTCCATCTGGCCTACCCGCGCTCGGCGGTCGCCCACCGTATGGATGGTATTGGGATGTTATGCCCCACATACGAGCAGAGTATGACGATAGGGACACTCTGGATGTCCACTATCTTTCCATCGCATGCACCGTCGGGCATGGTGCTCACCACGGCCTTTGTGGGGGGAGCGGCCCACCCGTACATAGCAGCAGAGAGCGATGAAACGCTGGTGGCAATGGTGAAGGCTGAGCAGCAGCAGTTGATAGGGGCCAGGGGCGAGCCAGCGCTGGCGCGCGTCTTACGCTGGTCGTGTTCGATACCGCAGTATGACGCAAACCATAGTTGGCGCGAGGGAGCCTACAATCGCCTGGAGGCCCGCTGGCCACGGCTCTACCTGTTGAGCAACTATCGTCATGGCTTTAGTGTTGAGGATTGCTGGAAGAAGGGGCGGCATCTTGGGGAGCATATGGTGTTACACCACAGCGAGTCACATTAGGCGGGCAGGTCTAGTTCCCTTCTAACGAGACCAGCCAACTGGCCTCACCGAAGGGCTTTTCCTTCAGGCGTATCAGCAGGGAAGGCGCGTTGGGGACGATGGGTTCGGCTACCACGGCCGAGCCGTGTTCCAACGTACCCGGCGCAACCCGTACAATGCGTGGTTCCGATTGCGTATCATCAAGAAGGTACTCGTTACCAAAGGGGTCGCGGATGGTGATATTGTTGCTATGCAGGGGGAAGGTGACGGGTTCGGCATTATTGTTACGGACGCTCCACGTCAGGGTAATGTGTTCGGTGCAATAGTCCACCTGTTCCAGCGTGACAACCACATCGGGCAAGAGGATGGGGGCTGTGCCATCTACCCCGACGCTTATCCAGGTCTGCGATGCGGTGTCCCACTGTTTGCCAACCGGCTGAAAGCCCGACCAGATGCAGGTATCGGTTTCCTGGGGGATACCGCCGGCCATCAGGCCGCCTGCGGGACTGCTGATGGGGATGCTGGTTTCGTCCATGCGCGGTTGTTGGGTCTGGGGCGAGCGGGCACTATTGGTGGGGCGTACGATGATGGCGACCATGAGGGCCAGGGCCAGCATGGTCATAACGAGGGCAAGCCGCCCGGTAAAGGAGTGCAGCGATTCCCGCATGCGCGTCAACAGCGGGGGAGCCTGGGGGGCGGGAGG
>DAOTUK010000174.1:0-4196 GCA_034437375.1 Chloroflexaceae bacterium | reverse complement strand
TGGGGCGGTCGGTTCGGTGGGTGGGGCGGTGGGTTCGGTGGGTGGGGCGGTTGGCTCGGGGGGTGGGACGCCGCCATAACGCCAGTTGAAGTAGTGTTGTCCAACGTTGCCCATTTCTATCTGGAAGGCGGGCGGGTTGGCCGGGTTATAGGTGATAACGCGGCGCTCGAACACCTGGAAGAGAATGGGCATATCTTGCCCGCCCACTTTGGAGTTGACCCAGTAGGGAGCGGTGACGGGATGGCCAAAGACAAACAGCGGGTTGTAGAGTTGTTGTCGTACATATTGGCCGTTGACGTAGACGACGCCTTCCTGGTTCATGTAGTTGACAAAACCCTGCGGGACGCCGTGGCCGTTGGTGCCCTGTACCAGGACGGTATTGGGGTCGCCCGCATAGGCGGTGTATTCGGTCACGCTGCCGCCGGGGTTGAGCAAGCGGGTAACGGGTTTACCCAGATCGGCCGCGTTGACGGCGCCGGGGCTCTGGTAGATGGGGAGCAGGTCGGCATAGGTGGGGAAGGTGCCTGCGTCGCCTATGGCCGAGATACGGGCCGGGCCACGCATGTCAAATTCGGTGGCGTAGTTTTCACCGGTCTGCACACGGCCAGTCATCATTTCGATGGGCAGCAGACCATTGGTCACATACCATTCGGAATTGGGGTCCATGTCGGGGTGGTTAATTTCCATACGGCTTTTGTCAAAGTATTGCACCCGGCGTTTGCCGCCAGGGCTCTGGGCCAGGCGCTCTTCCAGCAGATCGCTAATAGGCACAGGGCCCCATGTCCAGGAGCGGTCGCTGTTATTTTGGGACACAGGAAAATCTTGCCGTTCCCACAGACGCTTGAATTCCGGTTGGAGAAGTTCGGGGGCGGCGAGAACCGAAGAACCAAGCACAACGACAAACAGGAGTATTCCTACTACTCCGCCAACTCTCTTCATTGATGGTATCCTCCTTGACAGCTTTCTTCTCGCTTGTACAGCTTAGCAAGTACCTATGATAGTATAGCAAAGTTTAGCCTTGAACACAACTGAGAAAGAGATCTACCAGGTCGGGGTCGAAGTGGGTATTGCGTTGTTCGCGGATGTGCTGGTAGACCTGTTCGGTGGGCCAGGCGGCGCGGTAGGGGCGGTCGGAGCGCAGAGCGTCCCAGACATCTACCAGCGCAAAGATGCGGGCGGGCAACGGTATATCGGTACCCGATAGCCCCTGGGGGTAGCCGCTGCCGTCCCACTTTTCGTGGTGGCTATAGGGGATGTCCAGGGCCGGCTGGAGGTATTCAATAGGGGAGAGCCATTCATAGGCGTAGACAGGGTGTTGTTTCATAATGCCCCACTCCTCCTCGGTCAAGGGGCCGGGTTTGTGCAGCACAGCGTCGGGGATGCCCATTTTGCCTATGTCGTGGAGCAGGGCCCCACGGCGGATGTGTTCGAGGTCGTTGCCGTGGATGCCGGCGCGGCGCGAGATGGTGATGGTCATATCGGTGACACGTTTTGAGTGGCCTTCGGTTTCTTTGTCGCGCAGGTCAAGCGCTTTGACCCATCCTTCCAGGGTGGCTTCGTAAGAGCGGGACAGGTCGTCTTTGGAGCGTTTGATTTGTTCGGCTACGCGGGCACGCTCGTTCATGAGCAGGCGGTAGCGATTGAGGCGCGTTATCGTGCGGATGCGGGCGCGGAGTTCGGTACGGTTAAAGGGCTTGGAGATGAAGTCGTCGGCGCCGGCTTCAATGCCTTCAATGCGTGAGTCCTGGTCGTCCAGGGCGGTGAGCATGATAATGGGCACTTCGGCCAGCAGCGGGTTTTGCCGCATACGGCGGCATACCTCGAAGCCATCCATGCCCGGCATCATCACATCGAGTAAGATAAGGTCGGGCGTGGCGCTGGTGGCCTGTTCCAGGGCCTCGGTGCCGTTGCTGGCAAAGAGCAGCGTGTAGCCGTGGGCTACCAGCAACGCTTCTAACGTTTCTCGTCCGGCTGATTCATCATCAACAATCAATATGGTACTGGGGGTCATGGGTTCCTGGTTCTCCCTCTTGAGCGCAAGATGCTCACTATGCCAATGGTATGGTCAGTTCTACGACGACGCCGGGGCCGCCTTCACGATTGGACATATGGTACGTTCCGCCGACACTCCAGAGCAGGGCGGCGACCATAGCCAGGCCAAGCCCCATGCCGGAGACTTCGCCGCTAAATCCTTTCTCCGCCTGGTAGTAGGGTATCCAGACTTCGGCCAGTTGGTCGGGGGCGAGGCTGATGCCGTCGTCGCTCAGGCGGATGGTGACGCGGCCCGGCTGAGCGGCGAAGAGGTCTATTGCAACGGTAGGGGCGTTGGTGGGGTGAAATTTGCGGGCGTTTTCCAGGAGTTGATGCAGAATAAGCTCGACGGCCTGGCTAGAGAGGATGAAGCGGCTTCCGCCAAGGTCGCCCTGCATGGAGAGCGATACCTTGTCCAGTTCTAACTCTTCGTTAATCTGGGCCAGGATTTGTTCAGTGCAGGTGATGTTGCAGCCTTCGCCGGGGCGGGCCAGGTCGGGAGTGCGCAGGTAGTTGCGGATGTCGCGCAGTTGGGTATTGAGGCGTTGGGCACTCTGCAAGGCGATGTCGGAAAATTCTTTCACTTCTTCGGCCTCCAGGTTCATCGAGTCGTTGGACAGCAGGTAGAGGCTGTTGATAAGGCCAGTCAGCGGGGTGCTGAGTTTGTGGGAGATGAGGCCATGGAAAGTCCACATCTGGCGTTGCTGGCTCATTTTGTCGGTGACATCGCGCAGGCGGATGAGCAGGCCATCAAGCTCGCCGGCCGGCAAGTTGATACGGTCTACCTCAAGCCAGAAGGCCAGGGTGGTGGGGGTTTCTGGACGTACCAGGTAGAGGATGGCGCCGTGGTCTACGTGCTCGCCGGCGAGGGTTTCGACCCAGTGTTGCCACGCTTCGGGGGGTTGACAGTCGTAGTTTTTGCGGGCCAGGGTCGGAAAGGATTCGGTGATGGCCATGCGGGTGTCTTCGGGGGTGGTATAGGGCAGGCCCAGATATTTGCGGGCCTGGGGGTTGGCATAGAGCACGTTGCCCCATTCGTTAATAATGAGAAAGCCATCTTCGGTTTGTTCCACAACCCACTCGAAGCGGGCGCGTTCGGCCAGCAGGCGGCGATAGCGGTTCAGGCGCGTGATGGTGCGGATGCGGGCGCGGAGTTCGGTACGGTTGAAGGGCTTGGAGATGAAGTCGTCGGCGCCGGCCTCTATCCCTTGCAGACGCGAGTCCTGGTCGTCTAGCGCTGTGACCATAATGACGGGCACTTCCGACAGGTGCGGGTCGCTACGCAGACGGCGGCATACGTTGAAGCCATCCATACCGGGCATCATCACATCCAGCAAGATAACGTCGGGGGTCAGGTCGGCCGCCTGCGCGAGGGCCTCCATCCCATTGCGGGCAAAGCCCAGGTGGTAGTCTTCTTTCAACAGCAAGGCTTCCAACGTTTCGCGGCCGGCGGGCTCATCATCTACTATCAAGACCGTACTTTTTGGCATCGCTATATCCTCATTCCTGTTTTTGTTCATGTCTCCATCTATCCAGGGCGCTCGCAACGATGTATTCTGCTACTCAGGACAGTACACAACCACAACCACAACCTGCGCTGGTGCCTGGGGTTTCTCCGTTGCCAGTCTTTCCACTACGGTCTACAATTATTTCGTTATCACCAGTGTACTGATTTGTCGCGCTGGTACATCTGCTGTCTGGTTTATTGATGAGTATGCCCGGTAGCGTATATCGTGTGTGATGGGGGCGCGGGTTGGTTATGCCGGCTGGTCGTTGCCAAGATGCGCTTGAATGGTCTGGATCAATTGCCGCAGGCTGACCGGTTTGCTCAGGTAGTCGTCGGCGCCGGTATTCAGGCAGCGCTCGCGGTCGCCGGCCATCGCCAGGGCCGTGAGAGCGATAATGGGTATGTGCGGTAGGGCGCGGTCGGCCCGAATGATGCGGATAGCCTCCAAGCCGTCCATACCGGGCATTTGTATATCCATCAGGATGATAGATGGCATCTCTTCCATAACGCGCTCTATGGCTTCGGAGCCGTTGCGGGCTACCACAACGTGGTAACCTTTGGCCATCAGGTAATCGGTAAAAAGCTGGATGGTCGCTTCGTTGTCTTCGGCTAACAAGACGGTGGTTGCTGGTTCGGGGTGCTGATTGGGGGCGGGGGC
>DAOTUK010000173.1:0-4331 GCA_034437375.1 Chloroflexaceae bacterium | reverse complement strand
GCCCCTCCCACGCTACCCCCGCGTTGGCACGAACGCCTCTTGCAGGGCCGCATCATCCACGGCGACCGCCGTATGTTCCCATCCCACGAGCACGCCATGCTAGACCACATCGCCTCCCTGCTGATTGTCCCCATCTTCGTTGGCTCCGCGCTCTGGGGCTATATCGAATTTGACGATTGCTTTACCGAGCGGCAATGGTCGCTCATCGAAAGCGAAGCACTCCAGACGGCGGCCAGCATCCTGGGTAACGCCTTGCACCGCGACTCTATCTACAGCGCCCTGCTGGCCAGCGAAGATCGCTTCCGCACCATCACCGATTTTACGTGCGATTGGGTGTACTGGATGGATACTAGCGGTCACTACTACTATATCTCCCCTTCGTGCGAACGTATCACCGGCTATAGCCCCGACGATTTTTATACCACGCCCGGATTGCTTGAAAACCTTATCCACCCGGACGACCGGGCCCACTTTGCGGCCCACTGCCAGACGAGAAAAACATGTGGCGCGGAAAATGAAGAGCGGTTCCGTATGTATACGCGCAGCGGCGAAGAGCGCTGGATCGGGCACGTCTGCCAGACGGTGCAGACCCCGGAGGGGGAACCGACCGGCTGGCGGGTGAGCAACCGCGATATTACGGCCCAGGTTCGCGCCGAACAGGCCCTCAAGCGCGAGCAACAACTGTTTATGCGCGGGCCTGTTATCGTCTTTCAATGGCGCATCAAGCCCCACTGGCGCGTTGACTATGTTTCGCCCAATATTACCCAGTTTGGGTACCAGGCCGAAGAACTCACCAGCGGACGGATACCCTACGAACGCCTTATCCATCCGGATGACCGCGCACGGGTGGCCAACGAGATACACACCTATCAGCAGGCCGGGGTGGCCCACTTCGAACAAGACTACCGTATTTTGCAAAATAATGGGCAAGAACGGTGGGTTGCTGTCTATATGCAGACTGTCCGCAACGCGCACAACAGGATTACCCACTACGATGGGTATATGCTGGATACTACGGAGCGCAAACGGTCTGAGAAATTGCTGCGGAATAGCGAAGAGCGCTTCCGCGAGTTTGTGGAAGGCACAGCCGAACTGGTTTGCCAGATGGATGCGAGCTGGAATATGACCTATGTCAACCATACGGCTGAGCGGATTTATGGCCTGCGCCGTGAAGAGTGTATCGGGAAAACGCTGTTTGACTTTATTCACCCCACCGACCGCGGCCGTACCCGTATGACCTTTGAAGGGTGGGTACAGCGCCATATTTGCAGCGCAACCTTTGAAAACCGCGTGGTGACCCGCAAAGGCGACGAGCATTATATGCTCTGGACTATTACCTTGCACTACGACGAGGACGGCTACCCCACCACGATCAATGCTATTGCCCGCGATATTACCGAACGCCGGCGTATTGAGCAGACCCTGCGCGAAAACGAAACCCGCTACCAGGCTATCTCCGAGCTTATGAGCGACTTTGCTTATGCGCTCACGGTTGAGCCCGACGGTACCCTGACCTTGCAGTGGGCCACCGACGCCTTCTTCCGCACTACTGGCTATGTCCCCAATGAGCTCCATTACCCCGGCGGGTGGGAGACGATTATTCACCCCGACGACCAGGCGATGGTCAGGCAGCATATGCACTGGTTGATGGCCGGCCAGGCCTCAGATACATGCACCTTTCGCGTGGTGACCAGAGAACACCAGATACGCTGGCTCCAGACGCACACCCGCCCGGTCTGGGATAAGACAACGTACCACGTGGCCGCTATCTATGGCGGCGCGAGAGATATTAGCCGCGAGAAGCAATTGGAAGAGGAGTTGCAGCAGGCCCGAGAGCAGTACAATCTGTTGGCCAACTACTCCGACGATATGATCGCACGGCAAACGCCAGAGGGGGTCTACCTCTACGTTTCGCCTGCGTGTCGCCATATGCTCTACTACGCCCCCCGCGAACTGGTTGGCCAGAGCAGTTACGATTTGATTCACCCGGACGACCTGGCCGAGGTGCATGCGTCTTACCACCTTATCCGCCAGAGCATCACGTTTGATATGCACCGCTACCGGATGCGGCGCAAAGACCAGAGCTACGTCTGGGTGCAAACTACTATTAAAACCATACGCTCCCCGGAGCAAGATCGCATTGTTGAATTGATAACTATATCGCGTGACATGACCGACTATATGGCGACGCAGGAAACGACGGGGTAGGCGCTGCGCCGTTACCGTTCGCGGTTTTCAAGCCAGTTGACTGCCGAACGAAAGATATTTCCTACCATGGAGGCCGGCTCTATCTCCATGACTGTCTTGCGTTCGCGCTGGCGCTCAAAAACGGCGTGGGGTTCGGCGACCGGGGGTTCGGCCTGTTCCGTCTGTACGCCCCGCTCGCGGCGGCGTTCGCCGGCCCGCGCTATGCGTCCCTCAAGTACCCGCATCACCTCAAGACGACTGGCCGCAAGTTGGGCATCGTCGGTTTGCTCGGCCGCAATGTGTAACGCTTCAAGAATCGTTGCGGCCTGTTCCTCGGTCAGGGTCACCGTAATATGCAGGCTCATAGACTCACCTCCTTATGGTTGTGACAGGCGATGCATGATGCGGGAACGCACTGTGCGTCAAGCCGCATCCAGGGCACCGGGCATCCGCTCTCCCGTAGTTAGTAGCACATGTCAGAACGCTTGTCAAATTCCTGGCCGATGTGCTATCATCTAGGGCAGTCACGTATACCAGATGTGGCAGCAGTCAGAAGGAGCGTTCGCTAATGGAAGAGCCAGAACTCTCTCCCCGCGACCAGAAATATCTGGATAGTCCGGGGTTTGAAAGTTATATGATAGCCGGGTATGTCTTTGTGGGGTGTATGACTATTTCGCTTGTGGTGCCGGTGCTTATTGGCCATGCGTATCTGTTCTGGCCCGGTTTGCTGCTCTCGATTGTCGCTATGATCCTGGTTTTAAACAAGCTGAAGCGCCGCGAGTACAAGGCAAAACTGCGCGAGATACGCGATAATCCCTCCCCTCAAAAGCGGCGGTAAACCGGGAACCGAGAGGCGATGAGGCGGGAGGCGATGAGGCGGGAGGCGGGAGGCGATGAGACGGGAGGCGGGAGGCGGGAGGCGATGAGGCGAGAACCGGGAGGCGGGAGGCGGGAGGCGATGAGGCGGGAGACGAAGACTCGCATCCGCGCATCCACGCATCCGCATCGCCCCGCCTCACACGGCCCCGTTGCCTCGCTCGTTCGCTATGCCCCCTCGTCAAACAGCGGCGTGCTGAGGTAGCGTTCGCCGTTGCTGGCTGAGATAAAGACGATCAGCTTGCCGGCGTTCTCCGTGTTGGCCGCTACGCGCAGCGCCGCTACGGCCGCGGCCCCGCTGCTAATGCCTACCAGCAAGCCCTCTTCCTTTGCCAGACGCCGCGCCATGATAAACGCCTCTTCGTTGCCTACCTGCACCACGTCGTCAATGATGCCCTGGTTGAGTACGTCGGGCACAAAGCCGGCCCCGATACCCTGGATTTTGTGGGGGCCGGGCGACCCGCCAGAGAGCACGGGCGACCCGTCCGGCTCCACCGCGATGGCTTGCAGGTCTGGCTTGCGCTCCTTTAGCGCTTCGGCGACCCCGGTTATTGTGCCGCCTGTGCCAACCCCCGCGACCAGTATGTCAATCTGGCCATCGGTGTCGCGCCAGAGTTCCTCCGCTGTTGTGCGGCGGTGAACGTCGGGGTTGGCCGGGTTCTTAAATTGCTGTGGCATAAAGCCATCTTCGCCCAACCCCTTCATGATGCCTTCGGCGCGGCAGATGGCCCCCTTCATCCCGTCCGACCCTGGCGTCAAGACCAGTTCGGCTCCATAGCCCTGCAAGAGCTTGCGCCGCTCTACGCTCATCGTTTCTGGCATGGTGAGGATAATGCGGTAGCCCCGCGCCGCCGCGACCAGCGCCAGCGCAATACCGGTATTGCCGCTGGTTGGCTCCACCAATACCGTCTTGCCCGGCTGGATGCGGCCTTCCCGCTCGGCGGCGTCAATCATTGCTAACCCGATACGATCCTTTACACTGCCGCCTGGGTTGAAAAATTCCAGTTTGGCCACGACGGTTGCCTGGGTGTCGTTGACCCGGTTCAGTCGTACCAACGGCGTGTTGCCAATTAACTGTGCGATATTTTCATAGATACGTGTCATAGTTCCCCGGCCCTTTCTCTATTTGAACACTTTTATGTCAACGACCACCCGCTGAAGCGGGTGGCTTGGAACTACCCTCCACCGCAATTCCTGTCCGGGGACAGGCTTTGGTTTCATCAGGCGTTCCTTCGGGGGTGGCTGACAAACACCCCGTTCCACTGCGG
>DAOTUK010000172.1:0-7345 GCA_034437375.1 Chloroflexaceae bacterium | reverse complement strand
TAAAGATTAAAACGAACGATAGTTCAGAGCACCCCCCATTATAGCATGCTTCCGCTTGACAGCATATGCCCCCCGCCCGGCGCAAGCATACACGCCCCCCGCTCGCCTCATGCCCATGTTTGTGTATTTTCTACAAACGAATATGCCTCCGTTTTGTTGAATGTGTCCATATAATCTGATACCATGCGTAGTGAAGGGGTACAGTGTGGTACCGAAAAACGGAGCACAGGGCGTGCTACCGCTTCTCAAACCGCAACGGAGCAATGCTGAGGAGGTTATCTTATGGACATGTTATTTGCTATATCACCAGGAATATTGTTAGCGTTTATCGGGTGGGCCGCCACCTATAAACTTATTTCTGATACGGTTGACCTGTCGCTAATCCAGAAACGAGCCTTGAACATCTTTACCCTGCTGCTGTGGATGGTACCAGCCTTTGATGTGACCGTCTACCAGGGATTGATGCAATCTGATGTTGCTGTCACCTGTTGTGGCACCATCACCCTCGTTTTTGGGGCGCTTATGCCCTGATCGGCAGGGAACGACCCGGCGTCTGAACAAAACGGTACCCTATTCCCCCCCAGGGAAAAGAGTACCGCTTTTTTATGCCCGCCAACCAATACCATAGCACTCAAAAGCGTGGGGCGCTGGAACCGGGTTCTAGCGCCCCACGCCTCTTTATCTTTCTGTATCGTTACCATCCCCCAGACCTGCTACCAGACCGGGAGAACCTATCTCATCTATTTGTTCAGACGCGCCCGCTCGCACCTTGCGGCCAGGGCGTACCCCGCTACTGTTGGCACTGCTGCTGCGCCTGGATCATCAAGGTCGAAAGCCCCAACATCTGCGCCTGCTCCTCTTCAATAGCCCGGTAGCGCTCCGAGGGCACCGCATGATCCTGTTGGGCTTCAAACGTGCGTACCACCCGCATCACCCGCGCACTCAACACCGGATCCTGGCGCACCGCCTCAAGAATGCTATACAACTCATCCTGAATTTCAGCCACCTGGGCAACCGACAACACCACCGTCTGTTTGGTATACATTTCAAATCCGTGAAACATTTTGAAACCTCTTTATCTTTCTGGCTCTATCTCAGACACATCTCCCTACCACCTATTATACAATCAGAAAATACGACCGCGATATAGCCAAAAAGTACAATGTGACGATAGCCTGTCTGAACACAATACACAGCCCTAGCGTTGGCCCGTCCGCGCCGCCCGCGACTCGCGGCGCTCGCGCTTGCGTATCTCGCGCTTGCGGCTATTCACAGCATCGCGCACCGTCTCCAGTTCATCATCGTTAATAGTAAAGTGCTGGCCACCACGCACCAGCGTCACCCCCCCCACCGACGACGGTTTGACCGTCAACGGCTTATCCGGCTGAAAACTGCCCCGCTGGACATACCCGGACACTACCCCCCGCGCATCTACCAACACGCGCAACCCCTCACCCCCTTCAACCGATTGTAACAACGCATCAAGCGATTCAAGCACGCGCCGAGCCAACTCCTGGACATTGCTATTCGGCTCACTCATCGGCAATCTTCACCTTTCCATCAGCCACCAGCGTTGTTGCTGGCACCCACCATCACGCTAGGTCTTGACAACCTGGCGGGCATACTCCACCCGCGGATGGTAGATGCTTTGCAGGCTGGTAATAAAGGCACTTCGGATAAGCACCAGGTCGCGCAGCGTCAACGACGTATTATCAAGCTGACCACTACGCACCCGCTCATCAATAATCGAATTGACCAACTGTTCTACCGTCTGCATACCATTCTGCTGCCCATTCTCAACCGCATGCGCCGGCGCCAGTTTGCCATGCTGCACTTTGGCCCGCACGGTCGCCTCCACCGAGTCGGCCAGCATCATAATACCCTGCTCGCGTGTCCACGGAATGGGGCCGGGATAGCGAAAATCTTTGACATTGACGGAATCCTGTTGCCGCAAGGCAAGCTGATAAAAATGGCTGACGACCTGCGTTCCATGGTGCGTGGCGATAAAGTCTACAATCTGGCCCGGCAAGCCAGCCGAACGGGCCATCTTGATACCTTCGCGCACATGGTCAATAATAATTTCGGCGCTGATGTTCGGCTCAAGGTCATTATGCACATTTTCCCGTCCGGTCTGATTATCGGTAAAGAAGAAGGGACGCAACGTCTTGCCAATATCGTGATAATAGGCCCCCACCCGCAGCAAGAGCGCATCGGCCCCTATCGCATCTGCGGCCGCCTCGGCCAGATTGGCAACCGCCACGCTATGGTAATAGGTACCGGGGGCCTCGTGGATAATCTTGCGCAGCAACGGTTGGGCCGGGTGGGCCAGTTCCATCAGCTTTAACGGCGTAACCACGCCCGCCGCATTGCCCACCAGATTGAACAACCCCAGAGAAAGAATAGCCGACAACCCGCCATTGGTACCGCTAAAGAGCATTATGCTTGACAGCTCCTGCCAGCATAATTTATTGGCGTCGAGCAGACAGAAGGTAAACTGCGTAAGGGTCGTTACCAGTGCCACCGCAATGCCGGCCAGCAGGAGCGTTAGCGAACGGTCGGCCCCCCGCGCCACCAGAATAGCCGTGGTACTGCCCAATATCATGGTGGTGGTCATCGCCAGCGCGTTATTATCGAGCACGCCGAGAAAGATACTCAGCAGCACGGCCGCCGAGAGCGCTATCTGGCTATTGAAAATAACGGCCAGTACCAGAATGGTGGTAGCCAGCGGAAAGGCGTAGGCCTGGTCTGTCCAGAGCGGTTGTAGCACACGTGCGGCCAGGGCTGTAACAATCAGCGAGAGCACGATAACTAGCAGGGGGCGGGGGTGCTTTATCACATCAATGGATTTCTGGATAAACAGGAGGTAGAGCATAAAGGTACCGGCCAGCAAGGCGCTAAAGAGGGCCATACCCGCAATAGAACCTTCGCTCATTTTGGATGGCAGCGCCCCCACCGCGCGGGCCTTCTCTATCATCTCCGGGCTCACCGGGTCGCCCACCCGGACAATGCTTTCGCCCGCCTGCACTTTTACCTTCACCGGCACAATAGAGCTTCGGGCCTCTTCCTTGCGTTGCCGCGTGGCCTGCTCGTCTAACGTCCGGTTGACACGCAGGAACGACGAGGTAAAATAGACCACCAGTTCGCGTTGGGTCGTGGGCAACTGAACCGTCCAGTAGGACAACGTATGCTCGCGTAGCTGGCGCAGCGCATCAGTGGTAATCTCAAAACTATATTCAGACAGGGCGCGGTCATAGGTATTGATAGTCCACCGCCGCACATTATCCCACTCGCTGTCATCCAACGCTACGATAGTCTCTGCCAGCGTGCTGGAAAGTACCACCGTGGCACTTGGCAAATTGGTGAGCTTCTCCTGCTGTTCCCCATCATCCAGCGTCGGATCATTCCGCACACTGGTTATCGTTTTCAGCAGTTCGTTGAGCTTCATCTTCTGTTCGGTTGGCAAGCTAAAATCGGTAGTATAGACGAGATTACTCGGCCGGCTTTCGGCTTGAATACGGGCCTCTTCAGTACGCAAATCGCTCACAAATTCGACGCTGCGCGGGGCGCGGATATTGACCGGGCTTGGCACCCCTATCTCAAGCACGCCGGTATCGCTCGACATGGGCAACGCCAACGAGCCCCAGAGCCCAAGCATGAGCAACACACCAACCAGCGGAATAGCCGCACGGTAGCCCCAGGCAACAATAGATTTTATGAACGGTTGTTCTGCGATAGCGGACAACCATGTGGAAAACATACCAGCATTCCTTCCCCAGAGTGCGCGTTGTTCGCAAGAAAACGACGCACTGGTTTCAGGTATGGTTTACGACGTACGCAAGAGTTCGCGGGCAATCTGGCTCAACACGCGGCCATCGGCCCGCCCCTTAAATTGCTCCATGAGCAACGGCATCAACTGCCCCATGGCGGCCGGCCCGCTCAACCCATGTTCAGCTATCACGGCCGCTATCTGGGGGCGCAACTCGTCGGTGCTCATCTGTTGGGGCAAATAGGTTTCCAGAATGCGGGCTTCGGCTTCTTCCTGCGCGGCGCGGTCTGCATGCCCGGCAGTGCGGTACATTTCTACGGCATCCAGTCGCTGCTTCACCTCTTTGGCAATCACCGCTTCTTGCGCGGCCGCATCCAGGGGTTGGTGATGGTCGGCTTCAATGTGCGCCAGCGCTTCATCGCGGGCTTTAGCATCGTCGGCAAAGCGCTCGTGTATTGCGCGGGCCGCCGCCTCATACTCCTGTCGGGCGGCCTCAAGCTGCGCCTTTTGCAGCGCGTCTCGCGCATTGCGTATCACATCAACCCGCGCCTTGTCGCGTTCGCGCATGGCCTGCTTCAAATCTTCCTGGAGCCGTTCCTGAATAGTCATAGTCTCTCTTTCCCTCTTCTCACTATACCCGAATCTGGGGCAGAAAAACGCGGTGTTTTTCGGCGGTAATAATCGCTCGAATGTGCCCGACCGTTTCATCTAGCCGATCTTCGTGGTTGATAACCACATAGTCAAACCGGGGCACATAGGCTAACTCCTCCTGTACCAGCGCCAGACGGCGCTCTATCTCATCGGGGGCATCGGTGCGGCGCAGGGTTAGTCGGTGGCGCAACTCTTCTATCGAGCCGGGCGCGATGAAAATCAGAATAGCAGCCGGGATGCTTTGCTTGATAGTCATAGCGCCATCCACATTTACGCGCAACACCACGTCACGGCCACTGGCCAGGCCTTGCCGTATCTCCGATTTGGGGATACCGCGATAGTGCCCATACACCCGCGCCCATTCTAACAACTCCCCCTGTTCGATCAATTGCTCAAAGGCTTGCGTACTCACAAAATGGTAATCAACGCCATCAATTTCGCCGGGGCGCATAGGGCGGCTATTCATCGTCACAATAAAGTGAAAGGGAAAGCCCAATTCGCGCATACGCATCAGCACCGTATCCTTGCCCACGCCCGACGAGCCAGACAAGACAATGAGCGATGGTGCTGGTGCTTCATGCTGAAGCAGAGGGTTGAGCGATACATCATTCACATGCATAAGATGTGGTATCCTATTCTATACCAGGGTACCCCGTGGGCTCCCCTGGATGCAACCGTATAGCCGCTATCCAACCAGCGCCTATGTATTTTGATGCTCAGACTCTCGCCGCGGTCGTTGCCGAATTACAACCCACCATTGTGGGCGGACGCATACAACGGATACTCCAACCCGACACACTCAGTATCGGGCTAGAGATCTATTCCCACCGCCAGCGCCACGCTTTGCTGCTTTCGGCCCATCCCCGGCTGGCCCGCGTCCATCTGGTAACCGATAAACTCTCGCGGGGGGTTGAACACGCCTCGCCCCTGTTGCTGTTGTTGCGCAAGTATCTGGTTGGCGGGCGCATTATCCGTATCGAACACCCCTACCTGGAGCGCGTCTTGATTCTAAGTATAGTCAAAGAGCGCGAGACATGCAACTATGATGCCCCGCAGGACGCCACAATCGAACAGCGATGTGACCTGGTGGTAGAGGTGATGGAGCAACGCAGCAATATACTTCTGGTTGACGATAACAACCTGATTCTGGATTGTATCAAGCGAATACCGCCGCACAAGAGCCAGCGCCCGCTCTTGCCGCGCCACGTCTACGAATTGCCCCCGCGCCAGAACAAGCGCGACCCGGCCCAGGCCACGCCCGGCGGTATGGTGGAAATATACCAGCAGCAGGGGGCCCCTATGGTACGGGCCCTGGTGCGGGGCTATGCCGGGGTATCGCCCTTGCTGGCGCGCGAGGTGGTACATCGCGCCACCGAAACGGCCGGCCCCACTGCCGCCGCGGTGCTGGCGCAGCCCCCCGCCGAAGGCCAACCCGCCCACCTGCCGCTGGCGTTAGCCGAGGCGCTGGCGTCCCACCTGCGGAGCTTGCTAGACGCGCCCGGCCCGCCAGTGCTGGTAGTGGACGAAGCGGGGCCCACGGCCTTTGCGGCCTACCCGCTCACCCACCTGGGAGGCGGCACACCACAACCAACCATCAATGCGGCGCTGGAGGCCTTCTACACCCCACAGCAAAACCTGACCCGCCACCAGCAGCGCCGCGCAGAGATCCAGCAGCAGCTTGGGGCCAGCCGCGAGCGGCTTGAACACCAGCGCCGCCAGCTTGAGCAAGCCCAACAGCAAGCCAGCGACCTGGAACGGAAGCGGTGGGAGGGGGAGATGATTTTTGCCTTTCTGCACACCTTGACGCCCGGCCAGACGGGGCTAGAGGTAGAAGGGCACACGATTGCGCTTGACCCCGCCTGTACCCCGGTCGAATGTGCCCAACAACGTTTCCGTGCGTACGAGAAGGCGAAGAGCGGTACAGAGACGATAGCCCAACGCCTGCGCGAGACAGAGGCCCGCCTGGCCGGTCTGGACGAAGTAGCGACTCTGCTTGAAATTGCCAACGAGCGCGACCAGATCGAGCAGATTGCCCGCGAGGCAGAGGCATACGGCTATCTGCCGCCCGCGCCCCAACACGGTGACAAGAAACAGCGCAAACAACCGGCCCGCCGCCTGCGTCCGCTACACCTCACCTCAAGCGACGGGTATGCTATCTATGTCGGACGCAGCGCCGAACAGAACCGCGAGGTAACGTTTCGTATTGGGCGGCCGGATGATCTCTGGTTGCACGTGCGCCAGATACCCGGTGCGCATGTTATTATTCGCAGTGGCGGGGCCGATGTGCCCGAACGTACCTTGCACGAGGCGGCCGGTCTGGCGGCCTACTTTAGCCGCGCCCGAAGCGAAAGCGCGGTTGATGTAGAATTGTCGCTGCGCAAACAGGTGCGCCCGGTGTCGGGCGGGCCGCCGGGGCTTGTCACCTACCGCGCTATGCGGACGGTGCGGGTGCCGCCTTTGCCGCCCTGGGAGTAGGGGGCGGAGGAGCGCGAGGCGGGGCGGCGAGACGCGGGAATGCGAGAGGCGGGAGGCGCGAGGCACGAGGCGGGTAGTATTAAGCATATGCGGAAGGAGGAGGAGCGATGCCAGTAGCAATGATCAAACGGTTATTGTCGGGCAAACAACCCGAACCAACGACAGAGCCCCAGGGGTGGTTTCAAAAACAGGTTTACCCGGTGGTACAGCAAAAGATAGATGATATGCCCATTATTCAGCAGGGGCGCAAGTATTGGGAAAAGCTAGAGAAGGAGCGCGGGTGGTGGCCGGTGTTGTTGCCGTTGCTGGCCTGGGTGGGGTGGAGTACCTACCGCAAGGAACGCCGCAAGGTGTTGCAGGAGCGCGCCGCGGCAGCAGAAGCGGCGGCGGCGGAGAAAGCGGGGGAGTAAGGAGACGCGGAGGCGCGGAGGTGAGGCGGCGGGAGGCGGGAGG
>DAOTUK010000171.1:0-3818 GCA_034437375.1 Chloroflexaceae bacterium | reverse complement strand
CCCGGCCCAACGCGCCGCCAGTTTTGAACACGCCATCGTCCTCTACCGCCAGCAGGGCGACGACCACACCGCGCTGCGCCTCTACACCGCATTGCTCGATATGGCCGAACTACCCGGCTACCGCGCCCGCATCCTTGCCGAAGCGGCCACCCTGGCCGAAGCGATGGGACAGACCGAGCAGGCCCGCGCCTGGCAGCGCGAAATTATCACCATCGCCCCCGCCACGCCCCACGCGGTTGCCGCTACCGACGCGCTACTTGCCGCTGGCGATACGGCCTTTGCCCCCGCCGACGCGGCCCGCGTTTACTATCAGGCCGAACGCTACCAGGACGCGCTCCCCCTGCTCGAACAAGCTATCCAGCAGAGCAACAACGCCCCTACCGCCGAAGACGTGCTAGAACTGCGGCGGCTCCGCGCCATGACCCTTCGCGCCCTGGACGATTTCCCCGCCGCGTTGGATGCGCTCTCCGCGGTAGTCGCGGCCAGTCCCGATAGCGACGCCGGGCGACAGGCGCGGCTTGATTGGATACAGACGCTTGGCCAGAGCGGCAGCGTACCGGAGGCTGCCAGCGCCTACCAGGAATACGCCACCACCTACCCCGACGACCCCCGCGCCCCGGTTGCGCTTGACCGCGCGGCCCAACTGCTTGAGCGCCTGGGAGAGGAAGAGGGCGCATTCTTTGTGCGGATGGATTTGGAAGAGCGCTACCCCGACAACGAGCTGTCTCCCACCCCGTTGCACGCGGCGGCGCTCCGTCTGTTTGACCAGGGCCGCTACGACGAAGCCGGCTTTATCTGGCAACATATCGCCAACCAGCGCCAGGGCTACCTCCATGCGCTTGGCTCCTTCTGGGCCGCCCGCAGCGCCCGCCAGCAGCAGCAGAGCGACGCGGCCCGCGCCGCCTTTGAAGCCGCCTACCAGGCCGCCCCCGACTCCTACTATGGGGCCCGCGCTGCCGAAGCGCTTGGCTATACGCCCGCGCCGGTTATCACGCTCGGAGCGCCAATGACGGATGACGACTGGCGCACGCTGGAAACGTGGGTAGCGGAGTGGTCGGGGCAACCGGTCGCCAACGTGGCCGAAGCGGGCTATAGCGAGGACTTGCTGGCCGATGGCGCTATCCAACGGGCGATTGGCTTGAATGACGTTGGCCTGTTTTCGGAAGCGACCGGCGAATGGAACGAGGCCCGCGCTACCTGGGAGCAGCACCCTACCCACCTGCTCATGCTGGCCCGTATCGCCCACGAGCGCCAGGTGCCCTACATTGCGCTTAAAACCGCCGAACAGTTAGCGGCCCTGGCCCCGCCCGACGCGCCCCCGTCCCCGGATGCGCTCTTGCGCCTGATATACCCTGCGCCCTACGCCGACCTGGTGCAGCAGGAATCGCGTACCTATGGTATAGACCCGCGCCTGCTCTATGCGTTGATGCGGCAGGAGAGCCTGTTCAATCCGCACGCAACATCGTGGGTGGGGGCGCGGGGGTTGGCGCAGGTGATGCCGGCCACGGGAGAGGGCATCGCCCGTCAGATTGATATGGCCGACTTTGCAACCGATGATTTGTACCGCCCCTACGTGAGTATCCGCTTTGGAGCGTATTATATTGCCCAACAAATAACGACGATGGAGGGAAGCATCGTCGGGGGGTTGGCGGCGTACAATGGCGGGCCGGGCAATGCGTGGCGCTGGGCCGGCGGCTCTACCGTTGCCGATATGGATGTGTTTACTGAGCACATAGATTATCATGAAACCAGGAACTATGTTAGACGGGTGTATGGCTTTTACGGCGTGTACCAGCGGTTGTATGCCTTGCCAGAGGGCGAGTAGTTGGGAGGGAGAAGACGATGGCCGAGGTCGTGAATTTGAGTTGTAGCCAGTGTGGGGCCCGCCTTCAGATACCGGCTACGGTGCAGCGTTTTGCGTGCCAGCAGTGTGGTACCGAGTATACTATCCAGCGCGGCGGGGGTATTGTCTTTCTGGAGCCGGTGGGCGATGGCGTCCAGGGAGCCGCGGCGGCCCCGACCAGCAGCACGCCCGCGGCGGGAGCGCCACCAGCGGCGGGGGTGCGGGCCGCGCTGGAGCGCGACATCGAACGTCTCCGCAACCAGCCGGCCCTGGCCCAGAAGATAGCCCGCGCCCGCAAGACCGGGTTGCTGCTCTATGCGCTTGGGGGGGTGGGGGTGGCGGCGGGGGCGATCCTCTTCACGCCCAACAATAGCCTGGTTCTGGGCATCCTGGGGGTTTCGTTGTTGCTGGTGGTGCTGGCCACAATTGCCTTTTTCGACGGCGTACATACCAGCCGGCAACAGCGCCAGCGCATCCACGAACTGGAAAGCCGCCTGGCCCGCACTTCGCGGGAAGGGGAGGAGTAGAGGGCAAGCACAATTTGTCTGAACCGCGCTTTCTCGCAACCGATTGCGGAATATTACCACGGAGACACCGAAGCACAGAGATGGCACGGAGATGGGGAGTACAAGGAAAATGGCTCCGGATAGGACATCTTGCCCGCGTCGTGCTCTCAAATACTCCGTGTTCCTCGGTGTCTCTGTGTCTCCGTGGTGAAAACGTTTGTCCGTGAGTAGTCGGCGGCCCGCGGTTGACTCTCACCGCAGACCTTTTATAATAGGCACCGTACGTTTTTTCTGAACCAGGATATGTCCCACATGCATATAGCGATGAATGCGCACCTGCTGGCCCATACGCGCTCGTTCCGCCGCGCTGGCGTGTCGCACTATATTGAGCAATTGCTCCAACATCTCGCCCAGATAGACCAGACCAACCGTTACGACATCTATACCACGCGCGGGTTGACGGCCGCGGCGCTTGGCTTGCCCGCCAACTTTGCCGTCTGTCCAGGCCGCTGGCCCACCATCAATCCGCGCGTGCGTATTCCGTGGGAGCAGATGCTTGCGCCGTTGCTGCTGCGGCGGAGCGGGGCCCACCTCTTCCACGGTACGCTGAATGTAGCGCCGTGGGGTAGCCCGGTGCCAACGGTTATTACCATTCACGATCTGGCGTTTATCCGCTTTCCCTATACCTTCCGTGCCCACAACCGCACCTACCTGGATGTGGCCACGCGCACCAGCGCCCGCCGCGCCGCCGCTATTCTGGCCGTCTCGGAACATACGAAACGCGAGGTGGTGGGCTTGCTTGGCGTGCCGGCCGAACGGGTGATTGTAACCCCCGACGCGGCCCGCGCCCACTTCCAACCGCCCGACCCCGCCGCGCTCGAAGCCTTCCGCCAACAGCATAATTTGCCAGAGCAGTTTGTGCTATATGTTGGCACCCTGGAGCCGCGCAAGAATTTGCCCACGTTGCTGGAAGCGTATAGCCAGGTGGCCCGCCATAGTCGCGCTCCGCTGATTATTGGTGGCGGCAAGGGGTGGTTGTATGGGCCGGTGTTCCAACGGCTCGAAGCGTTGGGGTTGCGCGACCGGGTACAGTTTATCGGCTACATTGCAGAGGAGGATTTGCCGCTGTGGTATGCGGCCGCAACGATGTTTGTATTCCCCTCTATCTACGAGGGGTTTGGGATGCCGCCGTTGGAGGCGATGGCGTGTGGTACGCCGGTGGTTACGTCGAATAGTTCGAGCTTGCCAGAGGTGGTGGGCAACGCGGGGTTGATGGTGCCGCCCACCGATGCCGACGCGCTGGCCGAGGCGATTATGCGCTTGCTGGATAACGAGGGGTTGCGCCGGGAGATGCGCACGCGCGGGTTGCAGCAGGCGCAGCAGTTTTCGTGGCGCACGACGGCCCAACGGACGCTGGCTGTGTACGAGCGGGTGTGCGGGGGGGGGTGAGGCGGGCGGCGGGGGAGCGG
>DAOTUK010000170.1:0-3684 GCA_034437375.1 Chloroflexaceae bacterium | reverse complement strand
AAATCCGGGTGGCGCTATCCCCCGCCGCTTTGTTTACCCCCAGAATGAAAGCCTTTACAACGAAAATTTCCCCCGCCGCCGCCATCTGCTCCCGTTGAACAGGCCTCCATCCCATCGGCGGCCCGCTGGCAAAGGGAGGAAGTATCCGATGAGACGCTCACGACTGGCTTTGGCTACCTGCTGGCCGTGCATATGAACGACGATGCGCTGGCATCCGCGATACGCAACTATGCCGATAGCCACTTTGCGCCGATTGAAGAGGACGGGGCCCGCTGGTATCGCGGCGGCACGGTGTCCGGCTATACCACGGCGTTGTTTGCCCTGGGAGAGGCCGGCGGTTTGCAACACCTGCGCGAGACGCTGGACACCCAGAGAGAACCGCGCCCGGTTTCGGCCCCGCCGCCAGACGATGAAAAGACGTTTGACTATGCCGACGTTGGCGTAGAAGAGATTGAGCGCATGAACCAGGCCATTTTTGCCGGTATGGGCAAGGTACCGGGGTTGCCCCCCAGAGAAACCTCCGCCAGACCAGCGCAGGAACCACTGCTAGAGGACGCGGAGGCCACGAACGCGGACACAACCGCCGCAGACCCAGATACCCCCACCCCACCCGCCACCCCCGCCAGGTTCTACGAGTTGCAGATACAGATAACCCTGCCGGTGGCCCAGTTCCCTACCGAGGACGATCTGAACAAGCGCCACCAGTTGGAGGACGGCATAGAGCAGCGCGGCGCGGGGGCCATCCTGGATGTGAGCACACGCATGGGTATGATGGAACTCTTTGTTGAAACGGAGCAGCCGGCCATCGCTGAAGCGATTATTCAGGCGTTGATCGAGGAGCTTGGTCTTGCCGATACCAGCAGCATCACGCGGCTGTAGCGTTGGCGGGAGCGGGGGGCATGCGTATGACAGGTAATTACCTATAGCTATTCCGTAGCAACTGTTCATAAGTAGGGGGACGCTTCCTCCTGGGAGCGCGGGTAGGACGCTCGCGCTCCCAGGGACGGGAAAAATTCTGTCACACCCTGAACAATGATTTCACCCCAAATCCTTGACATCCCCCCCCCGATATGTTATTTTAGGAATAACTTAACTTTAGTTTAGGGGTACAATCATTTAAGGTACAGCGTACCTGACAATAGCGTAGCGCGGCCCATTGCCGCGTTGAAAAGGAGCATAACGCATGCACTCTGTCCGTTGGATAGGAACAACCCTGGTATTCATCCTGGTGCTGCTGCTGGTCGCCTGTGGCAGCCCGGCGGCCCAACCCGCGCCCGGCGACGAAACAGCCGGCGCCGAACCATTGAACGTGCTGGTCACCACTCAACAGATAGCCGACGCGGTAGAGCATATCGCTGGCGACAAGGTTGCGTTGACCATGCTCATGGGGCCCGGCATTGACCCGCATACCTACGTCGCTACCGAATCAGACATTGCGGCCTTTGAAAACGCCGACGTTATCTTCTATAATGGGCACCACCTGGAAGCGCAGCTTGAACGCATCTTCGATCAGATGCGCAAGAACAATGCCAAAACGGTCGTTGGCGTAGCTGAGCAACTGGAGGATACCTCGCTGTTGAGTTGGCGGCCCGAAGACGGCCTGCCGAGCGACCCGCACGTCTGGAACGATGTTCGCCTGTGGAAGGATGTCATCGCCACCATACGCGACACCTTGAGCGCGGCCGACCCCGCCAACGCCGACACCTACCAGACCAACGCCGACGCCTACCGCGCCGAACTGGACGAACTGCACGAGTATATTCTGGCCGAGGTGGAGAAGATACCCCAGGAGCAGCGCGTGCTGGTCACAGCCCACGACGCCTTTGGCTACTTCGGGCGAAGCTACGGCCTGTCGGTTGAAGCGGTACAGGGCTTGAGCACCGAAACCGAAGCCAGCACCGCCGATGTGCAGGCGCTGGCAGACATTGTTGCCGAGCGCGAGGTGCCCGCCATCTTCATTGAAACAACCATTTCGCCGCGCACGATTGAAGCAGTGCAGCAGGCCGTCCGCGCCGAAACCGGCCGCGAGGTCGCTATCGGGGGCGAACTCTTCTCCGACGCGATGGGCGAACCGGGCACCGAAGCGGGTACCTATATTGGGATGATGCGCCATAACACCGATACGATTGTCGCCGCGCTTGGGGGCGGGGAGCAGTGAGGCGATGGAGCGGGGAGATGGGGTGAGGATATGACGAAACAGGGAAGCGAGGAACGTATGACCGAATCCGTTATTGATGTTGCCGATTTGACGGTAGCGTATAAAGACAAGCCGGTGCTGTGGGACATTGACTTGCGCGTGCCGGGGGGCGTGCTGCTGGCCATTGTCGGCCCCAACGGCGCGGGCAAAACGACGATGATTAAAGCTATCCTGGGTCTGGTCAAGCCGGCCGCCGGGCGCGTGCTGATCTATGGCAAGCACTACCGCGACCAGCGCCACCGCGTCGGGTATGTACCACAGCGCGGCAGCGTTGACTGGGATTTCCCCACCAACGCGCTGGACGTGGTAATGATGGGGCGCTACGGCGCACTGGGCTGGATCAAGCGCCCCGGACGGCGCGAGCGCGAGATGGCGCTGGAAGCGCTGGACAAGGTGCGGATGGGCGATTTTGCCCAACGCCAGATAAGCCAGCTTTCGGGCGGGCAGCAGCAGCGCGTCTTTCTGGCGCGGGCCCTGGTACAAGATGCCGACATCTACTTTATGGATGAGCCATTCCAGGGCGTAGACGCCACTACCGAACGGGCCATTGTGGCGTTGCTGCACGAACTGCGCGCGCGGGGCAAAACGGTGGTTGTCGTTCACCACGACCTCTCCACCGTGGCAGACTATTTCGACTGGGTGACGCTGCTCAACGTGCAGCGTATCGCCCACGGCCCCGTATCCGAAGTATTCACCGAGCACAACCTGAGCCTGGCCTATGGCGGGAAAGTCGTCACCGCCCTGGCCAACCAGCAACCGGAGGGGGGGAGCTATCTCTATGGCTGAGTTCCTCTCCCAACTCTTTACCGACTATACCATCCGTACGGTGGCGATGGGCGCGGCCGTGCTTGGCCTGGTGAGCGGCACGCTTGGGTGCTACGCCGTGCTGCGGCGGCAGGCCTTGCTTGGCGACGCCATGTCGCACGCCGCGCTACCCGGTATTGCGCTGGCCTTTCTGCTCACAGGCGTGCGCGAGCTGTGGGTGCTGCTGCCCGGCGCGGCGATGGCCGGGTGGGTGGCGGCGCTCATTATGATAACCATTGTGCAACAGACACGCCTGAAGGAAGATAGCGCCCTGGGCATGGTGCTCTCGGTCTTCTTTGGCTTTGGTCTGGTGCTGCTCTCCTTTGCCCAGAAGTTGCCCACCGCCGCGCAGGCCGGGCTTGATACCTTCCTGTTCGGACAGGCCGCCTCGCTGGTGATGGGCGACGTTATCACCATGGCCACTATCGGCGGCGTGGCGCTGGCGCTCATGCTGCTCTTCTGGAAGGAGTTCAAGCTGTTGAGCTTTGACCCCGACTATGGCGCAACGCTTGGGTTGCCCATCCGGCTGCTGGATATTGGCCTTACTTCGCTGATTGTGGTGGCGATTGTGATAGGGTTGCAAACCGTGGGTGTGGTGCTAATGAGCGCCATGCTGATAGCACCGGCCGCGGCCGCCCGCCAGTGGACAGACCGCCTGGGACTGATGGTACTGCTGGCGGGGG
>DAOTUK010000169.1:0-33906 GCA_034437375.1 Chloroflexaceae bacterium | reverse complement strand
GCACCCTCCCCCCCACCAACCGCAACCGAACCGGCCGCCATCATCGGGAATACATCGGTGGGTGAGGAACTCCTCTTTCTGCGCGACGGAGCCCTGATAGCCTATGATCTGAGCAGCATGCAAGAGCGCGAGATAGCCAGCAACGTGAGCGAATTTGCCGCCCCCCCCGACGGAGCGCTGCTCGCGTTTGTGCAGGGCAGCGGCCGCAACGGCGAGCTGTGGGTTGTATCGCGCGATGGGAGCAATGCCCGACAGCTTACCAGCAACACCCGCGCCGAGGGCGGCATCTCGTGGGCACCGGATGGGCTTATGCTGGCCTATACCTCCTCCGACAGCAACCAGCAGCGCCCCCTGGAATGGCTCGACTGGGCCGCGTGGTGTAGCGCCAGCGAGGTACGCTTGATAGACGTTGGCGGCGGGCCCGAGCAACCCCTGGAACCGGGCTGCGACCCGGCCATCTCGCCCGACGGTCTGCGCATCGCCTTTGCTACCCCGCCCCAGACGGTCGAAACCCTGGGCGAAAGTGCCGGCACAACCAACGTCAACAACACCATACGCCTGGTCAATCGCAAAGGCGAAAATGGCTGGAGCTTTGCCAGGGCGCAAAACGATGCCGAAAGCGGGCGGCTCGTCTACGCCCCCGACTGGTCACCCGATAGCAGCAACCTGGCCTACCACCGCTTTGTGGGCTACCAGGCGCTGGTAGATATGAACTATACCGAGATGGGCGGCTCGTACCAGGGACAGGGCGACCTGTTGACCACGGGGGCCGGCTGGCTCCTACCACCGCGTTTCTCGCCCGACGGCGTGCATATGGTGGTCGTGGAACACGACCCCCAGAATGCCCGCGGGGTAAGCGGCTACGAGATGTGGCGGGCCGAAGTGGTGCGCCTGGGGGTAGCCGGTGAGGTATACCTGCCAGAGGGGAGCCGCGCAACGCAGGCCGCGTCGGTGGCCCAGCTACCGCGGGCCGCGGGGGCCGCGTGGGCGCCCGGCGGCGATACGCTGGCCATACTGCTACCCGCCGACTGGAGCGCCGACCTATCCCCAGATACGCCGGCCGACGAAAGCCGCGCCGCCGGCGCACTCTGGCGCTGGACACCGGCCGCGGGAGGCTTGCCCACAGAACGCCTGATAGACGGGGTAGACTATGCCTCACCATTGCTCTGGTTGCCCCAGTTGAAATAGCCGCTGATTACGGTATAATAATAGAAGAGTAGCCAACACCCCACCGTTGCTGTGGTTGCCCTATCCTTACAACACCACACAACACCACATTGATACCTGCCGTGCTATAATAACGTTCGGATACTATGGGAGCCAATGCACGTTCCCGGAAAATCTGGTCTCGCTGAAATTGAAATCTCTCAGAAAGGAGTAGAGCAGCAAAGGCCTCACCGTTCGAGACACGGTGAGCGGTCTTCTGCTGTGTGACTGGAATGGCTATCAATCTCTGGCATGATCTTGACCCAGGCCCGAAAGTTCCCGACGTTATTCATACCATTGTCGAAATACCCAAAGGTTCACGCAACAAGTACGAGTATCACAAACCGACCGGCGCATTTAAACTTGACCGGGTATTGTATTCCCCCGTTCACTACCCCGGCGACTATGGCTTTATTCCCCAGACCTACTACGACGACGGCGACCCGCTCGACGTGCTGGTGATGACCAACCTGCCAACCTTCACCAGTTGTATTGTCGAAGCCCGCCCCATCGGCATGTTCCGTATGCGCGACAAGGGCGACTCAGACGATAAGGTACTGGCTGTATTACACTACGACCCATTTTTTAATGATTATCAGGATTATACCGAGCTTCCCCAACACTACCTGAAAGAAGTAGAACACTTCTTTACCGTGTACAAAGACCTGGAAGGAACACGGGTTGAACCGGTAGGGTGGGAGAACGCCGCACACGCCAAGGATCGCGTACGCTATGCCATAGACCGCTATTGGAATATGCGCGCCGGGCGTTTGCAGAAGGATTGATTATTTGGCTGCACCGATTGTAGAGGTAAACATTGATGAGCAGGTGACTGCTCCTGTAGACCGGGCCTTAATTATCCGCACCGTGCGTACGGTACTGGCCCAGGAAGGGCTGAGCGGCGAGATAGAGGTAAGCGTATTCGTTACCACCGATAGCGCATTGCAAGCGCTCAACCAGACCTACCGGGGAATAGATGCTCCCACGGATGTACTCTCGTTTGCCACCGAAGACGACGACTCGCCCTTCATCGTTCCCCCCGACACCCCGCGCTACCTGGGCGATATTGCATTATCCCACGACCGCGTGTGTGCCCAGGCCGAAGAGTACGCCCACCCGGTTGAACATGAACTCACCTTCCTGATTGTCCATGCCGTCTTGCACCTGCTTGGCTACGACCACGAGCGCGGCGAACGTGAGGCCGAAGTGATGCGACAACGCGAGGAGCAGGCCCTGGAAACGTTGGGAATAGTCCAGACAGCATAACCGACTCCCCTGCGAAAATAAACCCGCCGAACACGCCCCGGCTATGCTATACTTGAAGGGTATGAGCAACCATAGCCACACCTCGGAGCGTTCGCTGCGGACACGCCCCGGCTGGATTGTCGGGCACCTGTGCCTGTTTAGCGGGCTATATCTGCTACTGTTTGTGGGGGGTATCTACGCGCAGGTTTCCTATGGACGCATTGCTGCGCGTGGCGATAGTACCCTGCCGCTGGTAGACATATCGCCCGTGCCACCCATCGTTGTGCCACCGCCAGCAGCACCGGCCGCACCACGCGCTGTGCCGGTGCTGCATATTCCCTTGCTCAACACGCCAGACACCACCCCCACCGCGGCCCCCGCCGTGTTTCGCTCCACCGTCGAACGGGTGGTTATTCCAGCCGCCAACGTGGATTCCAAGGTGATAGAGATAGGGTGGGCGCTGGAGCAGCAACCGGATGGTGAGTCCGTTTCGGTATGGCAGGTCGCAAAGTATGCCGTGGGCCACCACCACGGCTCGGCGAACCCCGGCGAGGGTAGCAACATTGTCTTGTCGGGGCATGTGGGCGGCTATGGGCGCGTCTTTCGAGCGCTGTTTGACGTTGTGCCGGGCGATCAGGTCACACTCTATAGCAACGGGCAACAGTACCTCTATGTGGTACAGGAGCGCCTGGTACTGGATGAAGAAACTGTGTCGCCAGAGCAGCAGGCCGCCAATGCCCGCTACATTGCCCCCACCGACCAGGAAGTCGTTACCCTGGTTACCTGTTGGCCGCCCGAAGGCGAGCACAAGTTTGAGCAACGGGTGGTTGTGCGAGCCGTTCCCTACGGCCCCCAGAGCGCCACGCGCCCCACGCAACAGCGGGGCGTCTGGTCGGTGCGTTAGCTACCCGGCCCGCGGCACCTGCCACGCCCCCCACCCCACCGCTGCTTGTGGGCCAAGCTGTTCCAGCAACAGGGCCGCTATCCGCGCCGCCCCATCGCCGGGCACCGCATCGGCCAGGCGCTCCACTATCGCGGTATAGTATGCGCTATCCTGCAACGCCTCAATAGCCGCTATCGTCTGCGGCACGGTGGGGCAATACAACCCCAGTTGCCGATTGACCACAAAATCTATATTCCCCTCTTCCTGCCGCCCCACCGCCTCGGTAATAATCACGGGGCGGCGCATAACGAGCGCCTCCATCAGCGTACCCGGCCCGGCCTTGGTCACAACCACGTCGCTGGCGGCCATCAGCACATCCATATTCTGCACAAAGCCGTAGAGATGGGTATGGGGCGAGCAGCACTGCTGTTGAAGCAGACCGTACAGCCGCGTATTCTTGCCTGTCACAGCGAGTATCTGCCCGTCGGGGTAGGCGTGCTCCACCGCTGGCACCAGCATATCTAGATGGCCGGCCCCAACCCCACCGCTCGTGACGAGGATGGTAAACGGGTGGGGTGCCAGGCCCAGTTGTTGCCGCGCATTGGCCCGGCTCAGACGACCATCTGCGAAGCGCGGATGAACCGGAAAGCCCGTGCAGCATAGCTTCTCCGCCGGCATCCCCCGCCGCAACGCCAGCGCATACGCCTCATCCGTCGGCAGGCAACACCGGTCTACCGCGGCGTCTATCCAGGCGTGGTGCAGCGTTACCAGGTCGGTGACAACGGTCACCACGCCAAAGGGCCGGCTGGCCGTACGACGTACCCCCGTCACCAACCGCTGCACCAGCGCATGATCTACTACAACCAGGTGGGGGTGTAACGCCAGCAATGCCTGGGCAATCGCCCTATGCGACACATGGGATACCAGGCGGGAGAGGGCCTCTATCTGCACAAAGCCATCCGTAAGCGCATAGGCGGTATTGTAAAAGGGCAACCAGGAGGTGGAAAGCTGGTTGTAGAGCGCGGGAGCATTGCAGAGCAAGGGAAAGTTACTTTCGCGCAATATATCAAGCATGGCGCACGAGATAGCGGGGCCGCCTGCCTGCTCTAGCGCCGCTTGCATAGCCAGCGCAGCACTACGATGTCCGCCGCCGGTATCGGAGAACGCGAACACCACGTTCTTTGTTTCTGTTGTGGTCATATGTGGATGTGGGTACCTGATGGTTGGTTGGCGCAGGTGGGTGGTCTTGCTGCAACGCGCCATAGCGCCGGGTAATGGTAGCATTGGCATACCGGCATGTCAAACGGCCCGAAGTGTGGTATAGTCATAGGCGTCTATACACAGTCACGTCTGGGGCCGTGCCCCCTGGTGAAAAGTGAAAGAGGAGTTATGGATTACCGAATTGCTGTCCTGGCCGGTGATGGTATCGGGCCAGAGGTATTGCTTGAAGCAATGAAAGTATTGGATGCGGTGGGCGACCGGTTTGGCCACCGCTTTCTGGCCTCCGAGGGCAAAATAGGCGGTGTGGCGATAGATGAAACCGGCACCGCGCTGCCGGATGAAACGGTTGCGGTATGCCGCGCCAGCGACGCGGTGATGCTTGGCGCGGTGGGCGGCCCCAAATGGGACGACCCCAACGCGAAGGTACGCCCGGAGCAGGGCTTGCTTGGCATCCGCAAAGCGCTGGGACTCTTTGCCAACCTGCGCCCCGTCACACTCCACCCCTTGTTGCTTGACGCTTCGCCCCTGCGCCGCGAGCGTCTGGAAGGGGTAGACCTCATCGTCGTGCGCGAGTTGACCGGCGGTATCTACTTTGGCGAAAAGCGGCGCGAACACACCGACGCGGGCGAATGGGCCAGCGACCTCTGCCTGTATACGCAGGCCGAAGTGGAGCGCATTGTGCGCGTCGCGGCCACGCTGGCGCAACAACGCCGCGGCAAACTTACCATGGTGGACAAAGCCAACGTGCTGGAAACCAGCCGGCTGTGGCGCAGCATCACCACGCGCCTGGTACAGGAGGAATACCCCGACCTGCACTATGAAACTATGCTGGTTGATGCCTGTGCCATGCACCTGATCCGCCGCCCGTCCGACTTCGACGTTATCGTTACCGAAAACATGTTTGGCGACATCCTGACCGACGAAGCGTCCATGCTGGCCGGCTCGATGGGGATGCTCCCTAGCGCCTCGCTTGGCGCAGAAAGCAGCGGCGGGACTACGCGCATCGGCTTGTACGAGCCTATTCACGGCAGCGCCCCCGACATTGCCGGTCAGGGCAAAGCCAACCCGCTGGCCACCATTTTGAGCGTGGCTATGATGCTGCGCCATTCGCTGCGGTTGGAGGCGGAGGCCCGCACGGTTGAGGCCGCTGTAATCGCCACGCTGGAAGCCGGCATCGTCACCGGGGATATTGCCCGCCCCGACCAGACGGCCCACCCTACCAGCGCGGTGGGGGATGCAGTGGTAGCGCGGGTGAAAGCGGCCGGGGCGTAGCGCGATGATACCCCATCGTGAAGAGCTCCAGGCCCGCATCCATACGCTGCATACCCACATCCGCGCCGCGGTGGTGGCCGCCTGCGAGCGGGCCGCGCTGGAAGAGCTATCGCACATTACCGCCGAAGAGCGCACCGGCGACACTATCTATGCCATAGACCGCGTGAGCGAGGAGGTGCTGGTAGATTTCTTCGCCCGCGAGGTGGCCCCGCGCTGGTCGCTGGTGCTGGTGGCCGAGGGGCTCCCCGATGGGCAAGTCGTCTTGCCAGCGGGCCGCCACCCGGACGAGGTGGCCATTCGCGTGCTGGTTGATCCGATAGACGGCACGCGCGGCTTGATGTACCAGAAGCGCAGCGCGTGGATACTCACCGGCGTGGCTCCCAACCGCGGCGACGCAACCCGCCTGTGCGATATTGAACTGGCGATACAAACGGAGATACCGCTGGTCAAGCAGCACTTGAGCGATGTTGTCTGGGCTACCAGCGACGCGCCCACCCAGGCCGTGCGTGTCAACCGCATCACCGGCGAGACGGTGCCGCTTGCGCTGCGGCCCTCTCGCGCAACGAGCGTGGCGCACGGCTTTGCGATGATTAGCCGCTTCTTCCCCGGCGCGCGCGAGGAATTGGCCGCCATTGATGAAGCCGTTATTCGGGCCGCCCTGGGGCCGCCCCAACGCGGCAAAGCGCACTGCTTCGAAGATCAATACATCTGCACCGCCGGCCAACTGTATGAACTGATGGCCGGGCACGACCGCTTTGTCGCTGACCTGCGCCCCCTGATGGATCGCTGGTTGGCGGCGCGGGGCGAGGCCCTGGGCATCTGCTGCCACCCCTACGACCTGGCCACCGCGCTGGTTGCACAGCAGGCCGGCGTGCTGCTTACCGCTCCCGACGGCTCCCCGCTTGATGCGCCGCTCACGATAGACGCCGAAGTCGGGTGGGTCGGCTATGCCAACGCGGCCATTCGGGCCCAGATAGAGCCGGCCTTGCTGGCAGAATTGCGGGGGCGGGGGTTGCTCTGAGAAACCATTTTAATACCATTCGGACAATGTGGACATCTTGCCACTCGTGGGAGAACATAGGCACACAGCGGAACTGGCAGATTGACGCACGCTGGCTACGGTTGGTCTGGGAGCGTATAGACCACCTTATCACCATTGACAGAGATAATACCCTGCTTTCGCAACTCCTTCAGCAGCGCGTGCAAGGTTGGCCCCGGCAAATTCTCCCCAAACAAGGTATTGATGCTATTGAAGAGCGCTTGCAATGTTCCCGGTCTAGCCTTCCCTTGCTTGCGCAGGTTGGTGAGAATAGCAGCAATGCGTTCTGGCTGTACGGGTGGTTTGGCCACAGCGGCCCCATTGCTGCTTACTGGTGGTGGGGGAGCCGCAGGTGCCTGTTTCTGCGCGGCTTTGACCAGCGGAATATCTGCCACGCTCTGCGAACGCAACACCAGCACCTTGCTTTTCTTGAGATGCTTCACAAGCGGATCAAACCCCGTATCCTTCGAGATGATATGGAAATAGGCCGTCGGTTCCTGCTTCATCAAGAGCCCCAGGTAAAAGGCGATATGGAAGTCGAGCGCGTTTGTTCCGTTGCCCGCTATTTTCACATACTGCGCACGCTCCCCCATCCGTTGCAACCCCGCCGCCAATTCAAACGGTATCTTGGTCTGGTTCGCCCCGACAAATACAATAATCTTGATGTTTTCTTGATCTAGCGCATCAAGTGATTCTGGTTGCACATTCTCATAATCAACAAGTACGTAATTCGTTTTCAAGATAGATTCCCTTTCAGACGTTCTGATAACGGCAAAGCTGCGCGTCGTTTCGGCATCGCTCTGTGGAGAGCGGATTGTTCATAGGCGAGCGCGCGGCGGGGGGCCAGCGCTTCCAGGCTTACCCGGAGGGTGGCAAGCGGGGCAACCCTTCCAGCGCCGCGGGGGTTGCGGTGGGGGGTGGGGGTTCTTCCTGCTCTGTCAACAAGCGCATCCCCCACAAAAGCTGCGCATCGTTGCATAGCTTTTGCCCCTCTGGCGGCAACATCGTACCCACACAGGGCACAGCAAATGTCGCATCATCCGACGGAGCAACTACATAGTCCGGGGTGATGCCAACCTCGTTAATCTCGTTTTTGTCCGGGGTAAACCAGTGGGCAATCGTAATACGCACACTGCTACCATCGCGCAGGCGGTGAACATTTTGCACCGACCCCTTGCCAAAGCTCTGCATACCAAGCACGGTCGTGTCGGGGTAGCGCTCGGCAAGCGCGCCGGCCACAATCTCGGAAGCGCTGGCCGAATGCTCGTTAATCAGCACCACCAGCGGGAGCCGCCGCACGCGCACATCGCCCGGCCCCTGGATTGTATCAAACGCATGCACCTCCCCGTTGCTATCCTCTTCATAGAGCGCCACGCCCTGGTAAAAGCGCCCAAGCACCTCCTGTGAAGCTACCAGCAACCCGCCCGGATTGTTGCGCAAATCCAGGATCAAGCTCTCCGGCTCCTGCGGCAAGAGCTCGCGCAAAGCCTCATCAAACTCACGCGGGGTTATCTCCCGAAACTCGGTAATCTGAATATAGGCGACCTGCTCATCAAGCATATTGGCGTAGACACTGGTGAGCGGTACGACATCGCGGACGATTGCCACGGTCAAGAGTTCGGTCTGGGACGGACGGCGTATCGTCAATTGAACCGTGCTGCCCCTGGGGCCGCGTATCTTGCGCGAGAGCGCATCCAACGCTTCGGCGTCGTCCAGGCCAGCGATAATTGTAGCAACCGGCAGGCCATCCACCGCAACCACCACATCCTGCTCTTGCACGCCGGCTTTGAGCGCGGGCGACTTCTTCAGCGGACGGGCCACAATCAACTCACCATCAACCAGACGCATCAAGATACCAATGCCCTCGAATGTGCCGCGCATAGACTCGCGGGCCCGTTCGGCCGCGGCCGGCTCTTGAAACGTGGTGTACTCGTCGTCCAACGAGTGCAGCATTCCACGGATAGCGCCATACGTCATCGTCTTCTGGTCGAGCGGTTCGGTGTGGTAAAACTCCTCATGGACGAGATTCCACACATCCCAGTAGATAGCGAAGTCGGACTGGGTATTGCCCGGCGCGCTCGGTCGCTCGGAGGGTTGGGGCAGGCTTTCAGAAGCAACAATCCCCGCGATGCTCAGCTCTTGCACCTGTTGCCGCAAAGTCCACCCGCTGCCAAAGGCAATCACGGCCGTCAACAGTATGGCAACTGTCCCTATCAATAGTGCTTGCGATTTCCGAATCATACCGTTACTCGTCTTCTATGACGCTGCTACCGTGCTCCGCGCTGTCCGCGGCGCATTCCACCCTTACGCCCCGTATGCCTCAAATTCGTAGAAGATTGCGGCCGCGGCCGCAATGGGGGCCGTTTCGGCTCGCAAGATGCGCGGCCCCAGTGACACTGGCATGATACCATGGGTACGCGCCCATGTCAGCTCTTCCGGCGTAATACCGCCTTCCGGCCCGCTCAATAGCGCCAACGACGTGGGAGCCGCCGCCGCCGTGGTACTCTGGCGCAGCACCGTGCGGAGCAAGGGCGTATCGGTACCCTGCGCCCCCTCCCAGAGCAGCAGCGGGAGATTGGTCTGGGCAGCGGCCGCACACGCCGCGTCAAAGGGTAGCGGCTCGGCCAGGGTGGGGATCGTGCCCCGGCAGGCCTGTTCGGCGGCCTCGCGGAGAATGCGTTGCCAGCGGGTACCCTTGTGTTCGCCGGCCTGGCGGGCCGCCTGGGAATGCTGCATCACCACCGGCACAAACGCTGCGACCCCTAGCTCGGTACCCTTTTGCAACACCCACTCAAAACGCTCGCCCCGCAACAACGGCAGATAGAGCGTGAGCACGCACGACGGTTCGCCACCGGCCGGGTGCGTCTCCAAAATGTCGCCGCACACTTGCCCCCGTTCAACGGCGGTGAGCCGCACCGTATAGGCACACCCGCTCCCATCTAGCAGCAGAATACTATCGCCGGGGCGCAGCCGCAGCACCCGCCCCAACTGGTGAACCAGGTCGCCATCGGTCAGGACGACGCCAGTACCCTGCACCACCGAGGGCGGCACAAAAAAGCGGTAAGTATTGGCAATTGGTGTGGACATAGCTCCCTTCTGTCCCCGGTTCGTGTCGCTGCCCCGACGCCCGGCCTGCGCCTCACGTGGGGCGGGATGGCTTCTGCTTCAGGGCTGCCTCAATACCATTCTGGAGCGTACTATAGGTTACTATATCACTCAGGTCAATACCAAGCCCAACCAGTGCCTGGGCCACCTCCGGGCGTATGCCCGTCAGGAGCACCCGTGCGCCAAGCAGCCGGATTGACTGGGCTGTGCGAATAAGCGCATTGGCGACTTGCGTATCTACTACTGGCACCCCGGTAATATCCAGAATAACCACCTTTGCGCGATACGCCTCTATCCCACGCAAGAGCCCGTCCATCATTTGCTGCGAACGTTGCTATCAAGCGTCCCGACCAGCGGCATCAGCATCACGGTATCGGCAATGTGTAGCAAAGGGGTAGACAATTCGCGCAGCGTCTCTTGCTGCGATTCGATAATTTGGGCCGCCTGGCGGCTCTCGGTAATATCCAATAGCGTCCCCTGTATCATCAGCGGCTGGCCCTGCTCGTCACACAACACGGCCCCATCATCGCGCACCCAGATCTCGCGCCCGTCACGGGTCATCAAGCGATATTCCATATGAAATGGCTCGTGGTTGTGGCGACATTGCTCCATACGCATGCGCACAGACTGCCGGTCGTTGGGGTGGACATGCGAAAGCCAGTGGTCTGGTGTATCAAGCACTTCGTTGGGCGAATAGCCAATCAGCGATTGAATGCGCGGGCTCATATAGCTTGTGCCGCCCGGCGTAAGCGCCAGGGTATAGATAACGGTGGGGAGCTGTTCAACCAGCGTGCGGTAGCGCGACTCCGCCTCCCGCATATGCGCTTCATTCTGCTGCAAGGTCTGGGCCATCATATTAAAGGCAAACGCCAGTTGGCGTAGCTCGCCCGCCCCCTCGTGTGTCTCCATGCGCGTTTCCAACGCGCCGGACGAGATACGGCGGGTTGCTTCGACGAGTTTCTGGATAGGCCGGGTCAGAATAAAGCGGCTCCCAATCAGCACAATGGCAATTTCTACCAGCGCAATAAAGCCTATCAGCAACAGGTTGCGTTGGGTCTGGCTGTTGATGTCGCCCAACAGTGCGCTGGTTGGGATACCCACGGCCACATACACGCGCTGCTGGTTATCCTGGTTTTGCAAGACGGAGAAGGCATACAACCGTTCGACGGCATCCAGGCCGGACAGTTGGGCTGTACCCTGCCCTTGCTGGCGCAGCACGGTCTGTATTAGCGGAGCCTGTTCAAGCGTGCGGCCAACCCAATCGCCCGGCTCAGGATAGCGGGCCACAACCCGCCCCTGGCCATCTATCAGCAGCACAATAGAGCCGTTCGGTAGTTCGGCTCTGGTGATGAGCTGGTTGAGCACGTCTACCTTTAACCCTACCCCTACCACGGCTTGCAAGGTACCGGCCGCATCTATCACCGGGTAGCCAAACGAGAACATAGGCTCTTCCGAAACGCTGCTGGTCGTAATCTCAGAAACGACAAACGAGCGGCTCTCTATACTGCGCTGAAACCAATCGCGGTCTGCTACGTCAATCGGCTCTGACGAATCGGAATCAGCGACGGACGAGTGACAAAACACCTCGCCCTGGGGCGTGGCCGCAACAAACTCAACGTAGGAGGGGTAGGTAGCGATGAGTCGGCTAAAGGTCGCCTGGCACGAAACGGTATCGTGGGTGGGGACAGACGATACGCTGGCCAGGGCCTACTGCGAACGTGTCACCCATTGCTCCTGGTATGCCGTTATCACCTGGGTCATCTGGTGGGCATCTTGCTCTACCAACGTCCTCACTTGCTGGCGGTGTTCGTAGCCCGTGTACACGAGCAACCCCACCGCCGGCACCATCACCAGGAGTATCAAACCAATCAACCGAACATGCAGACTTGCCACGCCCCTCCCCCTTTCATCGCTACGTGTTCACCCCTGGGGGAGAATCGGAGGGAGCGCAAGCCTCTCGCCAGCACCAGGGCGGGCAAGATGCCCGCGCTCCCGGCAAACATCCCCCTACGGGTAACCACTTCCTGTCTCTCGTTTTTACAAAAAGCCGCGTTTTCTCAACGCATCTTCCACTCCCGTCTGAAGGGTACTGTGCGTTGCAATGTTGCTCAGGTCAACCCCCAATCCTACCAGCGTCTGTGCGACCTCTGGTCGGACACCGGTAATAATAACACGAGCGCCAAGCAACCGAATCGCCGTTGCGGTTTGAATGAAGGTATTGGCGACTTGCGTATCTACCACCGGCACGCCGGTAATGTCCAGAATAACCAGTTTGGCTCCCTGTTGTTCCACGCCTTTTAATAACAAGCTCATCATATGTTGCGAACGCTGCGAGTCAAGCGAACCAATCAGCGGCATCAACATGGTCGAACGGCCAATATCAAGCAGCGGCGTAGACAGTTCGCGTAGCGTCTCTTGCTGCGATTGGATAATCTCTTCGGCGTGTTTGCGCTCGGTAATATCCAGCAGCGCCCCCTGCATCAGTTGCCCGCCACTTTCGGCATCACCAATCACCATACCATCGTCGCGTACCCAGACCTCGTGGCCGCTGCGGGACAGCATACGATATTCGATGCTCATAGGGGCCATCGTTTCGTGGCTCTGCTGCACCATATTCAGCACACGCTGGCGGTCTTGCGGGTGGACATGCTGCATCCAGGCATCCGGCTGCTCCATCCACTCATCCACCGACACCCCAAGCAGCGGCTCAATGCGCGGACTGATATAGCGCGTCACTCTGGTGGTATTCAACGTGGTGGTATAGATAATCGCGGGCAATTGTTCAACCAGCGTGCGGTAGCGGGCTTCGGCTTCGCGCAGGTTGCTCTGGTGCTGTTGCAACGTTTCGGCCATCTGGTTAAAGGAGAGCGCGAGCGGGTGTAATTCGCCCACCACGACATTGGCATCAATGCGCGTATCCAGATTGCCGGCGGAAAGATGTCTGGTGCCCTCGACCAGGGCCGTAATGGGGCGCAGAATGAAGATATTACCCCAGACAGCGGCCGCGAGAACCTCTACTAGCGCAATAATCCCTAGCCAGATGAGATTCTGGCGCAGGGTCTGGTCTACGTCGCCAAAGGCTACTTGACTGGGGATACCCACGTTCAGGAAGAGGCCCTGTTCGCTATAGCGCATATAGGTAAAAGCGTAGAGACGCGGGATACCATCCAGGCCCGCCAGTTGGGCCGTACCATCGCCGCGCCGTTGAAAGAGTATCTTGAAGAGTTGCGTTTCTGATACATCCCGGCCCACCCATTCGTCCGATTGGGGAAAGCGGGCCAGCACCGTGCCAGTGCCGTCAAACAGCGTCACGGTTGAATCCGTCGGCAGATTGGCCCGGATCGTAAAGTCGCGCAGTACGTCCATATCAAGCGCGGCCATCACCACGGCCTGCAATGCGCCATCCTCGTTGTACACCGGGTAGCCAAAGGTTTGTGAGGTTGTGCCATGATCGTTAATAACCACTTCAGAAATCGTAAAGTCGCGTATCTGGACACTCCGTTCAAACCAGTCTACCTCCGACACGTTACGGGGTTCGGGTGCTTTCGCAGACGATGTGCAAAAGATGTCGCCATCGGGTTTGGCCGCCGCTAGATTGGTATAGGAGGGGAAGTGTTCCTGGAGCGCTTGAAAGGCCGCGGTACATTCCTGGCTATCGTAGGTATGTACGGCCGGGATACGCTCCATTTCGCGCATAATCTGGTGGGTTCGTAGAATAAGCTCTTCCTGGTAGGCGGTAATCACCTGGGTCATCTGGAGCGCATTTTCCTGCACTTGCAGCGCCGATTTTTCGCGCTGGCGCAGGCCAGAATAGACCATCAAACCGAGGGCCGGGGTCATAACCAGAATGACGAGCACCACGAGACGCACATGTAAACTAGAGAGAGAAAAACGCGACATAGCGGACTCCTTGCATTCAAAATCTCCTGTCATTACTATCGAAATAAGCACATTATCATCACACGGGCATCTCCTACAATAGCATCAGCGACATTCGGTTATGGATGTCCCCGGCCCTGCCAGAGGATACGGCCTGACACGAGCTCTTTCTAGAAACAATGGTTGGGTATCGGGTGTGTTTTCTGGGGAAACAGACACGGGATACGTATGGGGATAGGCCGCTTGTCCAGGGTATAGAGCTAATCCCGCAGATAGCGCATGGGACATCCTAACTACCAATATGCTCTTTCTAAAAAGTATACCATTAAATGCGCCTGCTGTGTGACGGCGCGCGCCACACGAGCGTGTTGGCCCGGTTGTACCGCGGCCACCGGGGCGGCTGTGGTTAGCAAACCAGTGCAACGAGGCGCGCTACATCGTCATGCATTTGTCATGGAACCGTGGAGAAGATACCCGCCAGTGGGGATACCGACCCGGCGTCATACCAAATTCGGGTGAACACAGAGAGAACCACGGATGCACACGGATGGTTGTACCGAGCCTATCTGTGTCTATCCGTGTCTATCTGTGGTTGTATCACTATTCAGACGGATTTGGTATCACACCTTCCCCCGCACACACTCTCCCCTTTATCTATCCTCTGCATACCCTTGCATCCCCCCCACCCTTGCCAGTATACTGTATTATGGAATTGGTACATTCACGCAGTATACTGGTTACTGGTGGGGCTATAGACGGCAATGCAGTGTCCGCCCCGGAGCAGGCGGGACGCACGCGCTCCCAGGGATTTATCCCCCAGAGGTGAACTGTTACCAGGTACGGTACCCAGTCACAAGCGTAATAAATTATGCTACAATAGATTACTGTTGACTCTCTCTGTCCGATTGTACCAGACAGGCTATAGTAGTCCCAGGCAAGACATTCCGGAACAACCAATACCTTATGGTTTCAGACCCTATTCCCATCCCTTTCTTTTGCAAAGCGCACCAGAATACCGCATAAGAAAACAACAACGTGAACCAAAATTCACGAGAGAAAGAGAAAGCAATCGTATCAATTGAGTATAGACCATATGGTAGGAACCGCATGCAAGAAAGCCTTATTAAAAAATTTGAAATTGCATTGCAAGCAATTGACAACCAGGCCGCCCAGGCCTATGAAACGAGTATTCCTTTGCTTATTGCGTTTACCAATGAACGCATGGCAAAGCGAGAAGATATTAGCGACTTTATCGGCCACAATCCGCTTGATGTGTTACAAGGCGACCATAGCAACCACGCCAACTTTATCGCCAGCCAGTTGCGCCTGAAGAGCGCCCACACCACCGTTACAACGATTATCTGGGTCTACCAATCGTACATCAACCGGGGGTTTTCGCCAAGCTATTTTCCCGTAGATATAAGCCTGTGGCTCGAGGCGGTGCAGTGCTGCATCCCCGCGCCCCATGTCGAACCCATTGCCCGCTTCTATCAACTCATGCTTGACTGCCACCGCGATTTTCTGGTACTCTCGCAAGTACCCGCAGTGTCGCCCCAGATAGATGAACAATTGACGATCTACTTCCGCCGCTACCTGGATGCACTGCTGGCGCCCAACTCACGCGAGGCTGTGCAGGTTGCCAGAGAGTATATCAAGACGGTTGACGATATACTTATCTGGTGGGAACGGATTATCTGGCCCAGTATGTATGAAATTGGCCGTCTCTGGTCAAATGGGGAGATTACCGTGGGACAGGAGCATATGGCGACCTCTATCACGCAGCGGATTATGTCGCTCTACTACCCGATGATCCTGGAACTCCCCCGCGAAAAGGGCGCTATTGTGGTCACAGTATCGCCCGGCGAGTTTCACGAAATTGGGGCCCGGATGCTGGCCGATATGCTCGAACTAAACGGGTGGGACGTCTACTACACCGGCGCAAATACCCCCAGGGAAAGTTTGCTGGAACTGATAGCGCAGCAGCAAGCAACCTACCTGTGCATCTCCACCACCATTGGGGCCCATCTCACCAGAGTTGAACAGATTATCGGCAGTATTCGCACAACCCAGTTTGCCGCCCCGGTGCATGTTATCGTCGGTGGCCAGGCCTATATGGACGACCCGGATACCTGGCGACACGTTGGTGCTGATACCTTTATTGTCAGTGCCAGCAAAACGGTAGAATATCTCCAATCGCGCTACGAGCGCAACGGCAATGGTCAGGGTGGCAGGCCGGGTGGCGACAATGGAACGTCTCCGCCCAGTCTGGCCCCTTCATAAACAACCAGGATACAAACCTATGGGCAACATCATTCAATTGCTGGCAGAGTATGGCGCAGATTTGATGATTCGTCAAAGCAAGAGCTTGATCGTTCTGCTGGATGCGGATGGCAAACTGGTCGAATGGAACGAGGCGCTTGATTGCTTAAAGCGCAAACTTGACGATGCCCAATATATGAAGCAATTGCTGGTACGCAGTAGCCACGTGCGTTTTCGAGAGATGATGGAGCAAGCGCTTGATGAACAGACGACGGCGCATGCGACGCTGAATATGACGGCCGGCGAGCTCGATCTGCCCGTCTCGTATGAAAGCTGGATTGTGCCCGTGCCCAACCAGCGCGTCATCTTCTACGCCGAGCCGGTGCCCTCCCTTGACGAGCGGGCGGCCCAGGAATATCTGAGCATTACCAACGAGCTTTCGGCTACCACCCGCGAACTGTATAAAGCCCGCCACTCGCTTTCGGCAAAGAACCTGGAACTGCAAAAGGCATGGCAGATAGCCGAAACAGCTACCCGCGCCAAGTCGGAATTTCTGGCCAATATGAGCCACGAAATACGCACACCCCTGAATGCCATTATCGGGCTTACCAACCTGTTGCTGGATACCAACCTGAGCGACGAGCAGCAAGACTATGTGAATACCACCCGCACCAGCGGCGATACGCTCCTGACCATTATTAACGATATTCTCGACTTCTCCAAGATAGAAGCCGGCAAGCTCTTGCTAGAGAAACAGCCTTTCAGCGTACACCAGTGTATTGCCGAGTCTATAGATTTGCTGGCCACCCAGGCCGAACAAAAGGGTCTGGCGATGCATAGCCACATTGAAACAACTATACCCCCGATGCTGGTAGGCGATGTCACACGCCTGCGCCAGATACTCGTGAACCTGCTGAGCAACGCGGTCAAATTTACCCATACTGGGGAAATTGCCGTGACAGTAACCGCAAGCCAGCGAGAGGGGGATAGAGCCAGAGTACAGGGCGCCCCCGACCAGGAGTCTACCGTAAGCACCCTATCTCGCTATGATATACACATTCAGGTGAGCGATACTGGTATCGGTATCCCCCCCGAACGGCTGAGCCAGCTCTTCCAACCCTTTACCCAGGTAGATGCGTCAACCACCCGCAAGTATGGCGGTACGGGTCTGGGTCTGGTCATTAGCAAGCGCCTGGCCGAAATGATGGATGGTACGATATGGGTAGAGAGCGAGGAGGGGCAGGGCTCAACGTTCCATGTGACGCTGGTAGCCGAAGGCGACCCGACTAGCAGCACCAATAGCTCCCCCACCATCCAGAACTATCGAGCCACGCTGAACCATGCCCACATCCCCAATCTGGCCCAGACCCACCCCTTGCATATCCTGTTAGCCGAAGACAACCTGGTCAACCAGAAGGTAGCGCTCCGGCTGCTCGAACGCCTGGGCTACCGCGCCGATGTGGCCGCCAATGGTATCGAAGTGCTGCGCGCCATCGAACGCTACCCCTACGACGTTATCTTGATGGATATACAGATGCCCGAAATGGATGGGGTGGAAGCAACGCGCTATCTGCGTATGCATAGCGAAACTGACCAGTGCCCCTATATTGTCGCGCTTACGGCCCACGCGCTCCAGGGCGACCGCGAAGCCTTCATCGCCTCTGGTATGAACGACTATCTGAGCAAGCCCTTCAAAGTAGAAGAGCTTATCGCGGTACTGGAGCGCGTGCCCTGCCACACCAGAGACAAGCGATAGCCCGCCCCGCCTACGCGGCGCAGCATCGTTCAACCCCATGGTAGGCAATACGCGCAACCGAATCGGCAATGCCGGGGGGAGATGGGACGCACTGTTCCGTTACGCTCCACTCTGCTTGAAGCCGCTCGCGCGGTGCCCACCGAAAGGTTATCGGGTCGTCTGGGGCCCGCCACCAGGTAACCGGGGTGTCGAGCGGGAAGGAGTGCAACGCTATCGGCATTATCACCAGAAAGCAAAAGGTACATTCGCAAACGGTTTCGCCATACCAATCGTAGATATGTTCAACAATCCACAACAAGCGCTCGATGCGAATATCAGTCTGCAACGTCTGCGTGAGCAACGTGTGCAGGGTCGCGCGGGCTGGTTGCTCTGGCGCTAATGTACAGGTAGGTAGCTGCCAGGTGCCGCCGCACTTCTGAAGAAACAGGTGTCCTTCGTGGAATGCCAACCCTACCACGCGGTAGCGATAGTTCTTCGGTTCAATATGAAACGTGACCATGGGGTTTTTCTCCTTCCTTTATGCCTTTATGCGAACGGGCTATCCGTCGTTGCCTGCTCCTATTACACCACATCGTACCCGCGCCCGGCGACTCCTCAACACCCGATATACCGGCACTCAAGTGCTTGACAGGCCATAAGGTACGCGCAACAGCAAAACCCCGCCAGACACCGCGAAGGTCTGGCGGGGTTTGAGAAGGGAAGGAGAAATGCTGATGTTTCGTTAGTTACTGGCGTAGCGCTGTCCGGCCGGTTTATCGGCGGCGTAGGCGTGGGTGGTATAGCGGATAGCGCGGTCGGCCGCTTCCTGCCGTTCCAGGCGGAAGCCGGGTTCCTCTTTGGGGCGGTTGACAATAAAACTCAGGGCCGTGGTTTGCCGCCCATAGCTGGCATCATAGCCATTGAGGCGAATATAATGGTTGGGATAGGTTTTGCGGCATTCGTTGACTTCCTGCATAATCGCGGCCGCATCCTTCATATCGAACATGGGCAAGCCGTACATGTGCCAGTAGACGTTGCGCGGGTGGGGGTCGTCGGTATATTCTACCGAGACGGGCCAGCCATTGTCCAGGCAATATTGTACTTGTTCCTTAATCTCCTCGTCGCTAAAGTCGGGGAGATAGGAAAAGGTACCCTGGGTAATACGCATCGCTCTTGCTCCTTTCTTGGGTTTCACTAGACCGACGGGGTCGCCACCACGTCCGGTGTATCGGTTGAATCATAGGTAAAGGTTATATGCTTCCAGGTGTCCAGGGCCTTGGCCAGCGGGCTACACCACTTCGCGGCCTTGTCCAGAATATCGGGCCCCTCGTTCACAATATCGCGCCCGGCGTTGCGAGCCTGGATCATCGCTTCCATAGCGACGCGGTTGGCCGTTGCGCCGGCCGCAATACCATCCGGGTGGCCAATGGTGCCGCCGCCAAACTGCAACACCACATCTTCGCCAAACATATCTATCAACTGGTGCATCTGGGCCGCGTGGATACCGCCAGAGGCCACCGGCATGACGCCAGGCAGACCCACCCAGTCTTGCTCAAAGTACAGGCCCCACTCCGGGCGGGCCTCGCTCTTGCGACAGCGCAGCGTGTGATAGTAGCCCTTTGTGGTCATCGGGTCACCTTCCAGCTTGCCCACCACGGTGCCGGCATGCACGTGGTCGGCGCCAAGCATACGCACCCATTTGGAGATAACGCGGAAGCTGACGCCGTGCGTCTTCTGGCGCGTAAAGGTGCTGTGGCTGGCGCGGTGCAAGTGCAGAATAACGCCGTTCTTGCGGGCCCAGTTTGACATAGACTGCATGGCGGTATAGCCGACGGTCAGGTCTATCATAATGATGACGCTGCCCAGTTCTTTGGCAAATTCGGCCCGCTCGTACATCTCTTCCATCGTGGCGGCGGTCACATTCAGGTAGTGGCCCTTGATTTCGCCCGTTTCGGCCTGGGCGCGGTTGACCGCTTCCATACAGAAAAGCCAGCGGTCGCGCCAGCGCATGAAGGGCTGGCTATTGATGTTTTCGTCGTCTTTGGTAAAGTCAAGCCCACCCTGCAACGCTTCATACACCACACGCCCATAGTTGCGCGCCGACAAACCGAGCTTGGGTTTGACGGTTGCGCCAAGCAGGGGGCGGCCATACTTGTTCAAGTATTCGCGCTCCATCACAATACCGTGGGGCGGGCCCTGAAAGGTCATCGTATAGTGTGGGGGAATGCGCAAATCCTCCAATCGCAGCGACTTGAGCGCCTTGAACCCGAACACGTTGCCGATAATGGATGAGGTCATATTGGCGATGGAGCCTTCTTCAAACAGGTCGAGCCGGTAGGCGATGTAGGCGATGTACTGGTCGGTGCCGGGCACCGGGTCAACCCGATAGCACTTCGCCTGGTAGGTTTCGTACGCGGTCAACAAGTCGGTCCAACAGACCGTCCAGGTAGCGGTAGACGATTCGCCCGCGACAGCCGCGCCGGCTTCGATGGGTTCGACGCCGGGTTGGGGGATAATGCGGAACGCGGCCAGAACATCGGTATCGGCGGGGATGTAGTTGGGGTCGTAATAACCCATTTTGGAATATTCAGAAACCCCTGCCTGGGTGCGCGAAACATTGTTGGTACTGGTGGCCATTTGTGAATTCCTCCTCTCATTCAAGCAATAGTTTTTTCCAAATGTTTCCTACACGGTATGGCTGTGTGTTCCCCCACAGGCTCTTTTATAGCCGGTGCCGCGGGGTACGATTGCGCCGTTGCAATCTGCACCCCGCGTGATACGAGTTAATTGTACTTTGAAATCGCGCTTCATTTATCACGCTTTAATTTTCACGAAAGTATTGTCGTATTTCTATACTGACTATTATAACACGAATTTTGATTCGTGTAAGTGGGGATTTGCGAGGCGGAGCGGAGAGGCGGCGGAGCGGGGAGTGGGGAGTGGGGAGCGGGGAGCGGGTAGGGCGGGGAGCGGGGCGGCGAGGCGACGGAGCGGCGGAGCGCGTCTTCGCGTCTTCGTGTCTTCGTGTCCTCGCATCTTCGCTGCGCCTTACCGCGCCGCCTCCTCAGCAGGGGGTTCCTCGTCCAACGTCGGCAAATGGCCGCCGGACACCTCGCGTACCAACCCCAACCGCCAGAGCCCCAGAAATCCCCAGAGCATCACCACCAGATAGGTGACGGCCTGGTAAGTGAGGATATAGGCCAGCGCCTCGCTCTGGGCAAAGCCAAACGGCGGTAATACCGTCACCGCCACAAACTGATAGATACCCACATAGCCGGGGGTTGAAGGGGCCGCGCTCGAAAGCCCAAGCGCGGCCAGCAGGAGCATGGCCTGGGCCGGCCCCATCGTGAGATGGAGCGCCTGCGCCAACAAAATCGCAAATACAATATCGCCCATCCATATCAGCACGGTAAGCACAACAAAGTGAACCAATCGCCCCGGATGTTGCACGGCCCGCATCCCAAGCAGAAATTGCTCCAATATAGTAACCAGCTTGTCTTGTAGCCCCTCTGGTAAGGGGAGCCAGCGCACAAAACGCAGCAATACCCCTTGACGGGGCGCAAGCAAGAGCCCGCCCACCCCCACCAGCGCCAATACGGTCATGACTTGCAACGTCGTTTCGAGCCAGGCCGGCATACCCTCCAGCGATAACAACGCCACCAGACTCATCAATACCAGCGTGGGCACATCCAGCAAACGCTCCGTCAGTGCGGTTGCAAAGGCATAGCTTTTGCTGATGCTGCTGTGCCGCCCGATCATCACCGAGCGCAACACCTCGCCGGCCCGCGCGGGCAAAAAGCTGTTGCCCAGATAGCCTACCGACGTCGCCCAGAGCATCGTCACAGGCGCAAGGCGCTCTCTGGCGCTCAGCAAGACCCGCCAGCGCAACCCGCGCAGGAAGAACGACCCGCTGAGCAGCACAAACGCCAGCAGGATAAAGGGCAACTCGCCCCGCTTGAGCGTGGCCAGCAGCACTTGCCAATCTACCCCCCGAAAGGCCAGCACGAGCAGCACGGCCGCCAGCAGCAGCGTGAGCACGAATGGCCAGTATGACGAACGCGACGCTGGCCGCGCCGCCGACGCCGCGTCTGCTGGCCCATCCCCCGCCCCCATCGGTTCCCCCCTGTCGTTCATAGCCCCCCTCTATTCCCCGCGCAAAGCCCTGATAGCCCCCAACCATCGCCACAGTATAGCATAGTACCGGTCACCAGTACCCTTTGCGCTAGATTTGTCCCCAATCTGAACCATGCAAATCTGCGTGGGGTGTGGTACCATGGGTTGTTATCTAAAGCTGAACCATGACCACATTCCAGGGCATGACGAGCGGTATGGAACGCAACTCGGCTCAACGCGCAGGCTCTCCAACACCCCGTCCCGTGCTACACCCCGGCCCATGGGAAGCTCGTACCAGGAACACACAGTAGCAAAATTTGTAACACTGGACATAGACTTATGTCATATACAATGGCCAATATACACGACCTGTTGTATGCATCATTTTCAGATGAAGAATTCGACCAGTTCTGTTATAATCACTTCCGCGATGTCTACTACGAACTCTCGTCGCATCCGACCCGTTCACGCAAAATACAAACGCTCGTATCCTATTGCCAACAGCACCACCAGATGGACGCGCTGCTGGATCATATCAGGAGCTTTAATCCGAAGCAATACAACCGGTTCATCTCTTCTGATGACCACGAAACTTTAAAGCATGATCTTGGTGTCGCCCATGCGGTGCTTGACGTATTGGAACAACAAGCCGCCAATTATGCCCTTTTAACTATGCCCGCGTCATTGAAAATACAACTGGAAAAACAACGCAAGCAAATTGCCAGTCTCGAAAATCGCCTGGCGCAGCTTGAGGCCCACCAGGATGGCGTCATCCCGGATAATCTGCCCATGCCGCCGGGTATCTTTGTCGGGCGCATAGAAGAAACGAAACGCTGTATGGAAGCGCTGTCTCCTACCGAACGGGGGTGGGGGGCCGTGATAGATGGTGTTGCGGGTATGGGCAAAACGTCGCTGGCCTTAAAAGTAGCCCAGAAGGCGCGGCGGAATGCCTGGTTCGATGCCTACCTGTTTGTGTCTAGCCGCCCCTCGCTTGCGGTGCGGCCCGAGTCGCGGGCCGACTATCCCCTGGATACGCCCCTCGATACCTTCGTGCGCGAATTTGCCCGCCTGCTGCGCGCCGACCATATCCTACACATTACCAACGCCGACGAGCGCCGCAGCGCTTTTCTGGATGCGCTCCGCGGCCGCCGTACTCTGCTTATCTGGGACAATCTAGAAGTGTTGAGCAGCAACGAACGCAGACACATTGCCGAGTTTATTCTGAAACTGCCCGCCCCCAACAAAGTTATTATTACCACCCATAGCACGGCCAGCGAGAACGCCTTTACCATCCGTCTCGACCGCCTCATCCATATGGAGAGCCTCTCTGAGCCGGAAGCGCTCGACTTGATGAACCAGGTGACGCGGCGCTACTCGCATATGGCCGATGAAGTGTCGCGCCGCGAAATCAGCGTCCGCCGCTCCCTCTATCGCATAGCCGATGGGCACCCTATCATCATTAACTGGGCTATGGGTCTGGTAGCGTTGAATACCCACACCCTGCCCCAGGCCGTCGAACAATTGCAAGAGTCCAACCAGTCGCCCCACCCCGCGGCCTTGCTCTTCACCCGCTTGCTGCGCACGCTAAGCCAGAAGGAGCAGACGATCCTGCTCACGCTGGCCGCCTTCCACCAACCCGCCACGACTCGCACAATTACCGAAGCGTGCGGCCAGGGCGTAGACGACGTTCACCTGGCGCTCGAAAAGTTGCATACCTTGCACCTCATCCGAGACGTAAAGGGGGGGCACTATTTGTTGCAAACGCTCTCTCGCACATTTATTCATGCTGCGCTTGGTATAGACCACCCCGAATATCAGGAGATTCTGGCCCCGCTGGCGCTTGACCCGGCCCACTACCGTGCGGCCCTCTCCTACTGGGTATCCTATACCCAGACCCATGGCGGCGATGTGAAAGAAGACCAGCCTAGCTTTGACTACCTGCGCGATGCCTGGCTCAATATTGAAAGCGCGGCCAGCCAATTGCGCTACCTGGCCGGCCACGATGAACCCCTGAAGGACGAAGCGGCCGCCCGCATGCTGAATGAATTAGCCATTGCGCTCCGCGGCTTTTTGCGCTTCCGCGGCTATTGGGATGAGTGGAAAGAGCTTAGCGAGTGTGTCTACAAGACGACGCTTGCGTTGGGCGATTGGCACAGCGCTGGCTGGCGCGCGTATGATATTGCCTTTATCTATCTCAACCGCGCAGAAACCAGTCATGCCGCGCTCTGGGCCAGGCGTATGACCGAGGCCACCGAACGCAGCGGTAACCGCCGCGACGGTGTTATCGCTACGCGCCTGTGTGGTCTGGTGGCCGAACAACGCAGCGACCTGAAGGAAGCCGAACGCCTCTTTACCCAGGCTCTCGCGGCCTGCCGCGAACTGGGCGAAGAGTCGGACGAAGCCTCGCTGCTCAACGACCTGGGCGAGATATATAAACACCAGCACGACTTTGCCAACGCAGAACGGTATTACCGCCAGGCGTTGACCATTGCCGAAAAGCGCGACGATAAAGAGGTGCAGGCGATCTATGCCGGCAATCTGGGCTTGCTGGCGTTGGGGCAGGGGCAACTGGCCGAAGCGCGTACATGGTACGAGCAGCAGCACGCGCTGGCCCGCAAGGAAGCCCAACCAGAACTCATTGCCCAGAGCCAGATAGGGTTGGCGCGCGTGCTAGAGCGCGAGAAAGACTATGCCGCCGCTCTGCCGCTGGCCGAAGAAGCGCTCAAAATACGCGAACAACTCCGCCACTATGGATTGGAGGGTACCCGCGAACTGGTCGCCCGCTTGCAAACGAAAGTGAGTAACCAGCAGCGCAAAACGTCGTGAAGAACCAGGCGACGCGCTCCCCAACGTCTCCGCTGGCCGGCCGTGTAAAAAAGCCCCCATTTCTTCGTTTTACTAACTACAAGACCGGTACGTACGGCTTGTTGTAGTAGTACCATCACAACCAATAGTAATCTGCATGTCATCAGGGCTATTTGCTTTCTGCTGTCACTTCTGCCTATAATCAAAAGGACAGGAGGACACATGCTCGGTCTATTTGTAACACTTGGCATTGCCATTCTAACCCTGCTCGTTATCTTGCTCTGGTTTGTGCCACACTTGCTACAACAACAGGCCCAACGGGCCGCCAACGATACCGCCCAATTGCGCCAGATGCTTGCCGATATGGTTGGAGAACAGGAAATGACAACCCTGCGCCAGGGGCAATTGGGCTCAACCATTGCGTACCTACAACAACAGGTTGAACAGATGGATAGTCAAAGGGCCCAGGCCAGAACCAGTCACCAGATGAACCAGCCGTTCGCAGATCCGGTGGCTTTGCGAGAACTAGAACATCGCATCCTCACAATGCAAACACAAGTTGAAACCCATCTACAGATATACCGCCTGCGAGCCGAACGCGAAAACGAATCGTGGGCCAATCTTTATAGCCTGCTTTCCGCGATGCTTGAACGGTTGCATGACCTTTCATCCGAATCGCATAATCCAAAGACAAAGCATACCTATACCCAGGAATTATGAGCATTATTGTTATTGAAAATCAAGTTGTCCACTATGAAGTATTCGGGCGCGGCCAACCGGTACTCTTTCTGCACGGTTGGCTTGGCAGTTGGCGCTACTGGTACCCTACCATCGAGGTGGTGGGACAACACTTCCGCACCTTTTCGTTTGACTTCTGGGGCTTTGGCGACTCGCGGCGCCAGAATACGGTGGAAAGTATCCAGGCCTATTCCGACCAGGTGATCGCCTTTCTGGACGCCCTTGGTATAGACCGTATTTTGCTGGTCGGGCATTCGATGGGGGGCATGGTGGCTATCAAAACCGCGCTTGACCACCCCGAACGAGTGGTACGGGTGGCCACGGTGGGAGCCCCCTTCCACGGCTCTTCCATCTCCTGGTCGCTCAAGCTCACCGACATCTCCTTCTTTGCCAACGTCTTTGCCCGTTGGCCCTGGCTCCGCAGCACGCTCTTTCAATTTTTCCTGGGCGAGGCCAGCGACCCCGCCGTCAGCGAGATTATAGACGATAGTCTGAAATCGAGCGCCAATACCCTGCGCCGTGCGGTAAGCTCTATGATGCGAACCGACCTGCGCCCGGAGTTGAGCAATCTCTGTGTGCCTGCGCTGGTTATCCATGGCCAGCGCGACGATATTGTCAACCCGAAACAGGCCCACCTCTTCGACAGCATCCATTCCGCCGATGTGGTGATGATGCCGCGCAGTCGCCATTTCCCGTTTCTTGACGAGCCAGACTATTTTAACGAAACATTGCTTCAGTTTTTAAAAAAAACGGTTTTGCCCGCCAACTGTAGCCCGTACTTGCATGCAAGCACAATCTAAGCTCTTGGTAATGGCAGTGACCAGACGTAACGGGTACATTACGTAGGGGGATGCGGGCACCAGGCCCGCCCCGAAGCAGGCGGGACGCCTGCGCTCTCAGGTAATTCTTCCCAAATGTGAACCGTTACAGCCCGCAAAAACAGTTTACGATAACCCGTGCGTATGGTATAGTGTCACGAAATCCCAGAGAGAACAACCACAGAATGGTAATATGCTCCACTTCAATCACACCACAACACAACTGGTTGAGCGAGATTATATCCTGCTCGCCTTGAAGGATCTGGGGTACGCCTACCGGGTTCAGACGGAGTGCGAAACCCTGCGTGTGCGTGGGGCCGGCGGCTACTACATCCGCGTGGAAATAAAAATAGCCACCCGCAACCCGGACTATGCCATCGGGTTGCGGCGGGTGGGCCAGAGCTACCAGGTTGTGGCCGACTGGTGGGGCGTTCGCTTTATTACCCGACAAGAGTTTCTGCGCCGTCTTACCCAACGCTACGCCTACCACGCCGCGCTGGCATCCCTCCAGGAACAAGGCTTCTCTGTGGTACGCGAGGAAATGAACCCCTATGGCGAGGTGCATTTTCTGGTGCAGAAGGAGGATGAATACGAACCAGAAGACCAACCCGAACTGTGCCTGTCCAGACACCATGGCTCCTGATGGGATAGCCGGCCACGTCCGCGCAGTGCGGTTGCACGCACTCTTGCCGCTGAGTTATGCCAGTGGGCCCGGCCTGCGCACAGCCATCTGGGTACAGGGATGTTCCCATATCCATTGCCCCCATTGTCCCGCGCCTATGTGCTCGCCCGACGGCGGCACGCGCTGGCCCATTAGCTACCTGTTCCAACGCATCATCAGCCATAGCCCCTTTCTGGAAGGGGTTACCATTGGCGGGGGCGAGCCCTTCGACCAGCAGGCCGCCCTGGCCCCGCTGCTCCAACGGCTTAAACAGGAAACGACGCTCTCCTGTCTGCTCTGTACCTGGTATCCCTGGGAGCATCTGCAACAGCCCGCCTACGCCCCCCTGCTCAATCTGGTTGATGTTTTATATACCCCCGCCCCCGCCGCGACCTCCCATGTGCGCGGCAATGAGTGTTCGCCTCAGCACATCCACGTGTTGACCAACCGCTATGCCAGCGACGACTTGCGGGCCCTCCCGCACGCCGAAGTGACGATTACGGTAGATGGAAACGTGATTACCAGCGGATTGTGGCCCTATGAATGGCCTTGACATTGCCCACATAACGGCCAGCTATGGCGCACGGCTCGTCTTGAACGATGTCTCGGTGACGCTGCGCCAGCATGAGGTGCTGGTGGTAAGTGGCGCCAACGGCAGCGGCAAGAGTACGCTCCTGCGCCTGCTCTGTGGCCTGCAACAACCCGACAGCGGCACCATTCGCTATACCTGGCAGGATACCCCCTATACCCCCCGCGAGGCGGCCCCGCTTATCGGGTGGGTATCGCCCGATCTGGCGCTCTACCGCGAGCTGACGGCCCACGAGAACCTGCACTTTTTCGCCAATATACGCGGGTTGCGGTACAATACAGCGCAGCGAGAATCCCTGTTAGAGCGGGTTGGCTTGCCGGGGCGGGGCCATGATCGGGTGGCGTCCTATTCGTCGGGGATGGTGCAGCGATTGCGCTATGCCTATGCGCTGTTGCACGAGCCGCCGGTGTTGCTGCTGGATGAGCCAACCGTAACGCTGGATGAGGCGGGCAGCCGGGTGGTCGAAGGTATCATCGAGGAACAGCGCCAGCACGGGTTACTGGTTATCGCTACCAACGACCCGCGCGAGTTGCGCTTTGCTGATTATGTGTTGACGCTGGGCCGCGCATGAGAGCTTTGCTAACGGCCACGCTGGCCGTGTTTACCAAGGATGTACGGAGCGAACTCCGCACACGCTATGCGCTCAATGCGCTGCTGCTCTTTGCCACCAGTACGGCCGTCGCCGTCAGTCTGGGGGTTGGCCCGCTCACTGTCCAGGATGAGAGCAGTAGCCGTCTCATCCAGTCGGCGCTGCTGTGGATAGCGCTGCTCTTTGCCGCGCTGAGCGGCCTCTCGCACAGCTTTGTGCGCGAAGAGGAAACCCGTACCGCCCTGGCGCTACGCCTGGCCGCCGCGCCTGCGGCTATCTACCTGGGCAAACTGCTCTTCAATCTGGTGCTGCTTATCGTGCTGGACACCGTTACCGCAACGCTCTTTATCCTCTTTGTGCATGTAGAGATCGGCAACGCCGGCCTGTTTGTGGCGCTCCTGGCCGCCGGTAGCCTGAGCCTGGCGACCGCCACTACCATTGTTGCGGCCATCATCTCGCGGGCCCATATGAAGAGCGCCCTGTTTGCGGTGCTGGCCTTTCCGCTGCTGGTGCCCATCCTCATTGTGTGTATCCAGGGCACAGCCGTTGCGCTGGCCGGCGACCCATGGAGCGCGGGGTTTCCGTCGCTCCAGGTATTGCTGGCCTACGCCGTAGCTACGCTGGTGGCCTCGCTTATGCTGTTTCGCTTTGTCTGGGAGTCGTAAACACCCCCGTTTGCCCGCGAATCTTGACGCGCTGGAGCGATAGCACCAGATCTTCCACCTGAAACGGCTTGCTCACGTAATCATCCATCCCCATCGCAAAGCACTTTTCGCGGTCGCCTTCGAGCGCGTGGGCGGTCATGGCAATAATATGGGGTTGGCGTTCGGGCGGAAGGCGCTTGCGAATGGTGCGGGTTGCCTCCCACCCGTCCATTTCAGGCATCTGCACATCCATCAGCACCACGTCGTACATCTGTCGTTCAAGCGCTTCTAACACTTCCAACCCATTGCCGGCCACATCGGCACGATAGCCCATGCGGTCAAGGAAGCGTAGCGCCACCTTCTGATTGACGACGTTGTCCTCGGCTAATAAAATATGCAAGGGGAAGCGGTGCCCCATCTCCGGGTCTATGGTCTTTTGGGGGGGCTTTTCGGTAACCACCTCAAGGGACTCTGGCGCGGCCGCAAAAATAGTGTACAGCGAATTAAAGAGCAGGGCCGGCTTAACCGGTTTGGTCAAGACGGCGGCAAATTCGACCCCGGTATCTTTCACGGCTTGCAATCCCGGCTCCATAGAGGGCATCAGGATGAGTGGCAGCAGCGGCCCATCGGGTTCCTGCGGTAATCCGCCATCATTGTCCGTCTGTCCTGTTTCCAGGCGGCGTATCGCTATGGACAGCGTAAGCCCATCCATATCGGGCATGTGCAAGTCGAGAATGGCCACGTCAAAGCGCTGGTATTGCTCGACCATCGCCAGCGCCTCTGGCCCGGAGGTGGCCGCAAAGGGGAGCATGCCCCACGTTTCAAGCTGGCGCATTAAAATAAAGCGGTTGGTCGCGTTATCGTCTACGATCAGGGCCCGCTTGCCAGACAGTTGCGGCTTTTCGGTACAGAGATAGCTTTTCTGGACTTCCTCCGCTTGCTGCACGACAATGGTAAAGTGGAAGGTAGAGCCTTTGCCATACTCGGTTTCAACCCACATACTCCCGCCCATCATCTCGGCCAGGCGTTTGCTAATGGCCAGGCCCAGGCCCGTACCCCCATAGCGCCGGGTCATCGAAGAATCGGTCTGGCTAAAGGGGCGGAAGAGCCGTTCCAGGCGATCTTTGGGGATGCCGATACCGGTATCGCGTACGCTCACGTGGATACGGGTCAGGTTGCTGTGTGCGGTGGCGAGGGGGTCTGGAAGTTCGATGGGCAGGGCTTCATCGTTGCTGGTGATGTTGGTATCTACCAGGACCAGGACTTCGCCTTCGTTGGTGAATTTGACCGCGTTGTTAAGCAGATTGACCAGCACCTGGCGCAGGCGGGGCATATCGCCGACCAGATGTTCCGGGGTACCCGGTTCAATCAGGTAGCCCAGTTCCAGATGTTTGCGGGCGGCTTCGGTGGATACCAGGTCTACGGCCTCTTCGACACACAGGCGCAGGTTAAAGGGCTGATTTTCCAGCTCCATACGGTCGGCTTCTATCTTCGAGAGGTCGAGAATGTCGTTAATGATGGTGAGCAGGGCGCTGCCGCTGGTGCGGATAGTTTCCACGAAGTCGCGTTGTTCCAGCGAAAGCTCCGTGTCAAGCATGAGATTGGTCATACCGATGACGGCGTTCATGGGGGTGCGGATTTCGTGGCTCATATTGGCCAGAAATTCCGATTTGGCGCGGGTGGCTGCTTCGGCCACTTCGCGGGCGCGGCGCAAGTCCTCTTCATACTGGCGGCGCTCGGTCACATCCTGGAAGGTGACGACGGTTCCGACGGCCTGACCATCTTCAAACATAGGAATGCAGATATACTCTACCAGAAAGGGTTTGCCATCTTTGCGCCAGAATACTTCGTTGTCTACATGATGCACTTCTCCGTCTGAGAGGGCGCGGCAGATGGGACAAAGGTTCTGGGGGTACGAGGTGCGGTCGGCCCGCGAATAGTGAACCATCTCATGCATGGATTTGCCAAGCATTTCTTCGGCGGTATAGCCGACCATGCGGAGCGCGGCGGGGTTGACAAAGGTGGTGTTCCCGTTCAAGTCGAGGCCAAAGACGCCTTCGCCAACTGCGTCAAGAATAAGCTCGTTGTAGTGGCGCATCCGGTCGAGTTCTTCGGCGGTGCGCTGGCGCTCGTGGAGTTCTTGTTGGAGCGCGACGGTTTTGTCCTGTACCTCGCGTTGCAGTTCATCGGCTTGTAACACCAGTTTGCCGGCCAGAGGTTTCATCAGGCGGGTGATGCCCACTGTGCCCACGGCCACCAGAGCCACAACCACCAGCAAAATAATCTCTATTTGCCAATTCACCGCGGCATACAATATCTTCGTGTCTTGCTGGATAACGACGGCCCACTGGCTCCCCTTGACCGGGGCGTAGGCGATAATGTCGGAGCGGTTGGCCGCATTGCGTTTTGCCTTGAGAATATCGGTTTTTTGTGCGATGGTGGCTTGTTCAAAGGCTTGCTTGATGAGCGAGTGTTTGCCGGTGTTGAGGGTGTCTTCGGTCTGGTAGGCGGTACAGAAGATTGTTACCTCGTCGTCGTCGTCAACCATGCCCAGAATAGTCTCGCCCACCTCCCACCGGTTTCTGGTATCGGCAATAATCGCTTGCATGCGCGAGGTATTGAACACCACCACATCGGTACCGACCCGTTCATTCTGGTTGCGAATAGGCGCACTCACCACAAGGTAGTTTTTCTCATCTACCCGCACAGGATTGTAGACGGTGGTGCTGACCACATCGGTTACGGTTGCTGGTAGGGTTTCGATGGGGAAGGGCAGGGAGAGGGTTACCACCGGCTCGCCGCGCTGGTCGTAGCGCACCATGCCAAGGATTTCGGGCGATATGCTCATGGCGTCGGCCAGTTTCGGCTCGCTAAATTCGACCAGTTCATCGTAGTCTATCTCGCCGCGGTTATAGGATTCGAGCACTTCCCGAATACGGGTGCGGCTGGTTATCTGCGAGGCAATATCTTTTGTGCGCGAGAGGTATTCTTCAATCGCTACAGCGCGGGTATTGACGGCCAGGAGCAAATTTTGCTCTTCATCTTCTTTCAGGTGTCCATACAGGGGTATAATACTGACGCACGCAACAATAAAGCTCACCAGGATAATGCCCAACGCTGAATAGACAATAATAGATCGCTGGACACGCTCTGTAATTGTAAGTTCTTTCATCTGGTATCCCTTACCATGCCCGTCGTTGGGTATCGGTTGTTCTGGGTATCCACTGTTTTATGCCCGGATCGTGGCATTACCGTGTCTACCTGTTTATGCGTTGTCGGCCAGGGCGGCCTGCAATTCCTGCTCGTCCATCATTGCGGCATGGTCCATGGTCGGGAAGGCTTTGTCGCGCACATCCTGGGCATACTGCTGTAAGGCCGCGGCCATCGTCTCGGCCAGCGTGGCGTAGCGGCGGGTGTGGCGTGGCACAAAATCGGTGTACAATCCCATGATGTCATGCAATACCTGGACTTGTCCATCGCACCAGGGGCCGGCCCCAATGCCGATGGTGGGCACGCGCAGGCGGGCCGTGATTTCGCGGGCCAGTTGGGCGGGCACCAGTTCAAGTACCAGCGCAAAGGCTCCGGCCTGTTCCAGGGCCAGGGCATCATCGAGCAGACGGCGGGCCTCCTCGTGCTGTTTGCCCTGTACCCGTGTGCCTATCTGGTATACCGATTGGGGCGTAAAGCCGAGATGGCCCATGACCGGGATGCCCAGTTCGACCAGGCGTTGCACTACGGGCGCGGTCGCTGTGCCCCCTTCTACTTTGACGGCCTGGGCCCCGCCCTGTTGCATAAAGCGTGCTGCTGATTGGATGGCCTGTTCAACGCTGGTATAGGTGAGAAAGGGCATATCGGCAATCACCAGTGCGTTTGTGCTGCCGCGCACGACGGCCCGCGTGTGGTACACCATCTCGTCGAGGGTCACGGGCAGCGTGGTGCCGTGGCCCGCTACGACCATACCAAGCGAGTCGCCCACCAGGATCATGGGGAACCCGGCGCGGTCAACAATTTGCGCCGAAGTATAGTCGTACGCTGTTACCATGGGCACAGGTGTGCCCTGTTCTTTCATCGCTTGAATTTGAAGAATTGACGTTCGCATGCTTGCTCCCTACCGCTCCAATGGAACCCTTGCCTACGTAGCCGCTACGTAAGCAGTCAACGTAAAAATGAGTCTCTGTAAGGAGTATAATAGGGCTGTGCAAGAACGTCAATTTTATTGGGGAAAGGAACAAAAATGATATGACTCTCTTTGCCTGTACGGTTATGAGCGAGAACGATCATGGGTACGAGGCGGGCCGCTATGTAGCGGCGCGGGCGTTGGCGGCGTTTGATGCGGCCCCGCCCACTGGCATGGTTGCGGTGGTGAGCAACCAGTACCAGCAGCCGGCCGATGTGGAGCGCGGTATCCGTTCGCTGTCGGGGGATATTCCGTTGATCGGGTGCTGTGCGCCGGCGCTGTTGACGACGGCGGGTCTGGTGCCAAAGGGGGTAGGGGTGCTGGCGGTGCGGGCGGATGGGTTGTCCCCGGCGCTGGCGTTTGAACCGGGGTTTGCGCGAGCGCCGGGGGCGGCGCTGGAGCGGGCGACGGCGGCGTGTATTCCTGCCGATGCTACGTCCGATGCTACGTCCGATGTCCGGGCGGTTGCGCTGGTGTTTGGCAGTGGTCTGGATGGGGATGCGGCGGCGGCGCTGGCGATGGATACGGCGTTGTCGCAGGCGACGGCGCAGGTCGGGCCGCGTGGGGTACTCCTGGGGGCGGTCGCTATGGGCGGTGTGTTTGTGAATGATACGTTTGCTGATGATGGTGTTGCGGTGGCGCTGGTGCGCTGGCCGTCGGCGGTGGGGGTTGGTGTGGATGCGGTGGGCCCGACGGCGGCAGACGGGGCGGTGGCGGCGCTGGATGGGGCAACGGTGGCGGCGGTGCTGGCGGTTGATGGCCGTTCGCAGCCGGCCGCTACGGATGAGCGGGCGGCGGATGCCGAGCGGTTGCGCGAGCGGGTGGGGCGGGTTGTGCCGTTCCTGGGGTTTGTTGGTGCGGGGGCTTTTGCTGCTGCGGGCGGGCCGGTGGCGTTCGAGCGCGAGGTGGTGCTGGTGGGGGCGGTGGG
>DAOTUK010000168.1:0-30357 GCA_034437375.1 Chloroflexaceae bacterium | reverse complement strand
CCCGGCCCCTAGATTTCGTGGAACAGGTAGGCCATAAACGTAACCAGCGTTGTCTGGACATCTACGCCCGGATTGGGTATTCCCTGCGCGTGGCACGTCTCGCAGCCCGGATTGTTAATCTCGTGGGGTATCACCACGCTATGGATGCTGTGGCAGTCTACACAATGGCGCTGGTAGGGTGTACCACTATGACACGTCTTGCACGAGGGGTTGGAATCATGCAGCATCTCTATGTCGTGCGTAATATGGCAATGGACACACGCAAAGCGCGGCCCCTTGTCGCGGTCGCGCTCCCCGGTTTTCGCGTCCTCCGCATCCGCCGCGTCCTCCGCATTGAGCAACACCGCTGCTGGTATGGCAATCTCCTTGCTGATGACCGGCTCCACGTGGTAGGGGTGGACATCGTGAAGGTGTGGCCGTATCGCAATGTCCCCGACCGCGGCGTCACCCGTCGGTCGCTGCGATGTACTCTGCTCCCCATTATCAAAGGTAATTGATGCCAGCATCGTATCAAAAGCATCGCCAATTGCCCAATGCTCTGGCGGGGTAGCAAGGCCAAGCATCACAAAAACGTGTTCCTCATCTACCACCGCAAAGGCGACTTTCCCCGCCACGTCGTCAACATCCAGGTCGCCAAAGCCGCGCCCCTGGAAGGTGGCTACCCGCGCTGGCGCGCCGCCTATCTCCGTATCCGCTACCTCTTCCAGCGTGAGTAGCCCGGTTTCTTCTTCAAAATTGGTAACCAGCAGGTCAAGTAATTCAACGGTTGACGTAATCTTTGTTGGCTTTTCGTTGGGGATATTGAGGTTCTTGATCACGTCTTGACGCATTGTAATCACTGGCCCGCTGGTATAGCTCGCTTCCGGCGGGCGGGTCACGATAGTGGCGGTAAATCCGCCCGTGTGCCACCCCTCCGGCGGCTGAAACTGGTAGCCCGCGTCGGCGGTAATCATCCCCGACGCGCCCGCCGGCAGGTCGGTGCCATCGGCCAGGGTGGGGGCCTCTTCGGCGGCGGCAACCGCCTCGCCTTCACCCGCGCTTTCGGCGTCGGCCGTCAACGTCATCAAATAGGCGACCAGATTGTCAAAATCTTCTGGTTCCAGAATGTTGATAAAATCGTCGCCAACAATACTAATCATTACCCCCTCGTCAAAGCCTTCGACAATATAATCATCGTGAACGGCGATGGAGTTGTGCAGATATTCGGTTGCGGGGGTGCCGGGGATACGCTCGCCGGCGCGGTCGGCTACCCCGGCCATATTGGGCCCCACCAGAACGCCCTGGCTTTCCTTGGCATAATGGCATGTATTGCAGGGCACAAAGGCGTCGTTCTCGTGGGCTATCTCCCCGTGAAACAGCCCCTTGCCGCGCTCGGCGTCTCCGTTTAGCGCCGCGGGGTCATCTGATGATGTATTCCCGTCGGCGTCGGCAACGGCAACGGCGGTGGGAGCCGCGGTGGGTGGCGGGGGGGCATGCACGCGAGAATCGCCACAACTGGCCAGCAGGATGATGAGGACCAGTCCCAGGGTGGTGGTAAACCGTAGTCGTAACATAACCTATGTCCTCCTTGCGATGTCTTGCAAAGTTTCTTTATGGCCAAAGCAGCGATACCAGGAGCCAGGGAACAGGCTCTTGTCGCCTTTGACCCTCGACACCTGGTACCGTTGCGCTCTCTCCGGTTGCTTATAGAGCTATTGCTCTTGGCACCGGCTCCTACTCGGAGTCGCCCCCGTTTTGCAGGGCGCTGCGGCGGCGCAGGAAGGCGCCAACCCCGGCCGCGGCCAGGCCGGCAGCGGCAACCCAGACGCCCGGCGTCTGCAAACCCAGCCCCGATGCTGGCAGGGTTTCGTCGTCGGTTGCTTCGGCTGTGTCACCGCCTGCGCCCCCAATGGGGCTACCGTCGTTCGCTTGAATAGCGACCACGCTTGGGCGCGGCGGGAATTGACCATCTGGCCACACACTCACCGGCTCGTCGGGGGTGCCGCCCTCGCCGGGGTGCTGTACGGCAATAAACAGCGTTGTATTGTCGGGCGTAAACAGCGGGCCGCAGGTTTCAGCGCCGGCCACGTTGGCCAGGAATTGCTGCGCGTGGCCACGCTCGGCCCCTTCCACCGGCACCATATGCAGGGCGTCGCTGGTGTCAATCGTCTTGGGTTGTCCGTCGGTGGCGATCCACAGGTTGCCCTGGTTGTCGAAGGTGCAGTTATCGGGGCAAGAAATCGGTGATACTTTGGTCTTGTCATAGCCGGCGTAGTCGGTGCTGTCGTCGTCGGTGGGGCCGCACAGCAGCAGAATCTCCCAGGTGAATTCGGTAGCCGCGAAGTCGTCGCCATCCTCGGTCAACTCAATCACGTGCCCGTAGGTATTCTCCGGGCGCGGGTTGGCGGCGTTGGTATCGCCTGCTTCGCGCTTGGTGTTGTTGGTCAACATAATATAGAGCTTGTTGTTCATCGGGTTGACTTCGGCATCTTCGGGGCGATCCATCGGGGTGGCGCCAAGCTCGTCGCCGGCCGTGCGTGTGTTGATAAGCAGGTCGGCCTGCGATTCAAAGCCGTTATCTTCTGTCAACGGCCCCTCGCCAAAGACCATCGGCAACCATTCGCCCGTACCATCGTCGTTGAACCTGGCCACATAGAGCGTGCCCGCGTCCAGCAAATCCATATTCGCTTCGCGGTTGCCGGGGTCATAGGTGCCTTCGGTCACGAATTTGTACATATACTCAAAACGGGCATCGTCACCGGTATAGCACACCAGGCGTCCGTCGGGGGCCACCACCGTGGTACCGGCCTCGTGGCGGAAGCGCCCCAGAGCGGTGCGCTTCTTCGCTACCGAGGTCGGGTTGTAGGGGTCTACTTCAACGAGCCAGCCGTGGCGGAATGGTTCGTTGGGTTCCTTCGACACATCATAGCGATCATGCACTGTTTCCCATTTCAGCTCCGACGTTTCTTCGGGCACACCATAGCGTGCGTGAATTTCCTTGACCTTCTCGTCGGTCACGTCGGCCGCGTTGGCAAAGTACTGGTGGAAGTTTTCTTCGGCGCCCAGATAGGTGCCCCAGGGTGTCCATCCGCCCGCGCAGTTGTTCAGTGTGCCGGCCACCTTGGTACCGGTCGAGTCTGCGCTGGTCTTCATCAGGTCGTGGCCAGCGGCCGGCCCGGTAATATCCATCTCGGTTGCAGAGGTGATGCGGCGGTTGTACTGCGAATCGGGGACAATGCTCCACTTGCCATCGGCGCCGCGCTCAATCTCAACCATGCTCATCCCCTGGCACGCGATGCCAATGTTAATTTGCTCCTCGGTCGGCGCTTCAAAGTCATAGTCGGGGAACATCAGATCAACGTTGGGGTACTCGTGGTTGACCACCAGAATACCGTTGTCCGACGACTCTTCGCCCTGTGGCAGCGGGAAGAATGCCAACATGTCGTTGTTGTAGCCAAATTGCTGTTCCTGCGCCGCGACGGTCTGGTTCTCGTAGTCAAACTCCGGCGCGCCTTCCAGAATCGGGTCGCCCCAACGGATTAGCACTTCAGCCGTATAGCCATCAGGAACGATAATCTCATCGCTGGTGATGGGTGGCTGTTCAATGGCGGTGAAGCCGGCCGGGCGCTTCAAGGGCGCGGCGTTGGCAATAGCGGCCTGGCCAAGCGCCGACGTGGCGGCGACGCCGGCCGTGGTAATCGCGCTTCCCTTGATGAACGTGCGTCGGCTGATGCGGCGCTCCAAAACCTGGGCAAAGTCTTCGCCCCGTTGCGTCCGCGAAGCCGCCTGTTTCGCCTGGTGTTCAGTGGTACTCATTCAGTCTTGCCTCCTTACAAAGCATTCGATCAAGACACGTTTTGCGGAACCCCTGTTCCGTAGAGAGTATCTGCACGGTACCACCAGCAACATGAACCAAAAGGCGCACAAGAAAAAACTTCTGCTGTTGCCGGAAGACCGCACAAAGCAGAAGTATAAAACTGGTTATTTAATAAAATGCAAGGAATTGTTAAATCATGATGAAGGAACCGTAAATGTTTGTTGAAGGCTTGAGGTCAAAGAGATTATGCCCGCGGTGGGGGGGATGCCGTTTGCTCCGTCCCAAACGCCAATGCTTTCGGGGGGCAACGTTGGATACAGCGTTCGCACTTGATACAGTCGGCGTGCGATGGGTCGGCTTCGTGGGGCGTCAAATCCATGGGGCACACCTTCGCACATATGGAACAGCTCTTGCACGCGCTGTTCACGTTGAGCGGTTTTTTGCCCCTGGCAAACCAACTGGCCATTGTGCCCGACGGACAGATGGTACACCAGGTACGTGGGCGGTAGGCCAGGGCCAACCCGATGCCTACTACGGTAGTAATAGCAAGCATCGTGATGAAGAAGCGTCCGATAGCCTCAAAATTGGGCCAGGCAAGGGTTACCTGGATAGCAACCATCGTCATCATAAAGGTGAGAACGCCCAGGCGAAAGGGTTTGCGGCGCAGCCACGCGGGCGCCGGCTTGTTGCGGCTAAAGCGTTCCATAATATAGTCGAAGAAGGAGCCGCGCGGGCAGGCCCACCCGCACCACGAGCGCCCCTGGACTGTGGCTACGGCAACGGGAGCCGCCATACATACGAGCAAAAACAAGCCAATGATGGGGTAGAACCATCCAACAACGAGAAAGGCGGGTAAGAGCCACCACAGCAGCGCAGCGGAACGCAACCGGGCGGTGGGGATAAACTGCGCCGTCTTGCTCTGGCGCATCGAAAAAAGAGCCATTGGGTACACCTCCTGTCGTATCATCAATTCTGGTCTCTATACCTATATCTTGCGAGCTATAGGTATGATGCCTGCTTGCGATGATACGTTACATCCCCCCGCGGGGAAATGGGGGGATGTGTTCAGGATGCGTGGTTACGTCTCGATGCGCTCTAGTCGCCGCGCAAACTCCGCCGGCAACGTTTCGCGTAGGGCGGCCGCTTTATCCTCCATGCCCGGCTCGTGGCGCAGCCACAGTTGCAAAACGTGCAGAAAGTCGTTGGCGCCGGTCACGGGTAGGGGACTGGCCGCCCGCAGCCGGGCGAGTTCTTGGGCCAGCGCGTGGCACTCGTCCTCGGCCCCCTGGTATAGCGTCTCGCTCACCATACCGGTAATCGTATTCAAGAGCGAGATAAGGCTTTCAGCATCGCGGGAGCCTTCGCACCATGCAGAAATCGCGTCGTGCAACTGGTTTTCTGGCACGCCGTTGCCCTGCGATTGGGCGCGGGCCATAGCTTGCTGGTGCAATTCCCGGTCGGGGTGGTTCACCTCTGCGTCCAGTTGTAGCACCTCTTCCATCATCGTGACAACGCCGGAGTGGTCGCCAAGCTGTGCATAGAGGACGGCTTGCTTGTACAAGAGGGTACTCAGATTGGTCAGCACTTCATAGGTGGCATGGCGTTGGGCCAGGATGGCCTCCTGGCGGGCCGCTATCTCGGTGGCAATATCGCCCACCTCGCTGGCAACGTCGGCAATACCCGTAAATACGCTGGCCCGTTCTACAAACGTGGCATCAATCAGCACCGCTTCGGCGGAGGCCATAAGCAGTGCCGCCGACCCGCGGTAGTCATCTATCGCCCCGACCAGAGCCGCAATGCAGCTTGCCAGGGGCTCTTCGGCAAACGCCTCGGTTAAAAACGCCCGTACCTGGGCCCGCGGCCGGTGCCCGTGCAGGGCCGCCGTGGTGGCGGCAATGAGCTTGCCCGCCAACTGGGCCATATTAAACCTGGATTTATCCACGTGATTACTTGTGGTATTCATAGCTGGTTCTCCATCAACCAAAAAGCCAGACCATCATGCCCCACCCTGCACCGTGCTTCGCCGCCCCGCCCCGTCGCTGTGTCGCGCCCGCGCCGCCGCATCGCTTGCCATTCCGCTTTTTACCTGTACATAGTACGTATCCCTATACAGTATGAACGACAGGCAACGCAATATTTCGGATTGTTGCGGCCCGCAATTGTTGAGATTTGGTTGACATTTCTGAGGCCCCCGCCCCCCGTGGGACAGGGCGTTGGTACTGTCTTCTGCCTATAACCGGAGAAAGCGCCGAACGTTGCGCGGGCTACACCCGCGGAAGGCCCCCACCATGCACACCGGCCGATAACCATTCCTATTCCCCGGTGCTTCGTGTGCAAGGCAATTTGACGGTTAGGAAGCATTCAAGTACAATCAACGCTACAGTGTGGTACCTACCAGAGTCAAGCACCATAAGGGGAGGGTCATGCCGGTCGAAGAGGGGAGACGACGGGTTGTCATTGAAGGGGTAAGCCCGGAGATTGATGGCGGTTCGTCCTCAATCAAACGGACAGTCGGTGAACAGGTTGTCGTAGAAGCAGATATTTTTGGCGATGGCCACGACGCGCTGTCGGCCGTGTTGCTCTACCGCAAAGAAGAAACTTCTAAATGGATCGAAGTTCCGATGGAGTTTCTGGTGAATGATCGCTGGCAAGCATCATTTACCGTTCTGGACACCGGACGCTATTTCTATACCGTAATGGGGTGGGTTGATCATTTCAAGTCCTGGCGTCGAGATTTGAAAAAGCGCTTGCAAGTAGAACACGATGTCAGCATGGACTTGTTGATTGGCGCCCGATTTATTGAAGAGGCCGCCGAACGCGCCGAACAACAAAACGCAGACGACGATGCGTCCTGGCTCCGCTCCTGGGCCAACGTGTTGCGCAAAGAAACGATTGTGGGGCACAAGCTCAAAGTGGCGTTGGATGAGCAAGTCTTTGCCTTCATGGTGCGCTACCCCGAAAAGCGCCTGGCCACGACCTATGCCAAAGAATTGCCCGTACAGGTAGACCGCGAACGGGCCCGCTTTAGCGCCTGGTATGAATTGTTCCCGCGCTCCTGCTCGCCCAAACCGGGCCGCCATGGCACCTTCAAGGATTGTGAACAGCGCCTGCCCTATGTTGCCGAACTGGGCTTCAATGTGCTTTACCTGCCCCCTGTCCACCCTATCGGCGTAAAGTTTCGCAAGGGCAAGAATAACGCCCTCATCGCCATAGACCCGGATGATTGCGGGAGCCCCTGGGCCATCGGCTCGTCGGAGGGCGGCCACAAATCTGTTCACCCCCAACTGGGCACCCTGAAAGACTTTCGCAATCTTGTTGAGAAGGCCCGAGAATACCAGATGGAAATAGCCCTGGACATCGCCTTTCAATGTTCGCCCGACCATCCCTATGTGAAGGAACATCCAGAATGGTTCCTTGCCCGTCCCGACGGCACTATCCAATACGCCGAAAACCCGCCCAAGAAATACCAGGACATCTACCCCTTCAACTTTGAAACCGAAGCCTGGGAAGCGTTGTGGCAGGAATTGAAAAGTGTCTTTACCTTCTGGATTGATCAGGGCGTGCTCATCTTCCGCGTAGACAACCCCCATACCAAGTCGTTTGCCTTCTGGGAATGGCTGATTGCGGAAATGAAACAGGAGTACCCCGAAGTCATCTTCCTGGCCGAGGCCTTTACGCGCCCCAAAGTGATGTATCGCCTGGCCAAACTGGGCTTTACCCAATCGTACACCTACTTTGCCTGGCGCAATACCAAATGGGGCCTGATGGAATATTTTAACGAACTGACCAAAACCGAGGTGCGCGAATTCTTCCGCCCCAACGTCTGGCCCAATACCCCCGACATCCTGAACGAATATTTGCAAATGGGTGGGCGGCAGGCCTTCATGATACGCTTTGTGCTGGCCGCTACGCTGGCCGCCACATATGGTATCTACGGCCCCACCTTCGAACTCTGCGTCAACACCCCCCGCGAACAGGGCAGCGAAGAATACCTTGACTCAGAAAAGTATGAAATAAAAACCTGGGATCTCGACAATCCCAAAAGTTTGAAACCGCTTATTTCCCGTGTCAACCAGATACGCGCAGATAACCCCGCGCTCCAGAGCGACTGGAATTTGCACTTTCACCACGTAGATAACGAGCAAATCATTTGTTATAGCAAGCACAGCGATGATAAGTCAAATGTGATGCTTATGGTTGTGAACCTTGACCCCTTCTCAACCCAGGCCGGATGGATCGATCTTCCGCTTGATATGTTTGACCTCGATGAGACTCGGACCTACCAGGTTCACGACTTGCTCACCGACACGCGCTACCTCTGGAACGGCGCCCACAACTTTGTCCAACTCGCCCACGACGGGGTTCCAGCACACATCTTCCGGATACGCCGCTATCTGCGAACCGAACAGGATTTTGATTACTATATGTAGTCCAGAAACGAGCTATTGCGCAATAATATCATAAATATTAAATATCGTGAAGCCTTGACATTGCTGTCAAGTCCCCCTGGTACAAGCGATATGCAGCAGCAATGGGTGCCAGGGGGCTTGTTGTGCTATTGGGCAAATCTTGAAATTGCATGAACCAGGTATATTCGCTTTTGTAGAAATAAAAGGAGAAGAGTTTCCATGCCACCACGAAAGACGACAACCAAAACAACCAAGAAAAAGGATGAAACGGTAGAAGAAACCCCGAAGACAGCATCCCAATCTGAGAAAACATCTGCTACCGAAGAGAAGGAAACCACATCTGCAAAGAAGCAAGAAACGGCTTCTTCAGAAGAGCAAACAGCGCCGGCCGCGCCGGCTAAACCGGCGGAGCCGGCAAAGCCGGCCGCGAAGGCGGAGGAGCAAGCGGCCGAACCCGCTGCGGCAAAGCCGGCCGCGAAGGCGGAGGAGCAAGCGGCCGAACCTACGACGCCGGCCACCACCGCCAAAGCCGCCCCCGCCGCGAAGGCGGAGGAGCAAGCGGAACCCGCCGCACCGGCTACCACGGCCAAAGCCGCGCCGGCCGCCGCGAAGGCGGAGGAGCAAGCGGCCGAACCGACGACGCCTGCCACCACCGCCAAAACCGCCCCCGCAAAACCAGCAGCGCCGGCCAAGCCACCCGAACCGGAAGAACCACCCGTCCCGCGCCCCATCCCGCCCATGTCTACCTACATAGACCCCGAAGACTCGCCGCTAAGCCAGGACGACCTCTACTTCTTCAACGAGGGAACGAGTTACAGCCTGTACAACAAAATGGGCTCCAGGCTCATGCGCGTCAAGGGCAAGAAAGGCGCCCACTTTGCCGTGTGGGCCCCCAATGCCAAGAGCGTCTCGGTTATCGGCGACTTTAACGGCTGGAATAAAGAAAACCATGTCCTGCATGCCCGCGGCAGTTCCGGCATCTGGGAAGGCTTCATCCCCGGCGTCCAGAAGGGCGATATGTACAAATACAACATTATCTCGCGCTTAAGCGACTTCCGCGCCGAAAAAGCCGACCCCTTTGGCTTCTTTCACGAAGTATCGCCTAAAACCAGTTCCATTGTCTGGGATCTGGACTACGAATGGCAAGACCAGGAATGGATGGAAACCCGCAAAGAAAAAAATAGCCTGGAAGCGCCCATGTCCGTCTATGAAGTGCATCTTGGTTCCTGGCGGCGGGTGCCGGAAGAGGAACACCGCTTCCTCACCTACCGCGAAATGGCCACCGTCCTGACAGAATACGTCAAAGAAATGGGCTTTACCCACGTCGAATTTTTGCCCATTACCGAACACCCCTTCTATGGTTCGTGGGGCTACCAGACCACCGGCTACTTTGCCCCCACCAGTCGCTATGGGACACCGCAGGACTTCATGTATCTGGTGGATGTCCTGCACCAGAATGGTATCGGCGTCATCTTCGACTGGGTGCCCTCCCACTTCCCGGTAGACGGCCACGGCCTGGGCTACTTCGACGGATCGCACCTCTTCGAACACGCCTACCCGCAAAAAGGATGGCACCCCGACTGGAATAGCTACATCTTCAACTATGGCCGCCGCGAAGTCCGCAGCTTTCTGCTCAGCAGCGCTATCTACTGGCTTGACAAATACCATATTGACGGATTTCGTGTTGATGCCGTCGCCTCCATGCTCTACCTCGACTACTCGCGCCGCGAAGGCGAATGGATGCCCAACGAGTATGGCGGCCGCGAAAACATAGACGCCATCTGGTTCCTGCGCCGCTTCAACGAAGAGATCTACCGCAACTACCCTGACGTGCAAACCATTGCCGAAGAGTCAACCGACTGGTCTATGGTATCGCGCCCCACCTACGTGGGCGGGCTAGGCTTTGGGATGAAGTGGGACATGGGCTGGATGCACGACACCCTCACCTACATCACCCGCGACCCCATCTACCGCAAATACCACCACAACGAAATGACCTTCCGCATGATCTACGCCTTTACCGAAAACTTTACCCTGCCGCTCTCGCACGACGAAGTGGTGCATGGCAAAGGGGCCCTGCTCAGCAAGATGCCCGGCGACCTGTGGCAAAAATTCGCCAACCTGCGCTTGCTTTACGGCTACATGTTTGCCCAACCCGGCAAGAAACTCCTCTTTATGGGTGCTGAAATTGGCCAGTGGCGCGAATGGTACCACGAAGAAAGCCTCGAATGGCACTTGCTCCAGTTTGCCCCCCACCAGGGCTTGCAAAAATGGGTGTCCGACCTGAACGCCTTCTACCGCGAAGAGCCCGCCATGCACGAAATGGATATAGACCCCCAGGGGTTCCGCTGGATAGACTGTAATGACTGGGAAAATAGCATGCTCAGCTTGCTGCGCCGTAGCAAGACCGGCGAATCCGTGGTGGTCGTGGTCTGCAACTTCACCCCCGTACCCCGCAGCGGCTATCGCGTTGGTGTCCCCTTTGGCGGGTTCTGGAAAGAGTCGCTCAATAGCGATGCCAAGGAGTATGAAGGTAGCGGCGTTGGCAATATGGGCGGCGTCGAAGCCGACGAATTCCCCGTCCATGGCTACCCCTTCTCGCTCAACATCAGCGTGCCTCCCCTGGGGATTGTGTTCTTAACCGGCGTCGGGCCGGCCGATTGGTAAAGAAGACGAAGGAGGCAACGGGGGTACGGCCCCCGCCTTTGTCGTCCTATGGGCCACAGCAAGGGCGTGTTCGGCCCCCCTATCGCTATCGAAAACCCGCTATAAATCCTGACGAAACCTGAATAGAGAGCTATGGAACGATATATTTGTATTCATGGGCATTTCTACCAACCCCCGCGCGAGAATGCCTGGCTTGAAGGCATAGAGTTGCAAGACTCGGCGTACCCCTTTCACGATTGGAACGAACGGATTACCGACGAGTGCTACGCCGCCAACGGCGCGTCGCGGGTGCTTGATGGGTCTGGGCGCATTCTCTGGATATGTAACAATTATTCCCGCATCAGCTTCAACTTTGGCCCCACCCTGCTTTCCTGGATGGAGGAAAAAAGCCCCACCACCTACCAGGCCATCCTTGACGCCGACCAGGAGAGCATGAAACACTTTGCCGGCCATGGTTCCGCCCTGGCCCAGGCCTATAACCATATGATATTGCCGCTGGCCAATCGCCGCGACAAGGAAACCCAGATATGGTGGGGTATCCGCGATTTTGAATACCGTTTTGGGCGGCGGCCCGAGGGTATGTGGTTAGCCGAAACTGCCGTAGACCTGGAAACGCTGGATATTATGGCCGACTACGGTATCCGCTTCACCGTGCTTGCCCCCAACCAGGCCGCGCGTATGCGTCCCTTGAACGACAACCAGAGCGCCCCCGCCCCTGCCCCCGCCGACCCCGCTAACGAGCAGGATGAGAGCGACGGATGGGTAGACGTGAGCGGCGGCCGCGTAGACCCTACCACCCCCTATCTGCAACGCCTCCCCTCCGGGCGTACCATCGTGCTCTTCTTCTACGATGGCCCCATCTCGCAAGGCGTCGCCTTTGAGGGCCTGCTGATACGCGGCGAAAATCTGGCCAACCGCCTGCTTGGCGCGTTCACCGATGACGGGCGGGCGTGGCCCCAACTGGTGCATATCGCCACCGATGGCGAAACCTATGGCCACCACCACCGCCACGGCGAAATGGCCCTGACCTATGCCCTTAGCTACATAGAATCCAACAACCTGGCCCACATTACCATTTATGGCGAATATCTGGAAAAGCACCCCCCCACCTACGAGGTGGACATTTTCGAAAATTCCTCCTGGAGCTGTGTTCATGGGGTTGAACGGTGGCGCAGCAATTGCGGCTGTAACTCTGGCATGCACGACGGCTGGCATCAGGAATGGCGGGCCCCACTCCGCGACGCGCTCGACTGGCTCCGCGATGCGGTAACCCCCCTGTACGAGCAAGCCGCCGGGGCACTGCTTAGCGACCCGTGGGCCGCGCGAGATGCGTACATTGAGGTTATTCTGGATCGTTCGGTTGAGCATGTCCAGCATTTTCTGAAGTGCCACGCCCTGCGCCAACTTACCGATGACGAGCAAAGTACCGTGCTCAAGTTGCTCGAACTCCAACGCCACGCTATGCTGATGTATACCAGTTGTGGCTGGTTTTTTGATGAATTGTCGGGTATAGAGACGGTGCAAATTATGCAATACGCCGGGCGCGTGCTTCAGCTTGCCGCCGATACGCCGCTGTCGCAGCAGGCCTCTGATGGGACGCTGGAAGCCGGCTTTCTCGAAAAACTGGCTCTGGCCAGCAGCAACCTGGCCGAACACCGCGACGGGGCCGACATCTTCGAAACGTTTGTCAAACCGGCCCGCCTCGATCTCCAAAGCGTCCTGGCGCACTACGCCATTAGCTACCTGTTCGAGTCGTATGGCTCCGAAACTCGTATCTACTGCTATATTGTCGAATGTCAGGATTGTCATGTGCTGGAATATGGCAAGGTACGGCTGAACGTGGGCCGCGCCATTGTCAAATCAACTATCACCTGGAAAGCCCAGGATCTCTGCTTTGGTGTACTCCACTTTGGCGATCATAACCTGACCGGCGGGCTGTGTCTCTACAATAGCGATACCTACGACGCGCTGGTTCACGATGTAACCGAACCCTTCCGCCGCGCCGATTTGCCCGAAACTATCCGCGTGATGGACAAGCACTTCCAGGGGCTTACCTACTCGTTGCGGACGCTCTTCCGCGACGAACAGCGCAAAATTCTGAAACACATTCTCGAATCATCATTAGATCGCGCCGAGGCGGCCTACCGCCAGGTCTACGATGATAACGCCCCCCTGATGCGCTTTCTCTCCGACCTCGCTATCCCACTCCCCACCGGCTTTCATACGGCCGCCGAGTTTGTGCTCAACGTTGATCTGCGCCGCGCCTTTGAAGATGAAGAAGTTGACATAAACCGTATTCAGTCTGTGTTAGAGGAAGTGCAACATAGCAATATCGCACTGCACGCCACCGAATTAAACTATGCGCTCAAGGGGACGTTGGAATGGATGGAGGAGCGTATGTATACGAACCCGACCAACTTGTCCCTGCTCCAGAAAACAGAAACGCTGGTAGGGTTGGCGCGGACGCTCCCCTTCGAGGTGGATTTCTGGAAGATACAAAACGTCTATCACGATATGCAACAGGGGGTTTACCCCGTCTTTCTGTCCCGGTCTACACAGGCGAGCACCACCGCCGAAGCGTGGATAAACCACTTTATTGCGCTTGGCGAGCAAGTTGGTTTTTCGGTGGATGGTATGCGGGCCGATCTGGCGCGTATCTCCGAGTCCCGCCGTCTGGCCGAGGAACAGGCCCGCGCCCAGGCCGCTGCCGAGCGGGCCGCCGCCGAGCAAGCGTTGGCAGAGCGCCGCGCCGCCGCGACCCGCCGCGTAAGCCGCAACCGCTGTAAGCACTACTGGCACCGGCTGGCGCGGCGCTTGCCCGGTTACCAGGACCTGGGCCCGCGTCCCTGGCGCTGGCTCTGCCGCGGGAACCGCTACCAGCGCCACCTCAGCAAAAAGTGGTACTGGAAACGGCTCAGTCGGCGCATGGGGCGCTCCTCAATGGCTACATAACACCGTCACTGCGGTAATTTGCTCAAACTGAAACATCCCGACAATGTTGGTCAATGTTTCTGCCAGGGAGCGATGGTGGGGGCGTATCTGCTCTATCAGCCGGTACAGCTTGTCAATATCGCCAAGCGTTGCGGCCATGTGTAAATCTTGCACCCACTGTTCTGGCATGGTACACAGCGTTTCCGGGGTCAATGCCTGGTTCGATAGATCCAGACGCTCCTCTGGGAGGCCGAACCGGTCGGTATCATCGGCGGTTGCCCCCGGTGTTCGCCTCCGAGAGGAGTCTCCTTGCATTTCCTGGTACACATACTGCACCCCAAGGTGTTTGTGTATCATCTCAAACAATTCGCTGTCGCGCACCGGCTTGCGCAAGAAATCGTCATACCCCGCCTCCTGAAGCATATGTTCGACGCCCTCATAGGTGCTGGCGGTCAAGGCGATAATGGGAATAGTTGTACCGCCCGGTAGCGCCCGAATACGCCGGGTGGTTTCGTGCCCATCCATCCCTGGCAAGCGTACATCCATCCATATCAAGTGGGGTTCCCAGGTTTTGACCAGTTCAATGGCCTCAAGCCCGGTGGAGGCTTCTTCAACCGCAAACCCCATAGGCTTTAACAGCTTCACCAGCAGATAGCGATTGTCCCACTGATCATCTACCACCAGAATGCGGTAGGATGGTTGCCCCTCCTGCATACCGATGACCAGACGCGAGTCTGGCTGGTTGTCCAGGGGCGATGGTTCCGGGGGTTTGATAGGCATAGCAAAGGAAAAGGACGAGCCAATGCCCACATAGCTTCGCACCTGCAAGTCGCCACCCATCAATTGGACAAACTTGCGGCTAATAGACAGCCCCAACCCGGTGCCTTCCTGGGACTGAAGTCCGGTGCGTGTCTGGGAGAAGGCCGTAAAGAGCGTTTTTTGTTCGTCCTCGGCAATGCCGGGCCCGGTATCCTCCACCGTAAAGCGCAGGCAGGGGGGGAATGAGCGGTGGTGGTTGGACGCGGTATCATCACAGCGCAACACGCGCAGCGTGACCCCACCTTCGTGCGTAAACTTGATCGCATTATTCAACAGGTTCATCAAAATCTGACGCAGCTTCACCTCATCGGCCATAACAAGCTGTGGCACTCCCGGCGCGCGCTCAAAGGTAAGCAGTAATCGTTTCTGGCGAGCCCGCAATTGAAACATCTCAACCAGATCATCCAGCATCCGGTGTAGATTAAAACTATTTTCGTTCAAGTGCATGTGCCCGGCCTCAATCTTTGAAAGGTCAAGCACACTGTTAATCAAGTTCAGCAGATGTTCGCCGCTGCGGTGGATAACGCGCACATTTTCGCGGTGGTCGGGGGGCAGGTTGCGGCTGCGCCCCATAATCTGGGCAAAGCCAAGAATGGCGTTGAGCGGGGTGCGTAGTTCATGGCTCATATTGGCCAGAAAGGCGCTCTTGGCGCGGTTGGCCGCCTCAGCCGATTCTTTGGCTTGTTGCAATGCTACTTCGGTACGCTGGTGTTCGGTAATTTCAGAGTGCAGCGCTTCATTGGTTTTCGACAGTTCCGCCGTACGGGCTTTCACCATATCCTCCATCCGACGGTAGAGGCGTGCATGCACCAGCGAAATAGCCGCCTGGCTGGCCAGCAGGTTGAGCGTTTCGACGCGGCTCTGGGTAAACGCGCCTGTGGCCAGGTTGTTTTCCAGGTAGAGCATGCCAATTAACTGCTGCTCGTATACCAGCGGCATACAGAGGATGGATTGGGGCCGGTGCGATTGGATGTAGCGATCCTGGACAAAGGCATGTTCCTGTCGCGCATCGTGCAAGATCAAGCTCTCCCTGGTGCGGGCAACGTAGTGAACAATGGTATAGGGCACCTTGTTGGTGTCGGTATCGGGAGAGCCTGAACCTTGCTGGATGCCACTATGGTCTATCCAGTGTTCGGCTTCGACGACCCAGTCTTCGGCCCCCTCTAACAGCAGCAACCCGCGCTGGGCCCCCGCATTCTCAATAAAAACGCGCATCAATTTGGTAATCAATTGTTCCAGCACAATCTCGCCAAAAATAGCCTGCGACGCCTTCATCACACTGGCCGCGTCCAGCGTGTCGGAGGGTTTCTCGTCGGTTTCCACTACCGACGCGGTGACGATGATGGGTTGGGGGAGCGAGGGTTTCTCGGTGGTGAGGAAGAATTGGGGGTAGCGCTGTTCCAGGTGGGTTACTTTGGCGTGCGCTCCCCACTGTTGATAGGCGTAGTGGGCATCGTGCAAGTAGACATGCGCAATGCGGGGGCGTCCCTGTTGTAGATAAAACCGCGCCGTCAGTTCACACGCCAGCGCCTCATCGTTCATATATTTATGCTCGCGGGACAGGTCTATCGCCAGATCATAATACTCGCGGGCGTCCTTCATATGGCCACGTACGCTACAACGCTCCGCCTCTACCAGATACCACTTGTGCAAGTGGTTCATAGGTGCATTGCGGGCCCATCGTTCCATCTTCTGCTGGTTGGCGGCTACCTTCTCCAGGTGGGCACACTGGGGGCACTCGTCGGCGGGGTGGCTCTCATGGTCGTGGGGTATCCCTTCCCGTATCTCTGCGTTCAACAGCGCCAGGCGGGCCAGCGAGTCGTAGAAGTGGTAGAGCGCAATGGAGAAGGAACCAACCGCGCTCTGCGAGAATGTTTCGGCTTGCTCAGAAAACACGACCGCTTCAGGGTACTGGTCGAAGAGGTAGCAAAGAATAAGTTTGCTGAAGTAGATGTAGTAGATAGACGTGTTATCGTTAGTTTCCAGATAGTAGGGCAACATTTGCTCTTCGTGAAAGCTGCGCCCCATCAGCAGACAGGGGTTGCCGCTCCTCCCAAGCAAATTCAGCACCAGCTGGCGGTAGAGTCCATTCATCGAGCGCGCGCGGGTTTGCTTAATACCGGCCAATACCGTGTCGTAATGTTGCATATCCTGTTCGAGCTTTTCTAGTTGGCGCCCGGTATAAAAGGAAAGACTGGCCGAAACGTAGATAGCCAGCCCGGCAAACTCTACATCACCAACTTCAACCCCGATCTGGTACGTCTCTAGTAATGGGTGTATCGTCTCGCGTGCGTGGTCTTTCCAGTGGCGGATGAAGTTGTTGACCACTAGCAGCGTTCGCGTTTTCAGCTCGCGTGCGTCGAAGCGTTCCAGCAATTGCTCGGCCAGTTGCCCAAACTGATAGCCCGCGTCTATATCATCCAGGTCGCCACACAGCAGCAGACCGTACGAGGCGTAGGCATGGGCCGACATCGGCGTACAGCCGTAGTTGACCGATAGCGCCACCATCTTGCAGGTAATCAGCGTCATCAACCCCGGATGGGCCACATACGCCGCATTCAGCGTACTGGTGAGAATGCGCATAGCCGCCAGTTTATACGGGTCGGTCATCTCTGGCAGATTGAGCAACTCGTGAATAGGTTTGTCGTTGAGCGCGTCGCGGCTTTCCTCCAACCCGGTGGCTATATCCTCGCTGTCTGGCTCTTTGGGAAAGTGGATGCCAAGCTGTTCGAGGATGTGGAGCGCGGTCGCCACCGCTTCTGCGTGCTTGCTCTGCGCTATCAACGCCCGGATGTAGACCCCATACACCGGCACGGTGTCAAGCACACTGCCGGCGTGGTGCAACACCTGCGCCCCCAGATGCTCCATGGTGGCAAAGTCGGCGTTGAGATAGGCTAACTCGGTCGCTTCGGTGTGCAACGCAAGGGCCAGTACATACTGTGTGTGCCAGCTTTGTGCGTTCAACAGATCTAACCCAAGATGGAGGTAGGTCGCGGCCGGCTCATAGGCCGCCGAGGCCTTTGCCTTGCGGCCGGCTATCAAGTTCAGGCTTGCCAGTTCGTCGCATTCTTCCTGGTCGGACACAAAGGCGCGGCCATAGTTAAGCTGGTTGACAATATCAAAAATATGGTCTTCGCGTTGGGCCGGCAAAATATCGAGCAGCAACAAATAGCCAATACGCCAGTGGACTTCCTGGCGCTCCTGTTGGGGAATAAGCGAGTAGGCCGCTTGTTGAATGCGGTTGTGCGCAAAGGCATATTCCGCATTGATGGCGTCGCCCAGGCCCGGCACATCCAGCGTCATCAGCTTGTAGGTATCGCCAAGCGGAACGACCATCCCTTCCATAATGGCCGGTTCCAGATCTTTGGCGGTTTCGCTCACGGGCTTTTGCCAGACCACGGCCAGTTTGACCAGATCGAAATAATCGCCAATGCAGGCGGCCAGTTTCAACACCTCTTGCGAACGTGGGTTCAAGCGTTGTACCTTGCGGGTCATCAACTCAACCACGTTGTCCGTAATGCGTTGCGATTGGATCTGCCGCAAATCCCATTGCCAGCGCCCGCTGCTATGGTCAAAATCTATTAACTCCTCGACATATAGCGAGGTCAAGAACTCTTGCAGAAAGAAGGGATTGCCGCCCGTTTTCTGGACAACCAGTTCGGCCAATGGCGCGACCTGGGCTTCGGGGTGGTGCAACGTTTCCGCTATCAGGCGTGTGACGGCGGCGACATCCAGCGGCGCGATAGTTTGCCGCGTCACACTCACGCCGGCCTGCTCTATCGTGCGTACCATCAGCCACAGCGGATAGTCGGGCCCCTCTTCGGTATCGCGGAAGGCCGCTATCAACAGCAGATTGTGGCTATCGGGCGTGGTCATGACTCGTTCAATCAGCTTGAGCGAGGCTCCATCGGCCCATTGCAAATCGTCCAGGAAGAGTACCAGCGGATGGTTGGGTTGGGTAAATACCTGGATGAACTGCTGAAAGGCCCGCATAAAACGATTTTTGGCTTGCGCCGGTTCCAGCGTTGGCACGGGGGGTTGCTCGCCAATGATCAGCGCCACCTCTGGGATGACATCAATAATAACCTGCCCATTGGAACCAAGCGCCTGCAACAACTTCTCGCGCCACGCGGTAATATTGGCCTCGTTCTCGGTCAAGATGTGGCGCATCAGCGAACGGAATGCTTGAATAAAGGCCGCGTAGGGCACATCGCGGTAGAGCTGTTCAAATTTGCCAGAGACAACGTAGCCACGGCGGAGCGTAATGGGCCGGTACAATTCCTGCACCAGCGACGTTTTGCCAATGCCGCCCGCCCCCTCCACCAGCACCATCCCCAACCCACCGGCGTGAACGCGCTCGAACGCGGCCAGCAAGCGCTCTACTTCGGCCTCGCGCCCATACAATTTCTGGGGTATCAAAAAGCGGTCGGAGACATCGTTGCGGCCCGGCGCAAACCGGGCCCCCGGCCGCCGGCGGCCCGGCGGAATGGGCCGCGCGCCCGATTGCCCGTCGGCGTTATAGGCCACCAGCGCACGGATGTATTCCAGGTCGGCTTTCAACCCGTACGCCGACTGGTAGCGGTCTTCGGCATTCTTGGCCATTAACTTGAGAATGACGAGCGAAAGCTCGCGGGGTATCTCGCTGTGTATCTCTTGGGGCGGGGTGGGTTGGCGGGCAATATGGTAATGCACCAGTTCTAGCGCGTCGTCGCTCACAAAGGGCCGCTGTCCTGTGAGCAACTCGTACAGCGTGGCCCCAAGCGAGTAGAAATCGGTGCGATAATCCATAGCGCGGTTCATGCGCCCCGTCTGCTCTGGCGACATATAGGCCAGCGTGCCTTCCAGTACGTTGGGGTTGCGAAACATGGGTTTCTCACGCGAGAGCACGGTGGAAATGCCAAAATCTATAATCTTTATCTGGCGCGTCTTGGGGTTACAGACAATGTTGGAAAGGTTAATATCTTTGTGCATGGTGTGGCGCTGGTGGATCTGCCCCAATATCTCCGTTACATCAATAGCCAGGTTGAGAAACGCAGTCAACGAAAGTGCCCCGGCCAGCTTCAAGCGGCTGAGCGATTCGCCCCCAAAATCTTCCAGAACCATCATCCAGGTAATTGGCGCGGGATGGCATGTAATCGGTGTGCCAGTGTAGCCGGGCGTTTCGCGGGGGCCATTGTCGGGCGGGCGTACCGCGTGGATTGTCTCTAGCCCGTAGACATGGGGAATACCCGGTAACTCTAGCGCGTGGGTTACTTCGTATTCCCGCTTGAACCAGGCGATACGTTCGGGCGAGGGGTACGATTCTTTGAGTACTTTCAGCACAACGGGGAGGTGGTCACTTTGCCGTTTTGCGCGATAAACAAGCGAACTGGCGCTTTCATACAGGTGTTCAATGATATAGTAACCAGCAATAGTATGCATCTGCTATCCATCCTTACATAATAGCTCAGGAGATTGCGACCTCACCCCGCTGTAAGGGCCGCTTCAATCTCATGATACTATAGTCAATGACGGAATGGAATAGAATATGCCGGGATTCTCTGGCCAGATTTTTGTATTTTGGTTCAGATGAGCGTGGGGCTTATCTTGTGTCGGAGTGAGATAAAGACGCTGTTGCTTTATCGTCTCTGGCTCATGGGGGAGGAAAATAAGAAGAACTTGAGGAAAAAAAAGAGGAATTAACAGATAATAACAGGGGGGCAACCCATGAGCCAGACTTACGTGAGCAGCGCCTTTATTTCCTTGAATCTATAGTACGCTATCTTGCTGCAAACTGCAATAGTTCTTTGGTACTTAGTGGCCCTGAGTAGGGTACCAGGTGTGGTATTGCGAGGCGAAAACTATGCTACAATGGAGCAAGAGGTGCGGTATGCCGCGTTGGCGCTGGTACGGTATGAGAGGAAGTAGACACCCCCATGCCCAGACGTTCGGTCAATATGTTTGAACAACAGCGACAGGAGCTTTTGCACCATCAGGCTCCCCTGGCGACTCGTATGCGCCCCCACACCCTGGAGCATTTTGTGGGCCAGGAAGCGCTGGTGGGCGAGGGGCGGCTGTTGCGCCGCGCGATTACCGACGATCAGCTTTTTTCCATTGTGCTGTGGGGCCCGCCGGGCAGCGGTAAAACGACACTGGCCCATATTATTGCCCAGATGACCAGCGCCCATTTCGACCAGATAAGCGCTGTTTCGGCCAGCGTCACAGACCTGCGCCGTATCATCAAGGAGGCGCAAGACCGCCTGGGTATGCTGCACGAACGGACGATCCTGTTCATTGATGAGATACACCGCTTTAACAAAAACCAGCAAGATGCCGTCTTGCCCTATGTCGAAGATGGCACCATTATTTTAATTGGCGCCACCACCGAGAACCCCTCGTTTGAGATTAACGACGCGCTCCTGTCGCGCACGCGCGTCTTTGCGCTCGAGTCGCTCTCAGACGAGCAGATAGGCCATATTGTAGACCGTGCGGTAGCCGATAGCGCGGTCGGCCTGGGCCCGCTCAACGTGATACTGGCCGCCGATGCCCGCGGCTACCTGCTCAATATGGCCAATGGCGATGCGCGTACTGCGCTCAACGCGCTTGAGTCCGCGGCCCTCTCCAAACCGCCCGCAATGGGCAACAAACGCTTGATCACCGTTGAAGATATTCGAGAGGCGCTGCAAAGCCGGGCGACCCGCTATGACAAATCGGGCGAATTGCACTATAATGCTATCTCAGCGCTGCACAAGAGTGTGCGCGATGGTGACCCGGACGCGGCGTTGTACTGGCTTGGGCGTATGCTCGATGGGGGCGAAGACCCGCTCTACATTGCGCGGCGCGTGGTGCGTATGGCGATAGAAGATATTGGCCTGGCCGACCCCCAGGCCCTCCCGGTGACCATGGCCGCCCAACAGGCCGTCCATTTTATTGGACAACCAGAGGGCGACCTGGCCCTGGCGGAGGCGGTAGTATACCTGTGCCAGAGCCCCAAAAGTAACGCTGTCTACCGCGCCTATGGGGCTGCTCTGGACGATGTGAAAAAGACCCGTAACGAGCCGGTGCCATTGCATCTTCGCAACGCCCCTACCCGGCTCTTAAAAGAGATGGGCTATGGGCAAGGGTACGAATATGCCCACGACTTGCCAGAAGGGCGCTCGTTGCAAGCCCACCTGCCCCCCCCACTTGAGGGGCGCATCTACTACGATCCGGTGGGGCGGGGGTTTGAACAACAGGTACGCGATCGGCTGGCCTGGCGCGAAGAACGAGCCGCCCGACGCGGCCACGATACAGAACCGGCGCCGGTGGGGATGTCCGCACCTATTGATCCGCAAGCCCTGGCCGGCGAAGAATCGCAAGAGGTAGGTGAGCCAGAACCGGTTGCTCCGCAACGCACACAACCACGCCCAAAACGCCAGACGGGGTAACCAGGCGCTATCGGAGCGCTTGCTGAAATGCCAATGAACGATTATAGTTAGTAGGAATGTGTGTCGTTTCTGGTGATAGAAAATGCTGGAGGAGATTTAATGACACTTGATGAAGCGATTGCTGATGTTACGAACTGCGTCACTGGTGTCAGCCCGGATGCTGTTATTCGGGTGGTGCGTCATTCAGATGAAGAGGCCAGTATCCGAGCTTATGCTGCTGCGGATAAAGAAGCGGCTATCAAAGATGCCATACGAGATAAAACCCATAACTTGCTGATCAACGATGGCATTGATGTGCAGGTCATTTTCTATGACATAGCCACCTCGCTTCCGCCCGAAGAGTAGCGATAGCCATAGCCGGGGGCCGTTTGCTGGATATGGGCCCCGGTGGGGTGGGAGGCCGTATACTGCTGTCCCCTCCCTCTGGTACGCGCGGCGGACGATAAGGGGATGTGTGCGGCGCGGTCGCCACGCACGCTCGTGATGATACAAAGCACGCCGAGGAATCGGCCCCGTTTCCCTGATCGGGGCCCCGTTCCTGGGAGCGTAGATAGTATGACCGCCTGGTTACAAGCATCTCGCCGTGTTTCCAGGGTGTGTTTTGCCCTATCTTTGTAATATCCTGAACCGGAGCCATAGCCGGGCGTGTTCCGATACGCTGTTCGTGGCTTCTATGGGCTGTCAGGTCTTATCCAGGTACACAAGAGTAAGGAGGTTTTCCTATGCCAAAAATGCATTCGTTAGAGAATTTTCAAGCATGGGTAGCGCAGTGGCCAACCGTTCGCCAGGAAATTGAGGCCCTCATCGCGGCCCATGCAGACCATGATCCTGCGCTCCATTTTGAATTGACGTTGGCCGAAATTGAATTGAAGGATATTAGCGAGGCGGTCAATCGGGCCGCGGCGTTGGGGCGATTGCTCCACGCCGAAGATTTGATCTCTGCTGAGTTGGAAGCCACCGGCAACCGCTAGGGTAGGGTGCCAGCGCGGGGGCGTGTGGTATGGTTGTCTAGTCTATACCCGCCCTGCGCTGTGGAGCATTGCCTACTTGCCTGGGGCACGGAGCCAATCCGTGCCCCAGGCAAGTTGTGGATGATCAGGGCAGAAAGTCGTTGGTAAAGGCCGCCTCGGCATCGAGCATGCGCGGTATCTGGCCGCTGTCTAGCATCCATTGGGCAAAGTTCTCCCACGTCTCGCGCTCTTGTTCGCCCCACCGCGGCGCGTCGGCCTGGTACTGCTCTGCCAGATAGCGCTGGCTTTGCATTACCAGTTCCTCATCCAATTCTGGGGCCGCGGCCAGCAGCAGCGCGGCCGCCTCGTCCGGTTGCGCTATGGCAACCTGGTAGCCGCGACTGGTGGCGTGTAGAAAGCGGCGCACCACCTCCGGGCGCTCCTCTATCATCTGTTCGCTGGTGATGATGACCGGGGTATAATAGTCGGGCACACAGTCGAGATCGTTGATCATTATCGTGTTGATGTCTATGCCGCGAATGTCCGCTTCTATGCCAGTCCACCCCTGGAAGATCCACATAAAGTCTACGTCGCCGCGTTCGGTGGCGACAAAGAAATCGCTACTCCCTACATCCACAAATTCCACGGCCTCGAAGTTGCCATCATCGCACTGCATCAGCGATTCGATAACCGCCCGTTCCATAGGCGACCCCCACGAACCATACTTCTTGCCGGCAAAGTCGGCCGGGCGGGTAATCCCTTCGGCGGTACGGCTGGCAAAGCCGCTGGTATTGTGCTGGATGATGGCCGCAATGGACACGATGGGCACATCTTCCAGCCGCGCATTGGTCACATTCTCTTGAAAGGAAACGCCAAAGTCGAGCCGCCCGGCGGCTACCAGTTGCTCCACCGTGCCGCCCTCCTGGGCCTGGACAATGCTAACCTCCAGTTGCTCTTCCTGATAGTAGCCCTGTTCCTGGGCGACATACAAGCCGGTGTGATTCGTGTTGGGCGTCCAATCTAGTCCAAACGTCACCTTCGCGGGGGCTTCTGTCGCGGTGTCGGTGTCGGTTGCCGCCGGCTGATTGGCCGTATTGCCAGCGGGGGGCGTACGTTGCCCGCACGCCGCCAGTAGTAGCGCGATAGCCAGTAGTAGTAATCCTCTTCGTTGATTCATCTTCTTTTATCCTCCATAACTCATATCTGGACATTCCGTCATAGCGTTTGCCGTCTCGCCGTCTCGCCGTCTCCCCGCGTCATCGCCTCCCCGCCTCCCCGCGTCCCCGCCTCACCCTTCACGCGCCCTATTCCAGGGGGTTAGCCAGCGCTCAAGCGCAATGGTGGCCCCAAAGAGCAGCAGCGTTACCAGCGAGGTGGCCAGAATGGCCACGAAAACTTGATCGGTGCGGAAGGCGCGGAGCGAGCGAGAGATATAGACCCCCAAACCGGCGCTGGCCCCAATCCATTCGGAGAGTACCGCGCCAATCACGCTGTAGGTAATAGCGATTTTCAGGCCGCTAAAGATAGCCGGCAGAGCCGACGGCAGACGCAGGAGCCAGAGCATTGTCCAGCGTTTCGCGTTCATCGCCTGGAGCAGTTGGAGCGCGGCGGGGTCGCTCGAACGCAAGCCATCTACCGTGTTGATGACGATGGGAAAGAAGGTGACCAGCGCAACAACCAGCACCTTGGGCAGCAACCCGAAACCAAATCCCACCACCAGCAACGGAGCCAGCGCAACAATGGGCACCGTCTGGGAAAAGACGAGCAGCGGGTAGATAGCCCGCCGGAGCAGGGGGGAAGCGTCTATGGCGATAGCCAGCACAAACCCGAGCACCAGCGTGAGCGCAAAGCCAAGCGCGGTTGTGAGCAGTGTTACCATAGCGTGGCGTTGGAGCACGGGCAAGTCTTCGGCAAAGGTGGCGGCTATCTGTGAGGGCGGCGGCAAGAGCCAGTCGGGTATGGCAAAGAGCCACGCCAGCGCCTCCCAGGCCACCAGCAGAGCCGTGACCAGCAGGGCCGCGGGGCCATAGCGTGGCACGGCCCGCGCCATGGTTTCGAACGAGTGGGCCGCCGTAGTGCGGCCGCGCTCTGCAAGCGGTAATAATTCAGCCTTATCTGTCATACGTCACCTGTCCTACCATCGTGCTTATTGCGCCGCTCAGGGGCGGTACTGTTCCAATTTCTCATCAATTGTTGAGCCATTGGGGTTGTAATCTACCTTGATATAGGTAAAAACATTGGTCGCGCCGGCCGCAATTACCGCATCCTGCGCCTCCTTGATCGTGGCCATCACATGCGCATAATCGCCCTCTATGGTTGTCTCCATCGGCCCGACCACATGGCGCAAGCCGCTCTGGGCAATCACCGCAATGGCCGCATCCACAGCCGCGTAGACGCGGGCCTTGTCGGGCAAACCGCCCGGCAATACTTGAAAACTCACCGTCACCGGTTGCATAACTGTGCTCCTTTCCGTTGCACTCTTGTGCATACACTTCAAACCGTCACCATACAAAAAGCCGCTACCCCCCCATGTAGGGAGATAGCGGCATGCAAACCATACCTATTGGTACTGCTCCCTACGCTGGTATGACCCAGGTCAGGTTCGAAGGGTTTGCGGCATCAATCGGGCCGCCGTCTCAGCCAGGCTCTTCCTGGCACCCCCGGATATGTTGTTGTGGTTATCTTCTCGCTTCTCGCGCAGTGTCGTTCCATGAAGTGCGAGTATTAACATAGTATAATACCTGGACATGCTGCTGGCGTCAAGATCTTGACAGGTGTGCTTCCAGGTTCTACTATAAATGAGAGCATAAACTTTTTTTTCAGATCTCTAGTTTCGTACTGGTAATCTTGAAATCAGGCTCTGAGGAGTTGGGAGTGGAATACAAAGATTACTATAAAATATTGGGCATCTCACGCGGGGCCAGCGAACAGGAAATTAAGCAGGCCTACCGCAAACTGGCGCGTGAGTATCACCCGGATGTCAACCCCAATAATAAGCAGGCCGAAGCCCGCTTTAAGGATATAAACGAGGCCTACCAGGTGCTCTCCGATAAAGAGAAGCGTAGCAAATATGACCAGTTTGGGCAGCACTACCAGCACTACCAGCAGTCCGGGGCCAGTCCGGGCGGCTTCGATTGGGGCCCCTTCGTACAGGGTGGCCGCGCCACGCCTGGCAGCGGAGAGGGCAGTTTCTCAGATTTCTTTGAAGCGCTGTTTGGGTCAATGGGGCCCGGCGGTGTGCGCTTCAATACCTCCACGGGCTATGGGGGGGGCGGCTATGGGGCCGGCTATGGCGGCTATGGGGGCGGTATCCGCGTTGATGGGCAAGACGTGGAACAGGCCGTTGATATTATGCTGGAAGAGGCCTTTACGGGCACACAGCGGAAGGTCAAGATTAACGCGCCAGATGGAACGCCACGTACCATCAATGTGAAAATCCCCGCCGGCGTAGATACCGGCAATCGTGTGAAAGTCTCTGGCGAAGGGGCGCCGGGCGTATCGGGCGGCAAGCGTGGCGATTTGCTGCTGCTCATCAATGTCAAGCCGCACGACCGCTTTGAGCGCGACGGCGACAGCCTCAAGACCAGGGTAGACGTTGACCTGTATACGTTGTTGCTTGGGGGCGATGTGCGTATTCCTACCATTGACGGAAAGACGCTCACGCTCAATATACCGCCCGGTACACCCAATGGGAAGGTCTTTCGGCTCAATGGGCAGGGGATGCCCAATATGCACCAGAAGGATCAGCGCGGCGTGCTCTACGTGACAGCACAGGCGTTGTTGCCAACCTCGCTATCGCGGCGCGAGCGCGAGCTGTTCGAGGAGTTGCGCCACCTGCGCGGGTGAGCCTTGCATGACGTACAACGACTTTAGCCTGAGCGGTGCGTGTAAGGCGTTTGGTCTGGCCCCAAAGACCGAACGCTTGTTTGACGTTGCGCCGGTAGATGTCCCCGAATGGTTGCACACTATGTTGCAACGCGGGCGCCCCTTTGCGCTTGGTAGCGAGAAAGCCCGCTCGGAATTTATTGTTGTGCCGCTCTTGCTTACCTGGGTTGAGCGTAGCCATATCCCGCTTGCCGTCTATTCCGGGCAGCGGCTTGACGCCGACCCGGCCCATGGCCTCACGGGCGAGTGTGATTTCATTCTGGCCCGAACCCCGCCCCTGCCCTTTTTACAAGCGCCTATCGTAACGCTGGTAGAGGCAAAGAAGCATGATATTGAAGCGGGGATGGGCCAGGTTACGGCGCAGATGGTGGGCGCACAGGTATTTAACGAGCGGGAAGGGGCCGACGTCGGCTCCATCTTTGGCTGTGTCACCAGCGGCGAAAGTTGGCAATTTCTCAAACTGGAAGACGGCCGGTTGCTGATTGATAGCGACCGCTACTACCTGGACAATATCGGCTTGTTACTGGGCGTCTTCGAGGCGATTACCCGCTGCTATACCTGATACCCGTGGCGGGTGCGGCGTGCGGCGAGGATAGGTGATGCTGACGCACTGCACGCTACGGAATGTACTGTTCACGTCTGGGGGAAACCCATGGGAGCGGAACCCGTTCTGGCTTCCCCCCCCCCGCTTTCTTGCTTCCCGATTATGATACAATAGGTGGGGTGAAAAAGAGACTCAGGATAGAAACAACTGATAACAGCGGTATGAGCAGTAGCGACGAGATGTACAAACTGGGGGCCCGCGACGCCGAACACGATGATCTCAACCTCTTCTACTACCAGCACTACTACTACTATCGTAAAGGCTACGACCGTACCCGTCGCTTGCAACAGGGCGCTATTGGTGTTGGAGACTGGAGCCTCCGACGTGTGGCACTGGTCATTGTTGTGCTGGCCGTCAGCGCCTATGCCGTCTTTGTAGCGCTGCCCTTGCTCCAACAGCAACAGCGCCAGCAAACCGTCGCTACGATTGGTAGCACCACCACCGCACAGCCAGTTGTTGCGGTTGGGGCAACAGCCACCCTTACCCCCACGCTCACCCCGCAGCAATCTACCCCGACGCCGCGACCTGCGCCGGTGTTGCAGGTAGGCGGTATGGCCCGCGTCGTCAATGTGGGCGAATCGCCCTTGCTGGCCCGCAGCAAGCCCGGTACCGGCTTTGCCGTCCGGGCCCGTTTCCCCCAGGATACGCAGGTCAAGATTATCGAAGGGCCCGTGCAGGCGGATGGGTATACCTGGTGGCGGGTTGAGCATGAGCGTGGGTCGGGATGGAGCGCCGAACGCGAGCCGGATGGCGTGGTCTGGCTTGAACCAGTCGCCCAGTCCGATAGCGAGGAATAGCCGGCCCCGGTCGCACCCACGCGCAATCGCGCAGTGTGCAAGTTAGCACACGACCTCTGCCGTGGCCAGTTCCTGATAATAGCCCCGCTTATCTTCCGGCAACATCATCGCAATACGCAGCATCATATCGTTGGTCAGGCTTGTCATAACATCCGGGGGTATTTTCTTACCGGGGGTGGGCTCGATCATGTACGGCTCGCCCACTTGCAGTTTGAGTTCCTTGCGCAAGGCCGACCCTTTCAAGCCGTGGTGTGAACCGGTGATAGCGATTGGTACAATGGGAACGTCAGTGCGCATAGCCATCCGGACGGCCCCGCCATGCCCTTGCTGGAGCACGCCATTGCCGCTGCGGTGGCCTTCCGGGAAGATGACAAAAACAGCCCCATTTCGTAGCGCTGTTTCGGATGCTTCCAGCGCGGCCAGATCGCGCTTGCCACGCCGAATAGGGATAACGTTCAGCGTGCGAAAGAGCCAGTTTGCCAACGGGTGTTCAAAGATTTCGATCTTACCAAGCCACGAAAGGCGATAGGAAAGGGGCATCAGTGTTCCCAGGGCCAGGATGTCAAGCCAGTGACTATGGTTTGCCACCACAATCATACCACCCATCGAGCGCGGGGGCAGATGTTCCAACCCCTCAATACGCCATTTCCACCAGCCAATTTTTTTAAACAGGGTTGGAAGGGCAATAATTACCATATAGAGTATGGCACCTACCATAACATTATCTCCTCAATCAAAACCGGTACCCGTTTGATGGCACAGCCAGGGAGGCAGGCAGGGGCCTGGCAGAGATGACATCCCCGGAACGGCATTATACCACAGCTCATAGGATCGTCGGCGGCAGGCAAATCTGCTATAATAAGAAAGTGCTTCCCAAATGACCAGTGTGTTTCCGACCCATAGGCACCGCATGGTTGGGGGAGCGTCTTGCTTGTGCAGAAGCAATAGCGACACTATGCGTATCTGGATACGAGCGTGTAGACAATCTGGCCAGTCCAATAGAGGCTCTGGAACCAGCACGTTGTCGCACAACAGGAGCGATAGCCAGGTGGGCAAAACCTACCCAGAAGTGAGCAAGAGTACCCGTTATGCACACGATACAACGCGCACATAAAATACGGTTAAACCCGGCGCCTGAGCAAGAGCGGTATTTTCGGCAGGCCGCAGGTAATGCCCGCTTTGCCTGGAACTGGGCCGTTGCTATCTTGCGACAAGCACGGAAAGAGCAGACCACGCTCCCGTTGGTGGGCGACCTGAAGACCCAATTCAATCGCATCAAGCGCGACGAGTTTCCGTTTGTGATGCTCACGACGAAGTGTGCTCCTGAAGGGGCGTTTGCCAACCTGAATCGGGCGTTACGAAACTACTTTGCTGACATCACGAAGCGCAAGGAGGGTAAACGACGTAAAGACGGTAAGCGCGTTGGCTTTCCGAAATTCAAGTCTCGCAAGCAGGGGTATGGCTCGTTCTATCTCGCCAACGACAAGTTTGCGGTTGACGGGCACGGGATACGCATTCCCCGCCTGGGGTGGGTCAATATGACCGAGCCGCTTCGCTTCCAGGGCAAGATATTGGGAGCTACGGTGTCTTATCGAGCAGGCTCCTGGTTCGTGAGTATCCAGGTTGAGATGATGGCCCCGCCCCGCACGGCCCCAGAACGGATCCTTGGGGTGGATGTCGGCGTCAAGTCGTTAGCCGTTGATAGCGACGGCGAGGTGTTTGAAAACCAAAAGCACCTCGCCGTCGCCCAGAAGAAACTCCGCCGTCTGAACCGCTGGTTGGCGCGAAAACAACAGGGCAGCAAAAACTGGCACAAAGCGAAGCACAAACTGGCGCGGCTGCACTATCGGATCGCCAACCTGCGGGCCGATGCTATGCACAAGATGACCACCCGGTTGGCTGCGAAAGCCGCTACCATTGCGTTGGAAACGCTCAACGTGGCGGGAATGCTGAAAAATCATAAACTGGCGCGGGCGATTGCAGATGCCGCGTTCAGCGAGATAGCACGCCAGTTGAGATACAAAGCGGAGCGGGTGGTGCTGATAGACCCGTTTTATCCATCCAGCAAGACGTGCAACGGGTGTGGGCACATC
>DAOTUK010000167.1:0-3943 GCA_034437375.1 Chloroflexaceae bacterium | reverse complement strand
CACGCCTCACGCCTCACGCCTCACGCCTCACGCCTCACGCCTCCCGCCTCACGCCTCACGCCTCACGCCTCACGCCTCACGCCTCACCCCTCACGCCTCACGCCTCACGCCTCACTGGCTGTTCCCATCGCCCGGCGGTATCAGGTGCTCTGGCGGCACCACATTTTCAGGTGGTGGCGGCGGAGCCGTGGGCTGCATAAAGATTGGCTCTTCAGACACCGGTTCTTCTTCCTGGTCGGTAATGGGTGGCGCATCGGTAAATGGCCGGAATGGAATTTCGGTTGGCGCAGAGGGTGGTGCCATCGGGGTGGGAGTGGCAACAGGCTCTTGCGCTGGCGGTTCTGCGGTAGGCTCAGGCGGCACCTCTGCCCCCTCGCCCTCTGGGATTGGCGTCCCTTCTGCTGGCGTCGGCGTTTCCTCTGTCTCGGAGGAATCGCCGCGCCCCTCGTAATAGGGCAGGTCGGCCGGGTGAACCTCGTAGATATTGGGCCAGGGCTTGAAGCGGGTCATAAAGCGTTCGCGCTCTACTTCAACCCCATTCTGAGAGATTACCCGAGTAAAGGCAATATCCATACCCCCGCGCGCCGTATCGCTCCGGCGCGGAGAACCCCGCGGACGGCGCGGGTCGGGCACATAGACGGGCGCTGAAGGGGCGGGGGTGCGGTTGAAGATTTCCGGGCTCCCCTTGGCCAGCGTGACGGTGCGGTCTGGTCTGGTGCCATAGAAGCGTATTTCGGCCAACGCTTTGCTGGTATCAACGTGCGTTTGAATAAGGAGCCAGTGGCCCGTGTCGTTGACAAATTTCAGGTCTGGCCCACCCGTAAAGATGGTCGCATCCATCCCCGGCCCATCGCCATAGTCGCCATAGCCATACTTATCATACCAGCTAATATAGAACGAATGCCCCCACCGCTCGGTAATCGGCAGGCCGGCCCAGAAGGCCGCCCGGAACATGGTCGTTGAGTCCTGGCAAATACCGCCGCCCCACTCTAGCTGCGTGCGCTTGCTCACAATAGCGTAGCCTTCGACAAAGCCGTTTGAAGCATCAATACGTCCCACAGACTGGTTAAATGAAAATTCCTCATCGGGGGCGATAAGCAAGCCGTGAAACTGTTTCATCCCGGCCTGAATGTTGGTAATGCGGTAGGCCGCAGAGCCGGTGAAATCGCTGCGCCCCACGCTCACCAGTTCGGTAATACCCAGTTTGTCCAGGTTGCTTTCGTTGACGGGCGGTTCGGCCATCGTGAAGGGGAGTTCGATGGTACGGTCGGATGTTTCGAGCGCGTCAAGGATCATGCGTTCGGCGCGGGCAACATCAACGCGCAAGCCGGGCTGTCCCTCCTCAATAATAGCCAGATCGCCGCCGTTCCATTCCAGGCGCGGCAGCGTATAGCCAGAGTGGGTCGAGTCGGCTATGTCTTCCAGACGTTCGCGCAGACGGTGCTTGTCGAGCGTAATGGTAAAGGCCTCGTGCGTGCTATCGCTATCCTCTTGCGGTTGGCGCTCTACCCGTATCATACGGGCAATATCATGAATGCCAAGCTCCCACGTCTGCTCATCGGCGGTAAGCGTTACGGGGGCTTGCAACAGGGTATCAATCGTGCGTTGGGCCTCTGCCGCTTCAGTATCGCTCACGAGCGGCGCTATCGTCCGCGTGCGTATGGCGATGGTCTGAGGCGCAAGCGTTTGCAGAGCGGCGGTCATATCGCGCACGGTTTCATCTACCAGCAGTTGGCGCCCCTGAAGCGCATGCATCGTATCGGCAACAGTACCATTGAGGACAACCTGGGCATCTACGGCCGGCTGCTCAATCTGGGGGGCAATGCTGGCTAGATAACGTTGCATGGCCTGCTGGTCTACGCGCACAGAGAGGGGCACATCTACCCCGCTCTGCCAGACTGCGCCTATCTCGCGCAGGCTATCGAGCGTTTGCACGCTGCGCCCTATCTGAAAGGCCCGGTCAACCGCGCTATGGGCCTCTATTTCAATACCCAGTTCCGCTGGCGTAGGCGTCCAGGTCTGCTCGCCGTAGGTCAGAATAATAGGTTGATTGAGAAAGGGGGTATACTGGTTGTGAATAGCTTCCATCGCCTGCGATGGGGTCATGGTGCCAACGGGCAACCCTTGAATGGAGATGTTGGGATAGATCTGGCCGGTAAAGGTTGTGCTGGCATAGTACCAGGCCCCGCCCGCACCAAGCGCTACCAGCAAAAGGAACGCCAGCAGCAAGCGCACCAGCCAGGCTTGCCGCCGCCGCCACCCGACCCGCCGGCGTGGACGCGAGCGGGTGGGCCGCGCCGATGGGCCCCGCTGTTCGGCTGTATAGCCCTCTTCGGGCAACGCAGCAGCGCCAGATTCCAGGGGTTCGTCCTGGTTGTGCCGGTTATCGCCACTGGCGTGGCGCTCCTGGGGGCCGGTGTGTTGCAGTCCGTCAACCGTCACCCATACCTCCTCATGATTGTCTACGCTATGATTGTCTACGCTCTCTTACTTCCATACCCCATACGTATAAGGTACTATACGGGTTCTCTTCCCTTGTGTCAATGATGCCCAACTGAGAACGAGAGCCCCGCTCCCTCGCATGGGAATGAAACACCCATGCGACATTGACCCATCGTAACCCGGCAACGCAGGGATCAAAACGATCTTATTTCCATACCGGGCACTCTATTATACCGCAATATGGTGATCTGGTGGTAGCCAGGGGGCGCATTTGCGACAGCTCATCGGCGCATCTGGGAATGTGGCCAGGGAACCCGCCACAGGAGCGTACGAACATCCGTCGTACTGGCAAGTTCGTAGTATAATTTATGATTTGCAGATAGCGCTAGATAGCTAACGCCAATCGTAAGAACAAGCGATACCCCGCCTGTGGGCAAGAGACGAGGTGTACTATGCCGGTAGTGTTGCAACGGGCCCTACAACACGTGGCGCTCTGTCTGGGAGGGAGCATCTTGCTGTTCATTGCATTCTGCACCTCCCCACAATCCCATGCCCAATCTCCCCCGGTCATCCTGAACGAGTTTGTGGTAAACCCTGTGCCCGGCAATCCCCAGTGGGTAGAATTATACAACACCTCGACCTCTGCTGCTGTTGATGTCGCGGGTTGGACGTTGCATGGGCAATTTTTTCCACCGGGCGAGGTTGTAGCTATCTCGACCACCAATACGCTGAGCGGTACGACGGTCATTCCGCCGCAAGGCTTGCTGGTAGTCGAACTTGAGCACAACTGGTACAAGAAAGATGGAGTTGATTACATATATCTCTACAACCAGCACGGCAATCTGGTTGAGCAAAAGATCTATGATAGCTCTGCCATGCTCCTGGGGACAAGCTATGCCCGCATTATGAACGCTTGTATCAATTGGGACACCAATGCACCCGCCACGCCCAATGCGCCTAATCAAAGCGCACTCGTGTGTGAACCAGACACGCCCACCCCCACCGCGCCCTTGTCCACCACCGAGACGATAACACCGGTACTCCACACGCCTACCCCCACCGCCTCCCCACCGCCAGTGCTCTGGCTCAACGAGCTCGTGGCCGCCCCCGCGTCGGGCGAGGATGAATGGGTTGAGGTGTACAATCCGGGGAGCGGGCCCGTGGATACCAGCGGGTGGACGCTCCGGCGTACCAGCACAGGGGGCACAGTACAGCAACGGCCGCTCACCGCGATGAGTATACCGCCGGGCGGGTTTGCCGTACACGTGTTTGCCAGCGGATTCTTGCCCAACACGGGGGGGCGACTGGAACTGGTGGACGCTCTGGGAAGCGTAGCAGGGGCCCCGGTTACCTACCCTGCGCTGGACACCGCGCAAGCGTATGCTTGTACGTCCATCGGGTCAACCGTATGGAGCGGAGAATATCTCCCCTCGCCGGGCGCTACAAACGTGGCCCCCGTGCCCACAGCCCCCCCACCCCCAGGCGGGGCGAATCCCTCCCC
>DAOTUK010000166.1:0-1588 GCA_034437375.1 Chloroflexaceae bacterium | reverse complement strand
GTGCAGGCGGTCTAAGTGCCGGTTGACCGTCCCCGTTGAGATGTAGCAGCCGTCGGCCATCTCGCGTTGCGTGGGGGGCAGCTTGTGTTCGTGGGTATATTGCTTGATAAAGCAGTACAATTGGGCGGTGATCGCCCAGTTCAGCGCTCGGCTCATGGGGATGGATTGCCTTTCCGTTGAATGTAACAAAATGCAAACTCGTGCTATCAGGCTACCATAATTAGCACTTGCGTTCTATCTTAGTGGTGTTGTAAAGGGGTTAAGCTGCGGTTTGCCCAAACTGATGCAATAGCTTTTGAGGGGTTTTGACCGGGCAACCGCGCCCGGTCAGGTAAGGCTAGGGGTGATAGGGTGCCCGTGGCTGCAAGGCGAACCCGGCCTCTTCGAGGGCGATTTTCAACTCGGTGAACGAGTCGGTTTGTTGCAGGCAGGCCAGCAGTGCGTTAGCCAGGTCATCCTCGTAAGCGGTGAGCGTGGCATGGCTGAACACATTTTCGCCAGGGGGGGGTGCGGCGTGCAGCGTGGTGAACGGGCCGGGGTCTGGCCAGACCACCCCGACGAGTTCATCATCGGCAGTGATGCGTGACGGCAGGCCCAGTTCCATCCGAGTGGTGCCGCCCGCTGCCACGTCGAAGCCATCGTCAATCACCTCGTCAATAAACGTGTCGAAGTCTGGCGCTTCGCGGGCCAACTCGCCCAATTCCCCCTCTGTGAAGGGGTCATACGCCCGCCCAGAAAGGAACGGGTGCTGGGGGGCACCCTGGGGCGGCGGCCCCGCTGTCGAAAGCATCAACCCCGGCGTATCGCTCACATCCAGCACAAGCCGCTGGCTTTTATAGATGTGGAAACGGCGCGGTCCGGGTGGGGGTGGCGGCGCGTCCATCATTATTTGCTCCCACCCTTCTTGGCACGCGGCTTGTTCAGGTCGTCAATGGTGGTATCGGCAAACACCCGCTCCATGATTTCGCCCAACACCGGGTCAATCCGCTTGACTTCCGCTTTGCCGTTGCGGCGATCCGCCTTTTCAGGGTCGCCGGCGGCTGCCCACTCAGCCTGCGTGTAGGGGTCTTTGCCCACATTCGCGCCAAACCAGGCCGTGGCCGCCTGCGCCCAGTATTCGCGCACATGCGATGACGCATAGCACTGCTTTGTGTCATGTTTAGTGGTACCGCGCTTCGGCATCAGGTCACCATCTAGCTCATATACCGCCGTGCCAGTGGCATCGTTGATGGCCTTCTTATCGTTAGCGAGGATGCCCCAATGCACCAGCCAACTCTGGTACGTGTTGTCTAAGTCTAGCTTGGCCCCTTCCGTCAAGGTTTTTGTAACTTTGCCGAGCAGGTATTTTTGCGCGGGTTCACCCCAACTCTCCGTGGTCATGTCAACCTCCAGCTTGGTTTTGACTGCCGGGGCGGCATTTTTACCCACACTCAAATCAATATTGACCGGGGCATTGTAGCCGTCGATCCACTCTTGCGGGGTGCCTTCGCTTTCCAGTTTCTTCTTCGCGTTGTAGGCTTCTTCGTACTTGGTGTTGTCCTCTTTAGATAGGCCATAGATTTGAACCGCGTGGGCCATCTCATGCACT
>DAOTUK010000165.1:0-1879 GCA_034437375.1 Chloroflexaceae bacterium | reverse complement strand
CGCCACACCCATCAATAGCAACCCTACGTGATTTGTCCATCCCTACCTGGGAGCACGGGCGTCTCACACGTATACGGGCACGATGCCCGCGCTCCCAGGAAGTGTCCCCTTACTTGTGAACAGTTACGTCTACACAGATAAGCACCACCGCGCCCCCCGCGCTCCAGTGTTTCCTGGGGCGTGGAGCGCGGGTGATGGATGCCGGAGATAGGCCGTGGAGAAGGTACGTGGACGGCGACAGACTTCCAGACTTCCAGGCCGTCCAATCCCGGCAAGAGCAGGTCGAGGACGATAACGGTGGGGTGGAGGAAAAGAAAAAACCGTGCCGATGGAAGCCCTGGATAGCACATCAACACGGGAGCCAAATAACCAGAGGAAAGCTGCTTAGCTCCTCTGGTTCTATCTATGCTTCACACCCTGGCAGGCGGTGGAGCCTTTTCTATGGTGACGTGGCCCCTTAACAAATGAATATGACCGTTGCATCAGAGCGACAAAAAAGGCCAATCATGGTGGGCGATACTGGATTCGAACCAGTGACCTCGTCGGTGTGAACGACGCGCTCTAACCAACTGAGCTAACCGCCCCTTGCCTTCATATCGCGCAATTATAGCATAGCATAGTTCGCTTTGCAACCTGGGCAGGGCGATCGCAACGTCTTACGTCAACCAGGAAACCTGGGGAGCAGTGTTCTGTTGCTGCTGAAGCGAACGCAGCATCCATAAGCGGGTCAACCCCTGCGTTCTGGTGGCTTCCCACCGCCGCCGCACCCGCGCCACGTTGGTCTCCCCCACGCGATGCACCAACCCCATCACGAGCGTATTGATCGTCGCCAGCACCCGCTCCTACCCCCGCCGAACCCGCCTCATCCCCGCCTGCCCCCACCAACCCCCTCTTCCCAGTGACTATCGCCGAATGGCGCGACGAGCTAGAGCGGCGCAACGAACACTTTGGGAAGCCGGCCGGCTACTGGTGCTACGTGCGCCCTGGTGACTACCGCATCGGCGGGGGGACGGAAGCAACCCTGACCCTGCCCGCCTTTTGGATAGCAAAGTACCCCGTGACGGTACAGCAATACCGCCAATTTATTGATGAGGACGGCTATACCAACCAGGACTACTGGACAGACGCAGGGTGGAAATGGCGCACGGGGGGCTACAACAAAGGCCAGGGCCGCCACAGCCCCTACTACTGGCCCAGCACACGCAACAACGACCGCTTCAACGCCGAGTACAAACAACCCGTGGTGAGCGTCACCTGGTACGAAGCCGCCGCCTTTGCCGCGTGGCTCAACCAGAAACTGTCCTTGTCACCAGGCACGATACACCTCCCTACCGAGGCGGAGTGGGAAGCGGCAGCAGCGTATGACGAGCAGATGCAGTGCCGCACCTACCCCTGGGGCAAAGAGGAGCCAGACGCAAGCCGCGCCGATTTTGGCAAGGATTGGAAAACCGGCAAACCCGCCCCCGTGGGTAGCCGCCCGGCTGGTGCTGCGGCGTGTGGTTCCCAGGATGTAGCCGGTAGTGTGTGGGAGTGGTGCAGCAGCGCTTACAATGGCTACCCACAAAAGTCTGTGGTGGCACGTGACGATTTTACCATAGGTGATCATAATGTCCCTGTGCGCGGGGGGGCATGGGGTGATGACAGTTCATATATTCGATGTAGCTCACGCAAGCATTACTATTCTGCTGACTGGTTCAATGTAGGAGGCTTTCGGGTTTTACTAACTTTGCATCTAGAGCATTAGTAGGAACAGCACCCCGTTCAATTCTGGAAATCATCGAGTCGGCCCCAGGACAACGCCTGTTTAAGACAGCCGAAGAAGTGGACGCATATATCCGGCATGGGCAGGAGCACCGGCCCCACTAGCCGTAGCCCCGCC
>DAOTUK010000164.1:0-11088 GCA_034437375.1 Chloroflexaceae bacterium | reverse complement strand
TACCGGACATATCGGAGGCGCTGGAAGCGATGGAATGGGCCTTGGACGATACGCAGGAATTGTTAGAGGCGGAGCAGCGCGAGCGGGCGGCGGCAGAACGACGCGCCGAAGCAGAGCGCCGCGAACGGGAAGCGGCCCAACAGCAAGCGGAAGCAGAGCGCCGCGAACGGGAAGCAACAGAGTCCCGTCTGCGGGAGCTGGAAGCGGAATTGCAGCAATTGCGAGACGCAGCACAACACGATAATACGGAATAAAAGAACCTATCAACTGATGGAAAGGAACAACAGACTTTTATGCAAATTTTTCTGTACGATACCACCCTGCGCGATGGCACACAGCGAGAGGGCATGTCGCTATCGGTAGATGATAAGTTAAAGATAGCGCTTGAATTGGATGCTATGGGCATTCACTATATAGAGGGGGGATGGCCCGGCTCCAACCCCAAGGATGCCGAATTTTTTCGGCAAGTACGCGATGTATCGTTTAAGCAGGCGCGGGTTTCTGCATTTGGCAGTACCCGCAAAGCCAACACCCGCTGCGAGGATGACGCCAACACCCAGATGCTGGTAGAGGCGCAGACGCCCGTGATAACGCTCTTTGGTAAAAGCTCCACCTTGCATGTGGAGAAGGTGCTGGAAACAACGCTGGAAGAAAACCTGGCTATGATTGAAGAGAGCGTCGCCTACTTCAAAGCCAGGGACAAAGAAATAGTCTACGATGCGGAACACTTTTTCGATGGCTACCGCCTGAACCGTGAGTATGCGCTGGCCACGCTCGAAGCCGCCGCCCGCGCCGGCGCCGATTGTCTGGTGCCGTGCGATACCAACGGCGGCTCGTTGCCCTCCTTCATCACCCAGGTTATCCGCGACATCAAAGCCCACTTCGAGCAACGCGGCATGCCCCTGCCCCAACTCGGCATCCACACCCACAACGATGGCGGCCTGGCGCTGGCCAATGCGCTGGTCGCCGTAGAGGAAGGCTGTCTTCAGGTGCAGGGCACCATGAACGGCTATGGCGAACGCTGCGGCAATATGGACATGGTACCGCTTATCGCCAATCTGCAATTGAAACTGGGCTACCAATGCGTCACGCCAGAGCAACTGTGTCGCCTCAGCGCCGTATCGCACTACGTTGCGGCGGTAGCCAACCTCAACCCCGACGACCACGCACCCTTTGTTGGAAGCAGCGCCTTTGCCCACAAAGGTGGTACGCACGTAGCCGCGATTGCCAAAGTGGAAGAGAGCTACCAGCACATTGACCCTACGCTAGTGGGCAACGAATTGCGCGTAGTGGTCAGCGAGCTTTCGGGGCGCGGTAATGTGTTGATGCGGGCCAAAGCGCTTGGGCTCAAGCTGAACGGCAACGAGCGCACGCTGGTACAACACATCAAAGATCTGGAAAATCGCGGCTTTCAGTTTGAGGCCGCCGAAGGGAGCTTCGAGATGCTCGTGCGGCGCAGCGACCCTGCCTACCAACCGCCCTTTGAATTGATTGACTTTACCGTTATCATTGAGAAGCGCGGCAGCAATACCATCTACTCGCAGGCCACCACCCGCGTACGGGTTGGCGATGAGGTCGTCTTGACCGCCGCCGACGGGGAAGGCCCCGTCAATGCGCTGGACTGCGCCATCCGCAAGGCACTGCTGCCACACTACCCGCAATTGGACGAGGTGAAACTGGTAGACTTCAAGGTACGCATTATTGATGAGCATAAGGGGACAGCGGCTATTCCCCGCGTGATGATAGAGAGTGCCCGCGGCGACGAACGCTGGAGCACCATAGGCGCGTCGCACAATATTATTGAGGCCAGTTGGATGGCGTTGTGGGACAGTCTGGAATTGCCGCTCCAACGCGAAAAGGATGCTCGGTAAGAGGGGGTGACGGTATGGAAGAGATCCTGCAACTGCGTGCGTTTCTCGAACAGCAACGCTACGATGAGGCGCTGGCGCTGGTAGCCGAAATGGAGGAGATGAGCAGCGAAGATAAAATTAACAAGATACGCAATGTTGCCATTGTGCTGCTGCTGCATCTTATCAAGCAGGAAGCGGAACAGCGTACCACGCGCTCGTGGGATCTCTCCATCTACAACGCGCTCTACCAGATAAGCTATACCAACCGGCGACGCAAAGCCGGCGGCACCTATCTGGATGCGGCGATGATGCAAAGCATTCTTGCGGAAGCCTACCGCCCTGCCATCAAACGGGCCGCGCTTGAAGCATGCGAGGGGCGCTACGACGAGCAAGAGCTTGAACGTATGGTGGATCGGGCCGCGCTTGAGCGCAACGCCCTTGCGCTGGTACAGGCCCAACAACAGGAAATTGGCTAACGAAATAGACTTCAGGAGGAAAGAGTGTCAAAGACATTGTTTGAAAAGGTGTGGGATTCGCATATTGTTCGGCCCCAGAGCGATGACTACCCCGCCGTATTGTATATAGATTTACACCTCGTCCACGAGGTTACATCGCCCCAGGCCTTCACCGAATTGCGCGAGCGCGGCCTGAAGGTGCGCCGCCCGGAGCGCACCATCGCCACGATGGATCACAGCACCCCCACCACGCCGCGCAACGCGCAGGGAGTTATCCCCGTGGACGACCCGCAAGCAAAGGCGCAGCTTAATCAGTTAGAGCAAAACTGCGCCGATTTTGGTATTCCGCTCTATGCGCTTGGCACCGAGAATCAAGGCATTGTGCATGTCATCGGGCCAGAGCAGGGCTTGACACAGCCGGGTATGACGATTGTATGTGGTGATAGCCACACCAGCACGCACGGCGCGTTTGGGGCGCTGGCGTTTGGTATCGGCACCAGCGAAGTGGGCCACGTGCTGGCGTCGCAGTGTTTGCTGCAATACCGCCCCCAGACGTGTGAGGTGCGCGTGGATGGGCGGCTCCAGCCGGGCGTTACGTCGAAAGATATTATTCTGGCGATTATTGCCAAGATTGGCGTGGGCGGCGGTACTGGCTACGTCTTCGAATACACCGGCGAGGCTATCCGGGCCCTCTCCATGGAAGAGCGCATGACCGTTTGCAATATGAGCATTGAGGGCGGCGCACGGGCCGGGATGATAGCGCCCGACGACACCACGTTTGACTATGTGGCCGGGCGGCCCTACGCCCCCCAGGGGGCCGCGTGGGACGAAACCGTCGCCCGCTGGCGCACGCTGCCCACCGACGAAGGCGCAGTGTACGACAAGACCATTACCCTGGATGCCAACACGCTCGCGCCGATGATTACCTATGGCACCAACCCCGGCATGGGTATGCCGATAGATGGCACAATCCCCGACCCGGCCAACCTTGACGACGCCAGCGCCCGCGTCACATTGGAAAAGGCGCTGCGCTACATGGATTTGCAGCCGGGGCAGCGGTTGCTTGGGCAGCCGGTGGATGTGGTCTTTATTGGTAGTTGCACGAACAGCCGTATTTCCGATTTGCGCCAGGCCGCCAACCTGATGCGCGGACGCAAAGTTGCCGACGGGGTGCGTGTGCTGGTGGTGCCCGGTTCGCAACAGGTGAAGAAGCAAGCCGAAGAAGAAGGGTTGCATCAGGTGTTCATTGACGCTGGTGCCGACTGGCGCGAGGCCGGCTGTAGTATGTGCATTGCGATGAATGGCGATCAGCTTCAGCCGGGACAGTACGCCGTCTCAACCAGCAACCGCAATTTTGAGGGGCGGCAGGGCAAAGGCGGACGCACCTTCCTGGCCAGTCCACTTACGGCCGTAGCCACCGCCGTCACCGGCACCGTCACGGATGCGCGAACGCTGCGGTAAAGGGGCGCCTATGCACACGCTGAAATTTGCTGAACTGACCATAGCAGACATACCCACCATCGCCAGATTGGAGGTGGCACTACCAACCGACAACGGCTTTGAGCGCGACCTGCCCGCCCTCACCAGCGAGGAACAACAACACATCGGCGCAATCACCCGCCGCTTGCAGCACGACCGCACCACGATTATGAACGAGGCGACGCTGTGGGCGCGGGCGATTTATCCGTTGCTGATGCTGGCCGAGCAAGCGTATGTCCGGGCGTGGGCGCAGGTGCCGCTACAGGCGCAATATCCCCACGTCAAGTTGCAGGGTATTGCCGATGGCGTGTTGGGCAAAGGCGTAACCAGTCTCACAGGCGAAACCCTGTACCTCGTGGTGGTAGTGGCAAAGCGGGGGCTTGAAGCGAACGACCCCCGCCCACAGCTTTACGGGCAACTGCTGGCCGCCGCTCGCCTCAACTGGGAGCAGCAGCAACAAGCGGCCATCGAGGTGACGGGGTGCTATACCATTATTGACACCTGGACATTTATACAGGCCGTCGTGGAAGGCGTCGAAACCGACATGCCCCATATGACCATTGAAATCTCACGCGAGTATGACCAGCGGACAGAAGCGGAAACGATTGTGAAGATACTCAAGCGCATTGTGGCGCGGGGTGCGGGGGGTGCGTGAGGCGTGAGGCGTGAGGCGTGAAGTGATGAGTCCAGACTATGCCTGAACTTTCCCGTTTTTACGGTATTATTATTCGTATGTATGCAGAACCAGACGCTCCTCACCATAAACCACATTTGCATGCCTATTATCAAGATAATGTTGCAGTCTATGCACTCGATCCCATAGTACTCATTGCAGGATCAGTACCAAGACGCCAGAGGCGTTTGATAGAAACCTGGGTCAGTTTGCATCAGTCTGAGTTGCTGGAGAATTGGAATCGCTTGCAACAAGGACGCAAACCATTTTTGATAGATCCGCTTTCATAAAGGAGTGTATTTTATGATCCACACCCTTTGTCGGGTTACATCATTTGAGATAGTTGCTCCCTACACCTTGCGGGTTGGCTTTGATGACGCTTCACAGCAAATCATTGACTTTTACCCAATACTGACAGGAGAATTGTATAGCCCTCTGCGTGATCTCGCGTTGTTTAACCAGGTCACGCTTGACCCGGAAGTGCATACCCTGGTGTGGCCCAACGGCGCAGATTTTGACCCCGCGACGTTGCATGATTGGACTAACCGAAAGCACGCTTTTATACACATGGCGAAACAGTGGGAACACTCCCACCTTTCTGGAATATCTGAGAGAGAACAGGAGCAAGAAGAGACAAATGGAACCAATAACGACTTTTACCGCAAAAATCGTAGCGCTGCCGATTGACAACATAGACACCGACCAGATTATCCCGGCGCGCTATCTGAAAGCGACCGACAAGCAGGGCATGGGCGACGCGCTCTTTGCCGACTGGCGCTTTGAAGCCGACGGTAGCCCCAAAGCCGACTTTGTGCTGAACCGCCCGGAGGTAGCCGGTGCGGAGGTGTTGATAGCAGGCAACAACTTTGGCTGTGGCAGCTCACGCGAGCACGCCCCCTGGGCCCTGAAAGGCTTTGGCTTCAAAGCCGTTATCAGCACCTACTTTGCCGACATATTCCGCAACAACGCGTTGAAAAACGGCTTGCTGCCCGTCATGGTAGACACCGAAACCTACTACCAACTGGTGAGTATGGCCGAGGAAGACCCGGCAACCACCGTGACCATAGACCTGGCCAACCAGGAGCTTGTACTGCCCGACGACGGGCGGCGGATTACCTTTCCCATAGATGGCTTTGCCAAACACTGCCTGCTTAACGGGGTAGACCAGTTGGGCTTTCTGCTGCAACAGGAACCCGACATTGCAAGCTACGAAACCGCCCACCCCGCCGCCGTGCAGACCGTGGTACAATAATCGCAAACGGTACAAGCCTGCTGCATAACGCGAGGGAAAGCCTGCAATGGCCACAACAGGGGAATTACGAGCGAAACTGAACACCCAATTGAGCGATCAAGAACTGGTTGCGTTCTGCACCGACCATTTTCCGATGGTGTACAACCAGTTTACGGCGGGGATGACCCAGGGGCAGCGTATCCAGTTGCTCCTGGATTATGCCGTTCGGCGGGGGCTGTTAGATGATCTAGAGCGGTTGATAGAAGAGTTTTTGCGGAAGCGGGACGAGCTACCAGCAACAGGCGGGTCAACCGCTGCTACCGTCGCCACCGCCGCTCCCCCCTCCTCCTCGCAAGCGCCCCTCCACCCCACTACAACCCCCGCCGCCTACGCTGAACTTGAGATAGGGTTTCATCGGCGGGGCGACAATGGTTACGAGGTAGCGTTGCAATTCAGCCACTCTGATAGTGACACCGACGACCGCAAGACAACACAGTCCCAGATTGACCTGGCCGGCTTACGGGATATAACAGATCCGGTGGCGTATGGGAAGTCGCTTGGACAAAGCCTTTTTCGCGTGACTGAGATAATGACCTACTACAAACTGGCTCGGAGCAAAGCAGCCGATCTCGATGTGCCGCTACGCTTGCGGTTGACCATTGGCAAGAGCGCCCCGGAACTGCACACGCTCTGGTGGGAGACGCTATGGGTTCCCGGCGAACGTACGGCGCTGGCGACCAGTGAGTGGGTACTGTTCTCGCGCTATCTGGAAACGGAATCGCCCCAGAAAGTCAAGCCACTCTCGCACCGGGAGGACTTGCGGGCTTTGCTGGCGGTTTCCAACCCCACCAACCTGGACGAGTATAAACCGGGTGGCTACAGGCTCGCGCCGGTTGATGTGGAAGGCGAAATAGCCCGTACTAAAAAGGCGCTTGGCGAACAGGTCAAACCATTGGCATCGAACGGAAGCGCAACAATCAACAACCTGACAGCGGAGTTGCGCGAAGGAAAGCAGCATATTCTCTACCTGGTGGCCCACGGCACCCAGAAAGATGGATATGCCCATATCTGGCTTGAAGATGAACAGGGCAACGCCGAGGTGATTTCCACCAGCAGTCTGGTTAGTCGCTTGAGTAATTTACGCCATCGCCCGTTGCTGGCTGTTCTCGCTTCATGCCAGAGTGCCAGCACCACTTCATCTGCGAACAAAGGGAGCGAGGGAGAGAAAGACAGTGTGCTGGTTGCCCTTGGCCCGCTGCTGGCAGATATTGGTATCCCGGCCGTACTGGCGATGCAGGGCAACATCAGCATGGATACCGTCGCCAAATTTATGCCGCAATTCTTTACCGAGCTACAACGTACGGGTGAGATTGACCTTGCGGTCGCTGTAGCACGAGGCTCTGTATCTGACCGCCCCGACTGGTGGATGCCGGTCTTGTTTATGAGCATACGCAGCGGGCGGCTCTGGGGCAACCCGGCGGCAACCACAGGAGAGATCACGATGGACGATGAGAAGATCCAACATCTGAAAAAAGAGCTTAAACGCTACGAAAAAATATCGCACGAACTCAAGATGCAGAAAGCGAGTTTTGGACTACATACCCCACCACACATTACTCTAGGCATAGAGGAAGCTGAAGAGGAGATAGCCAAACTCAAGCGCCAGTTGGATACTTCTTCTTGAGGCATCACGCATCGCGGAGTATCGCCGCCGCGCGGCATTGAGGAGTTATGACCAGCCACACCGACGTACATAACCTTATCACCATCGCCCGCGGCGACCCCGCCCGCGCCGAGCGTACCGGCATCCCCGAAATTATCCTGGCCGAGGGAAAAACCGTCGCGCAAACGCTGCGCATTGCCGCGGCCATCCTCGAAAACGAGGGCCGCGCCTTGCTCAGCCGCGTCTCCGCGGAAGTGCTGGCCGCGCTCCACGAGCGATTTTCCGGTCAGGTCGAATCCAGTAGCAGCGGCACAACCGTAGTACTACGCGGCGATGGCGACACCGTACCACCCACCGGCGGGCAGGTGGGTATCCTTACGGCCGGCACATCCGACATTGCCGTCGCAGAAGAGGCCGCCATGCTTTGCCGCGAGCTTGGCTGTGCCGTGCAAATGGCCTGCGATGTAGGCGTGGCCGGCCTGCACCGTTTGCAGGAACCGCTGCACGCCATGCTGCACGAGCACCCGGTAGATGTGCTCATCGTTGCGGCGGGGATGGATGGGGCGCTACCCTCCGTCGTGGCCGGGTTGGTAGATGTACCGGTGATTGGCTTGCCCACCGCGGTGGGGTACGGGTTGGGCGGCCAGGGCCAGGCCGCCCTGTACAGCATGTTGCAAAGCTGTGCGCCGGGTCTGGCCGTGGTCAATATTGACAATGGAATCGGCGCGGGGGCGATGGCGGCTCGTATCGCCAACCGCGCCGCGCAAGCACGGGAGTGCCCATGACGATTGCCTACTTTGATTGTTTTCACGGAGCGGCCGGTGATATGCTGCTGGCCAGTCTGTTTGACGCCGGTCTGGAACCGGCCGCACTTGAGGAAGTCCTGGCGGTGCTCCCGCTTGGCGGCTACACCATCCAGCACCAGCGCACCAGTAGCCACCAGGTAAGCGGCAGTCGCGTACGGGTGCGGTTGCATGAGCCGCAACCGTCGCGCACCTGGGCCGACATCCGCACAATGCTGGAAGGGGCCGCCCTGCCAGAGCGTACCCGCGCGGGGGCGCTTGGCGCGTTTGGGCGACTGGCGCGGGCCGAAGCCCATGTCCACGGCGTCGCGGTAGATACGGTACACTTTCACGAAGTCGGCGCGGTAGACAGTATCGTTGATATGGTCGGGTTCTGTGCCGGGCTCGAATTGCTTGGCGTGGAGCAGGTGTATGCTTCGGCGCTCCCGCTTGGCGGGGGGTGGGTAGCAACGCAGCATGGGCAACTGCCCGTGCCGGCCCCCGCCACGCTGGCTCTGTTAGCCGAAGTGGGCGCCCCGACGCTCCCATCCGTGACGGGGGGCGAAGTGCTTACCCCTACCGCGGCGGCGCTGCTGGCCGAACTGGCGCGGTTTGAACAGCCGCTCATGAGCATTCAGCGCGTGGGGTATGGCTTTGGGCACAAGGAGTTTGGGCGGCTCAACGGCTTGCGGGTGTGGCTTGGCTTGCCGCTTGAAAATCCGTGGGAAGGGTGGGAGCGTGGCGCCGGCCACGAGCATGACCACCACCACCACGGAGACCATACGCACGACCACGACTACGACTATCGCCCGGACCCACGGGGCCACGAACGGGTGGTAGAGGTACGCTGCAACCTGGATGACGCCAGCGGCGAAATAGTTGCCTATACCATTGAGCGCTTGCTAGAAGCGGGGGCCCTGGATGCCTGGGCCGCGCCGCTGGTAATGAAGAAGGGCCGCCCGGCTGTCCAGCTCTGTTGCCTGGCCCGTCCCGCCGACGTGGAGAGCCTGGCCCACCTCATCCTGCGCGAGACGCCCACCCTGGGGGTGCGGTGGGAGACGATGCAGCGCATAGTCGCTGAGCGCCGCATCGTATGGGTAGAGACGCCGTGGGGAACCGTACGGCTCAAACAGAAGATACTGGCAGGCGAGATGGTCGCCAGTGCGCCAGAGTATGACGACTGCGCGGCGCTGGCGCGGGCCAACCATATCCCGCTGGCTATGGTCTACACCGCAGCCATAGAGCAGGACGCTACCACGTATGGTAGGCCACCTGCCGACGCCAGAAGCGCACCGCCAGCGCCAGCGCCATAGCCACCAGTAGCGCCAGCACCACCGGCACCCCTCGTTTCAACGCCTCACCACGACTCACACCGCCTCGCCTCCCGCTTCCCGCCTCCCGGCTCTCACACAAACCGGTCATACTCGCTCACAAACTCGCTTGGAATGCGCCCCTTGAGATGCGTTCCTTCGGCTTCAAATTCCTGGTACTCCACCACGCCGCGCTCGCGCCACAGCGATACCAGGTCGTTGCGGTTATAGGGAATAACCGCATTGAGCGCAACCATCGTATAGGAGAGCGTCGTTTCAATACGCGGCAACAACGCATCCAGCCCCCACTTCTGCTGCGCCGAAATGCCAATATAGTTTTGGGGCAGACCCAGGTCTGCGGCCAGATACTCTAGCTCGCCCTGGTTCATCCCCTCCAACCGGTCAACCTTATTTAGCACGGTGAGGGTCGGCTTCTCGGCTACGCCAAGCTCTTGCAGCGTCGCCTTCACGGTGCGCTCCTGCTCCTGCGCATTGGGATGGGTAATATCCAGCACATGCAGCAGAATATCCGCCTCGCTAATCTCCTCTAGCGTGGCGCGGAAAGCGGCCACCAATTGGGTAGGCAACTTTTGAATAAAGCCCACCGTATCGGTGAGGAGGATGTGCTGCCCGCCGGGGAGCTCTACCTGGCGCGTGGTGGGGTCAAGCGTCGCAAACAGTTGATCCTCAACCAGCACATTGGCGTCGGTAAGCGCATTCAGCAGGGTAGACTTGCCGGCGTTGGTATAGCCAACCAGCGCCGCAACCGGAATACCGCTTTTGCGGCGGCGCTTGCGGTACATCTCACGGTGTTGGTGAACGTCGGCTAGTTGCTCCTTCAGCCACGCAATGCGGCGGTTGATAACGCGGCGGTCAACCTCAAGCTGTGTTTCACCCGGCCCGCGCAACCCGACCACGCCACCTGCCGATGTGCCGCCCTGGCCGGCCTGGCGCTCAAGGTGTGTCCACTGGCGGCGCAGGCGCGGCAGCAGATATTCATACTGGGCCAGTTCCACCTGGATACGCCCTTCGTGGGTGCGGGCATGCTGCGCGAAAATGTCCAGAATGAGCGCGGTACGGTCAAGCACCCCCAGGTCAAGCTCGCGTTCAATATTGCGTGTCTGGGCGGCAGTCAACTCATCATCAAAAATCACCATGTCAAAGCCAAGTTCCTGCTGGTGTTGGGCTATCTCTTTCACCTTGCCGGGCCCGATAAAGTATTTGGGCGATGGGTGCGAGAGCTTCTGGGATATATGGCCCACCACATCAAGCCCGGCTGTGTCGGCCAGCAGGGCCAACTCTTGCAGCGAATCTTCAGCTTGCCAGGGCGTGTTGGCACCGGCTATATCGGCGCCAACGAGAAAAACCCGCTTGCGGGGTACCTCGGTGGGGTGAAGCTGTTTGCCGGTAGGGGTCATTTCTGTTTCTATAGTTGTCCCTGCTACTTTCTACGTGTTCAAAGGTACGCGAACGTACGCTTTGCACACCTACTGAAATTCTTACTTCCACCTGCACGGCCCGCTCAAGCGCGGGGCTTACACGCAGTCCATAAGCGTCTTTTACGTCCCGACGTAGCCACAACCGGGGACGGTTGGTGCTCAGGCCCCAACAAGCCGTATGCCTTCGTCTCGAATGTTCCGTGCGG
>DAOTUK010000163.1:0-4487 GCA_034437375.1 Chloroflexaceae bacterium | reverse complement strand
GGGGGGGGCGGGGGGGGGATGGTTCGGGGTAGGTGGCGGTGGTGATGAGGGTGTGCAGGCGGTGGAGCAGGGCTTGTTGTTCGCGGGGGCTGAGTAGGGTTGTGAGTTGTTGGGTGATGGGGTGGGTGGGGGTGGTGAGGGTGGTCTGGAGGGTCTGGAGGTTTTGGAGGATGTAGGGGGGGAGGGGTTGGCCGGCGTAATCCCAGAGGATGGTACGTAGTTTGTTGTGGTGGTGGAAGCAGAGGCCGTGGTCTATGGCCCAGAGGTGGCCCTGGGGGTCTTTGAGGCAGTGGCCGCTTTTGCGGTCGGCGTTGTTGATGAGGGCGTCGAAGGCGGCGAGGATCTGGGTATGGTGGTGGTAGCCGGGGTCTTGTTGTAGGGTGAGCAGGTGGTGGGCGGGGTTGTGTTGGATGAAGTGTTGGAGGGCGCCGGGGCCATAGGGGGCGTCGGGGCGGTTGATGGTGGGGGGTACGAGGGTGTAGCCCAGGGCCTGGTTGATGAGGTAGGCGGCGATTTCGCGCTGGTAGAGGGTGCCGTGGGGAAAGTCCCAGAGCGGGCGTTCGCCCTGGCCGGGTTTGTAGACGGCGAGGATCTGGTGGGGGGGGTGGCGTACCCAGACTAGCATGGAGTTGTTGGTGCTGTCTGGGAGCAGGCCTTCAATGGTGATGGTGCCCTGGGTGAGGATGTTGTGGATGGTTTGGGTTGAAAGGTTTGTTGGTTTCATGTGGTTTCCTGGTTGGGGGTAGGGTTAGTTTCGTTCGGGGCAGAAGTGGCCGTCTTTGTCTATGGGGCGTCCACAATTGCCGCAGATGGGGCGTCCGGCTTCGACCACGCGGGTGGCGTGGGTGCTCAGGGCTCGCATCTGGGGACGGGTGGCGGCCAGGCGGGCGAGAATGGTATCGCTGGTTTCGGTGTCCAGGTCGGTATCGAAGCCGCTATCCAGGGCGTTGTCGCTTTCCTGGATGGCGCTTTGGATGACCAGTACGATCATATCGCGGTCGGCGTCGTAGCCAAGCCCCATCTGGGTGATGCGGAGGTTGGTTTGTAGCGGTTGTTGCAGGTTCATGTCGGTGATGAGGATGTCATCGGTGGTTGAGGTGCGTGGGTCTTTTTCGGCTAGTTCGTCTAGCAGGCGGTCTATGGCGTTGGCCATGGCGCGGATTTGTTCTTTTTCGGCGATGAGGGTGAGGGTGTCCGGGCCGTAGCGGGCCTGGACGTAGAAGATGCGCTGGCCGGGTGCGCCGATTGCGCCGGCGGTGATGTGGTGAACGGTGTCGAAGTCATATTTGAATTCAGCCATGGTTTTTCCCCCTTTTTCTTGAGCAGGTGCCGGGTTGTGGTTAGTGGTGGGTCGGGTGGGTTGTTATTTGTGGTGCTGGTCGTGGTGCTGGTCGTGGTGCTGGTCGTTGCTGGTGGTGGGTTGTAGTTGGTGGTGGGTGCCGGTGTGGTTACATGTGAGCAGGCGTGGCCCCATGGGTTCGAAGGTAATGGCGGTGACGGATGCCGGGCTTATGGTGAGGCGTTGGAAGAGGTCTATATGGATTCCGATGTAGTAGGCGGTGACGAGTTTGATAATGTCGGCGTGGGTGACGATGGCGAAGGTTTCGGGTTGCTGGTGGTTGGTGCGTAGCTGGTTGATGGTGGTGATGGCGCGGGTCTGGGCTTCGCCAAGTGTTTCGCCGCCGGGAATGCGGGTGTCGCTTGGGTAGTGTTGTATGCAGGGCCAGAGTTCGTGCTGGTTGAGTTCTTTGATACTGGCGCCGTTCCAGTCTCCATAGTGTATTTCGCCAATGCTTTCTACGGTGGTGATGGTGAGGTTTTGGCTTTCGGCAATGGGTTGGGCGGTTTCGATGGCTCGTTCGAGCGGGCTACTGTAGATGGCGTGGATTGGGATGGGTTGTAAGTTTTGGGCCAGGGCCTGGGCTTGTTGGCGTCCTTGTTCGTTCAGGTGGACGCCGGGTGTCCAGCCGGCCAGGTGGCCAGAGACCCAGTCGTTGGTTGCGTGGCGTATGAGTATGAGTGTTGTCATAGCGGTTCCCTTCCTTTGGTTCCGGTTGGTGTTAGTTCTATGATACCATAAAGTGGCGTGCCTGGTGGTGGGGGGGGGGGCGCGGGGTGTGTTGTAACGAAGAGGGGTGTGGGGAATATGTTTCCACACCCCGTACGATTTTTTCCTTGTTTGGTTTGCTCTGGTTATGTAATACTGGCTATTCCCAGGAGCCAGAAGAGTACCATGTTGATGATGGTCAACAGAACGGAGCCGATTAGGGCGCTCCAGAAGCCATTGCTGAGCGAGAAGCCTTTGACGATGGAGGCGGCAAGCCAGAATAGCAGGGCGTTGATGACCAGGCGAAATAGGCCAAGGGTGAGCCAGATGAGTGGCAGGGCGAGCAATTCTGCAATGGGCCCTAGTATTGCGTTGATAAGCCCGATGACTAGCGCTGCGATGAGCGCTTGCCCAAAGTCGGAGACGTAGATTCCGACATTTAGACGTGAGATGATGATGAGACTGACCGCTGAGACGATCCAGATAATGATAAAACTCATGGTTGTTTCTCCTCTCTTTACATATTCAGGTTACTACCGTGCTGCCCCGTTGCCTCCTCGCGTCCTCGCCGCCTTGCCTCCTCGCCGCCTCGCCTCCCCGCCTCCTCGCCTCCTCGCCTCCCCGCGCGTTATCGCCTCCTCGCCTCCCCGCGCGTTATCGCCTCCTCGCCTCCTCGCCTCCTCGCCTCCTCGCCTCCTCGCCTCCTCGTCGCTCTGCCGCGTCATTCTTCTAACGGTGTGCGCTCCCATAGCCGTACTGTGCCATCGCGTGAGCCAGAGGCAAATAGTGGTGAGTTGGGGGCAAAGGCTATGCTGGTTACACCGCTGGTATGCGATTCGAGCGTTTGGAGCAGGGCGCCGTCGTTGACCCGCCATACACATATTGTTTTGTCGCCTGATGCCGATGCCAGGATGTGTCCGTCGCTGGAAAAGGCGACGCTATGGACCCAGTCGCTATGGCCCTGGAGTGTGTGCAGCAGGGCTCCATCGCTCATCTGCCATAGCCGGATGCTTTTGTCGCGGGCTCCGGAGGCGAGTTTTTGCCCGTCGGTGGAGAGCGCTACCGATGCGACGCCGCCGGTGTGCCCTTCGAGCGTTTGGAGCAGGGTTCCATCGCGCACGTGCCAGCGTTTGATGGTGCGGTCGCGTGCGCCGGACATGATGGTCTGGCCATCTGGAAAGAATATAACGCTTGATACGCCGTCGGTGTGGTCGTCAATGGTGTGCAGGAGTGCTCCATCTTCGACGCGCCAGAGTTTGATTGTGCGGTCGCCCGATGCAGAGGCGAGGATGTGTCCGTCGGGTGAAAAGGCTACGTGCGATACCCAGTTGCTATGGTCGCTGAGTGTATGCATTAGGGCTCCGTCGTTGAGGCGGTAGAGTTTGACGGTTTTATCGCCCGATGCGGAGGCCAGCAGTTGTCCATTGGGCGAAAAGGCGATACAGTTGGCCCAGTCGGTATGCTCATGGAGGGTGTGGAGCAGGGCTCCGTCGCGGACGCGCCAGAGTTTGATTGTGCCGTCTGCAAGTCCTGACGCCAGGGTTTCGCCGTCGGGGGCGAAGGCGACGCTATGCACAGCCCAGGTATAGCCGCTGAGGGTGTGGGCAAGCGTGCCGTCGGGGATGCGCCAGAGTTTGATGGTCATATCGCTAGAGACGGAGGCCAGGGTTTCGCCGTCGGGGGCAAAGGCGACGCTGTCTACGTGCCCTACGCTGCCTTGCAAGGTCTGGAGCCATTCGCCATCGCTGACGCGCCAGAGTTTGACCGCGCCATCTACTGACCCGGTGGCCAGGACTTCGCCTCCGGTTGTGAAGGCGACACTGTCTACGTGCCCCATGTATTCTTCGATGGTGTAGGCTAATGTGCCTGTTTCAATGTGCCAGAGTTTGACCAGACCATCGGCTGAGCCGGTGGCCAGCAGGTGTCCGTCGGGCGAGAAGGCGACGCTGGTTACCCAGGCGGTATGTTCCTGGAGGGTGTGGAGCAGGGTTCCGTCGCGCACGTGCCATAACCGGGCGGTTCCATCGCCTGACCCCGACGCGACCAACTGGCCGTTGGGGGATAGTTGTACGCTGGAAACGTAGGCGGTGTGGCCCTGAAGTGTTGTGATCAATGTGCCGTCGGCTACGTTCCAGAGTTTGATGGTGTTGTCGCCCGACCCTGATACGAGCGTGTGCCCGTCAGATGAGAAGGATACGTTTACCTCGCCGCCGGTGTGTCCATGCAGGGTGTGGAGTAGTGCGCCATCCTCACAGCGCCATAGTAGGATGGAGCGGTCGCCCATACCGGTGGCGAGGGTTTCGCCGTCGGGGGCAAAGGCGACGCTGTGTACGCCGTCTACCCGTTCGGTAAAGCGCAGTTCGCTAAATTTGAGCGCGTCATAGAGGCAGAATCCGACGGATGCGGCGGTTGCTAGAAAAAGACCATCGCGTGACCAGGC
>DAOTUK010000162.1:0-3675 GCA_034437375.1 Chloroflexaceae bacterium | reverse complement strand
ACGACCCCCAGGCCCACTTCAAGACCGTTGCCGAAGCCGTGGATACCGCCCCGCCGGGCGCCTATATCTTCCTCAAGCCGGGTATCTATAAAGAACACCTCGTCTTGACAAAGCCGGTATCCCTGATGGGCGATGGGGCTATGGCCAATATCATCATTGAAAGCAGCGACCACCCCTGCGTTACCATGCAAACCGACTACGCCCTGCTGCGCGGCATCACCCTGCGCCGGCGCGCCAGCGCCCCACCACCCGACCAACCGAGCGCCATAGATATTCCCCAGGGCCGCCTGCTGCTGGAAGCATGCAGCATTAGCACCAACACAACTTGCGCCATTGCTATCTATACCGACCAGGCTAACCCCGTTATCTGGCAGTGCCAGATACACAATGAAGCGGGATGCGGTATCGCTGTCGCAGAACAGGGACGCGGCACGATTGAAACATGCGATATATCCGGAGCGGCTACCGACGGTATCCAGATACGCCAGGGCGGCAACCCGGTCATCCGCCAGTGTAACCTGTACGATAACCAGCGCAACGGTATCGCTATCACCGAAAAAGGCGCTGGTATGATTGAAGAGTGCAACATCTTCGACAACGTTCAAGCCGGCCTTGAAATTGCCCAACAGAGCAACCCCCTTGTCCGCGGCTGTACCATCCATGAACAACTCGAAGGCCATGGTATCCTGGTAACCAACAAAGGCACCGGCTTTATTGAAGCATGTGATATTTATGGCAATGCGCAGACCGGCATTGCTATTATCCAGGAAAGCAACCCCTTCATTTGTCGCTGCACAATCCACGATGAAAAGGGGGTTGGTATTACCGTCTGTGAGAATGGCCATGGTACTATTGACTCATGCACCATCATGCAGACCAGCGATACCGGCGTGAGTATTACGGAAGAGAGTAACCCGACGTTCCGCCACTGCGATATTTCAAAAGCGCGTCGTAGTGGTATCCTGGTAGCAACCAACGGCACCGGCAGTTTTCAACATTGCGCCATCCATCACAACGCCCATGCTGGCGTCGAAGTAGGACAGTTTGGCAACCCAGATATTCGCCACTGCACCATCAATCAGAATAAAATGGCTGCCGTGCAGATCAATGAAAATGGTGGCGCTATTGTTGAAGAGTGTGACCTCACCAATAACACCCGTGGCGCCTGGGCCATCGAAGAGGGATGTATGGTATTGGGGAGTGGAAACAGAGAATAACCTATGGTGCTACTTGCAACCGATGCCATATTACAAAACCGGTATCGTATTATCAGCCTTATTGCCCAGGGGGGCATGGGAGCCGTGTACCAGGCCATAGACCAGCGCCTTGGCAATACGGTAGCCCTGAAACAGGTGCTCGTTACCGATACCCACCTGCGCGACGCCTTCGAACGTGAGGCCCGCTTGCTGGCCAGTCTCCAACACCCCGTCCTGCCCGTCGTCAGCGACCACTTTGCCGAAGATCAGGGCGAGTTTCTGGTGATGCAATATATCCCTGGCGACGACCTGGGCATGATCCTGACCCGGGCCAACGAGCCCTTCTCCCCCATAGATGTGCTGCGCTGGGCCGACCAACTGCTTGATGCGATTGAATACCTCCACGGACAAAACCCGCCCATTATCCACCGCGACATTAAGCCACGCAACCTGAAGTTTACCCCGCGCCAGGATATTATCCTGCTGGACTTTGGCCTGGCCAGAGGAGCCCAACGGCTCCGCTCTGGCGATGGGAGCAGTAGCGGCCGCAATGTTCGTATCCTCACACCGGGCTATGCGCCGCTTGAACAAATACAGGGGCAAGAAGATGACCCCCGCAGCGACCTCTACGCCCTGGCCGCCACCGTCTACCATCTGCTCACCGGTATGCCCCCGTCAGACTCGCTCACCCGCGCAGCGGCCGTCTTGAGCGAGCAAACCGACCCGCTGCGCCCGGCCAACGAGATTAACGCGCAAATACCGCCAGCAATTGCCGTTATCCTCCACCAGGCCATGTCGCACAGCCTTGAGCAGCGCTTTGCCAGCGCCACCGCCATGCGTACCGCCTTAAGTATGGTCTACAAAACAGGGCTTACCGCTATCAACAGCGAGGTGCTGATTAGCAGCATTGGTGACACGACCGTACCGATTACCAAGAAGCGCCAGCCGGAACAAACCGAAGAGAAAGCAGAAACCAAAGTGGTACCCGCAACGACCATGCCCGTGGCCATTGTCTCCAAGCAGGAGGATGGCCACTATGACACTATTGCAGAAGCGATTACTAAAGCGCGGCCTGGTTCGCGCATCCTGGTGCGGCCAGGGCTCTACCGCGAAGGTCTGGTCATAGACCGCCCGCTGGAAATTATTGGCGACGGGCCCATAGACGATATTTTCATTGAAAGCACCGACTCACCCTGCCTTATGATGGAGACAGACTATGCTGTCGTGCGCGGCATTACCTTGCGTGGCCGCGCTGGCCTGGCCGAAAAGGAGTATGTCACCATAGATATTCCCCAGGGCCGTATGGTGCTGGAAGATTGCAACATCTCCTCCGATACGCTGGCCTGTATTGCCATCCACGGAGCCAGGGCCAACCCGATCATCTGGCGCTGTCAGATACACGATAGCAAGAGTATCGGCATTAGCGTTACCGACCATGGGCAGGGCATTATTGAAGACTGCGACATCTTTAGCAATGCGGGAGCCGGGGTAGAGATTCGCCAGATAGGAAACCCGATTATCCGCCGTTGCAAAATTCATCATGGGTCGCGTGATGGTATCGTCGTTGCCGAAAAGGGCGTGGGGGTTGTCGAAGGGTGCGACATCTTTGGTAATGGGCGGGCCGGTATTAGCATTGAGCGCGGCGGCAATGTGCTGGTGCGCCTCTGCCAGATACACGACCAGGTGAATGGCTATGGGGTCTATGTCTACGACAAAGGCGAAGGCACAATTGAAGCATGCAATATTTTTGGCAATGCCAAAGCGGGGGTGGGGATTACCCAACAGGGAAACCCCTTCATCCGCCGCTGTAAAATACACCACGAGCGCCAACGCGGCATTTTTATCTTTGAACGGGGCGAAGGAACGGTCGAACAAAGTTTTATTCTATCCAATGTAGATACGGGTATCAGTATTGGGGCCGGTAGCAAGCCCGTAATACGGCGCTGCCAGATAAACCACAACGGGTCACACGGCATCCGCGTTTTGGCGCAGGGCTCCGGGTTGGTCGAAGATTGCGATTTGTCGGGCAATGCGGTGGGGGCGTGGGATCTTGCGGCCAAGTGTTCTATACGGCATAATGATAATCGTGAGTAGCGTTGCCACGGCGCAACCAACGGTCAGCATTCTGGCAACGCGCGAAACCAGTAACCAGCAACAAGGAGGACGCTATGAGCATCAACGCCGCTTTACAAACCAAACAGGAGATCGTCTATCCTGATAGTGATGGACAACCCGTGGCTGATAATACCTTACAGTTTGCATGGATTATGACCATCAAGGGCAATCTCGACGCCATCTTTCGAGATGCCCCGCAGGTCTTTGTGGCCGGCGACTTGCTCTGGTACCCGGTGGAAGGGCAGCCGGGCATCCGACGGGCGCCCGACGCGATGGTCGTATTTGGTCGCCCCAAAGGGTATCGCGGCTCGTACCGCCAGTGGGAGGAGCAGGGGCTTGCGCCCCAGGTCGTCTTCGAGGTGTT
>DAOTUK010000161.1:0-10485 GCA_034437375.1 Chloroflexaceae bacterium | reverse complement strand
GGAGCCGCAGCAGCACGCGGACAGAGCGGCCGCGCCTCTGCCGGCCCACAATGACAACGATACCGACTTTGCGCCCCCTTCAGAATTTCTCAGCACCGAAGAGCAAGAAACGTTGCTGCCGAAAGCGGTAGCACTGGTGCAGCAGCACAAGCGGGCCTCCGCGTCGCTCCTCCAACGGCGTTTGCGGATTGGCTATAGCAAAGCGGCCCAACTCATCGAGTTGCTAGAGCAACAGGGCGTCGTCGGGCCGGCCGAGACCGGACGGTCACGCGAAGTCATCCAGCAGAACGCGAATCCTGATATTGAGTTATGAGGAAACTTGATCAGTACCTCATCGTGGGGGGGATTGTGCTGTCCTGGTTTGGCTTCTTCCTCATCGGGTGGTTTGTGGCCGGGCTGTTTCACAACCCTGAGCGTACCATTCATGTGGTCGTGACCGCTACCCCGGCCCCGGCCACCCCCGCTGCTCCGCTCCCGGTTCCCGTGGCTCCCACGCCCCCCCCGGTGTCGCCCTACCCTGGGGGCCAGACGCCCCCGCAACCCGTGCCGGTTCCGACGACCAACCAGCCGAATGGGGGACAACCGCCCCCCCCCGCTGTGGAACCAACGACGGTTATAACGCAACCCGATACCGCTATGACGCCTATCAATACGGGCAAGATAACAGACAAAACGGCATTGCACGAAAAGCCAGAACTCTTTGGCGAGACGCTGGCGACGGTCTGCGAAGGCGACACGGTTGCTTTTCTGGATGAGCAAAAAAATCTCCTGATGCATTGGTACAAGGTGAAGGTGATAGACCCGGCCGAGAATTGCCTGAAGGCGGAGGGGGGGCAGCAACCCGAACGCCGTATCCTCAATTATCAAGGGTGGGTGACCAGTGGCAACGTGACCGCCCCACAACAGCCCATTGAGACGCCGATGCCCTTACCCATTGCGTCGCCGACGCCCATACCCGCCTTCTCGCAATATACTATTGAGCAAACTCTGACAGCTTTTAAACGGGCCGGGCTAGAAGCCGAAAATCTTATCCCTATGTCCCCGGCTGATTTTGGGCATCTGCCGGCCCAACCCGTTGCCGGTATGCGGTTCTTTATACCGTCGGTGGGGCCGGGTATTGGGGGCAAGGTGTTTATGTTTGATACCGAAGATCAGCGCGAGGCCGTACGAGCGTACTACAATGAACTGGGCCAGCGTGACCCTATGTTCTCGTCGCGTCTGTTTGTAAACCAGAATATGCTGCTCCAATTGGATAGGGACGTACCAGATACTATAGCGTCGCTGTATGACCGCGCGCTGGCCAATATCAATAACGATTTTGGGTTGGCGGGTATTGCTGCTGAAGTTTCTGGCGACACGATGGTTTCTTCGCCGCCGGCGCTTGCGCCTTCGTCAGAACCGTTGACGCCGGCCCCACCGACCGCGCCGCCCCCGTCGCCCACGCTGCCGCCGCCCCAGGCCGCGCCCAACATGACGCAGACGTTGCCGCTTGAGACCGGGGACTTGCCAGAAGCGCCCCTGTCCTTTAGCGAAGAAGGGGATCGCTTGACCGGCCCCTTTGTCGTATCCGAACCCTATAACCGCATGGTGGCGCAGCATACGGGTAGTAACACCTTTACCGTGTATGCCACAGCACAAGGCGAGCAGGATAAGCGGACATTGTTCAATGCGACGGGCCCCTACCTTGGCAATACGCTGTTAATGGGCCCCAACATCTATTCGCTAGAGATATATGCTGATGGGGATTGGGAGATAAAGGTAGAGCCTCTGGCCATCAATCAGGAGATGGCCCGGGAAATTTCGGGCCAGGGCGATATGGTGAGCGATACGTTTCAGCCGCCGGGCGTTGCGCCGGTGACGTATCGGATTACCCACGGGGGCAGCGGCCCCTTTCGCCTGATGGTCTACTGTGCCGATAGTAGCTTTGTGGTACAGGATGTAACCGGTACTGTGAATACGGAGGCCCCTGTGGATTTTACCCAGGGGCCCTGTGTATGGGAGATACGCGCCAGTGGGGTCTGGCGCATCGAGGCGCTGCCATAGGTGGCGTTGCCGGGTTGGGCTATTCCTGTTCGCGGCTCTGTTTATAGGCGTCAATCAGTTGCTGCATGATGTGCGTTGGGACATCTTCGTAGTGGTCAAAGGTCATAGTAAAGTTGCCGCGGGCCTGGCTAATAGAGCGCAAGTCTGTGGCGTAGCGTTGGCATTCGGCCAGGGGTACCTGCGCGGTAATGGTTGTTTTGCCGCGGCCAGAGGGCATCATACCCAGGACGCGCCCGCGCCGCGTGTTCAAGTCGCTCATCACGTCGCCGGCGTAATCTTCTGGCACGGTAATTTCCAGTTGGTAGATTGGCTCAACAATAACGGGCTGTGCTTTCATGACGGCCTGTTTAAAGACGTGTAAGCCGGCGGTCTTGAAGGCGATTTCCTTGGAGTCGACCGGGTGTTCCTTGCCGTCAAAGATAACGGCTTTAACATCTACCACCTGGTTACCGGCCAGCACGCCCTCGGCCATCGCTTCGCGGACGCCCTTTTCGATGGCGGGCCAGAACCCACGACTGATGACGCCGCCCACGATTTCGCTAACAAAGACGAGCGAATCCTCGCGCTCCGGGTCGGGGGGCAAAGGTTCGACGCGCATGGAGACATCGGCAAATTGTCCGGCGCCGCCAGTCTGTTTTTTGTGGCGATATTGGGCGTCGGCGGTGGTGCGTATCGTTTCGCGGTAGGGGATGCGCGGGAGATCTATGTCAACGTGGGTATCATATTTGCGCTTCATCCGTTCGGCAATAATATCCAGGTGGCTTTCGCCCAGGCCGGAGATAAGGATTTCGCCCGTGACGGCATCGCGGGAGGATTGCAGGGTCGGGTCTTCTTCCAGTACGCGCGCGATGGAGGAGCCCAGTTTGTCCAGGTCGGAGCGGCCATGCGGCTTGAGCACGGCGGTAAAGGCTGGTTTGGGGAAGGGGATACCAGCCAGTTGTAGCGGGCGGTCGGGGGTACAGAGGGTGTCGCCGCTGGCGGTATCGGTGAGCTTGAGCACCATGCCTATGTCACCGGGCCCGATGGTTGGTACGTCCTCCTGTTCCTTGCCCGATACCCGGTAGATGTGGGCAATGCGCTCTTCTTTCGCCATGCGTGGGTTTTGGAGCGACGAGTTGGCGTGGAATTCGCCGCTATACACGCGGAAGTAGGAGACTTTGCCATAGGGATCAACCAGGGTTTTAAAGACCATGGCTGTCAGGGGCTCGTTGGCGGCACATTCCAGCGTGACGGGTTCATTGGCCACCAGGTCGGTGGCGTCAACGGGCTTGCGGGCCGCCGAGGGGATACTATCCAGGATACCATCGAGCAGGTGCCCAATGCCGGATACTTGCAACCCGGAGCCGCAAAAGACGGGGACAATACTTCCATTGGCAATACCCGCCCGCAACCCGCGCAGGAGCTCCTCTTTAGTCAAGGCGTCCTCACCCTGGTCAAGGTACTTCTCAATTAAATCTTCATTTGTAGAGGCAATCTTATCAATTAACTGGGTACGCCAATCGTGCATCTGGTCGAGCAATGCTTCTGGCACGGCGTCTTCAACCGACTTGCCATCTTGTTTGCCAGAGCAAAGCCACGCGACCTGCTGGCGCAGCGATATAATGCCACGAAAGTCTTTTGATGAGCCAATAGGTATTTGCATCGGGGTGATGGCGTCGTCCAGCAATTCGCGGGCCTGTTCGACACAGCGGAAAAAATTGGCGTTGTCGCGGTCGAGTTTGTTAATAAAGAGAATACGCGGGACGTTTGCTTTGACGGCCATTTCCCAGACCAGTTCGGTACCCACTTCAACCCCCGCCGATGCATCCATCACGATAATAGCGCCGTCTATCACGCGCATGGCAGAAGCCATATCGCCGGCAAAGTCGGCGTAGCCGGGTGCATCCAGCAGGTTTATCTTATTCTCGTCCCATTCAATAGGAAGAATGCTCAGATTGATAGACATACCGCGTTTGTGCTCTTCGGGATCGTAGTCGCTGGCGGTATTGCCATCTTCAACGCGCCCCAGGCGTTTTACCATCCCTGATCTGAGCAGCATCGCCTCAGCCAGGGTCGTTTTTCCACAACCAACATGCCCAAACAGGCCAACATTGTGGATTTTCTCCGGGCCATATAACCTCATCAATGTCCTCCTTGACAGCAAATCCGAAAATCCTGCTCAGGAGAAGTAGACCAATTCAACCGCGTTGTCTCGCGCGCTGTTCCGCATGGTCTGTATGCTCCCCTGATTAAACTTCAATTATACCATGGCCCGCCCCTGTGCTGATCAGCGGGTGGCTGATGGGGGCAGTCATGATGTGTCAGGCCATTCTGGGAGATATGCCCTTCAGACAATGATTCTCACCACGGAGGCACGGAGCCACGGAGCAACACCGAGCGTTTTATGGCAACCCCCGCTGGTTTTCCCTCCCAGGGACATCTCCTCTCGCTCCCCATCTCCGTGTTATCTCCGTGCCTCTGTGTCTCCGTGGTGCTATTTCTCGTCCGGTTGCCAGAAAGTGGGGTTCTGACAAATCGTGCTTGCACCCGGCAGAGGTCGTTCTTTCCCTGGGAGCGCAGGCGGGACGTCCGCTCCGGAGCGGGCAAGATACCCGCGCTCCCAGGAATTCTCCCCCCAACAGTGAACAGATACCCCCAGGCAATCTATTTGCAACAATGCTGAAGTATGGTATCATTATGTTTAAGTGCAAACAAGTGTTGTTGTTTGAAACGGGAGGTGTGCTCCGTCCTGGTGTCGTAGCAGTGGCATATGGGGAAACGTCATACGGATGTGGTAACGTATTGTGTGCATGAGGTTGTGCGTACTCAAGGCTGGTTGGGATGGTAGCAGTTCGCGCGGGGCTTCGCCTGGGTCTTCTGTTCAGTCTCATGGTCGTACTGTCTGGTTGTATGGAAGCGTTGCATATAGACCAGCCGGGATCATTGACCCCCTCACCCGTGAGTATCTTTCAGAGTCCGACGAGCTTGATGACGGCTTCGGCAACCGCAACGGTAACGGAAGCCACCAGCGTAGCGGGCGAGATGCAGGAAACGGTGAACTCGGTCGGGGGCTTGTTTGAGACGGTGACCCCCACGACCAACGCTACAGAGGGGCCCCAAACGGTAACCCCCTCTGTAACACAGGCTCCGCTGCCATCACCGCAGCCATCGCCGGTGGAGATCACCCCGACGACGACCACCACTCCGACAACCGTAGTGCCTACCCCGACGCTGACCCCCACCGTGCCAACACCCACGCCGACACCAGAGTTTGTGATCGTTCCGCCGACGCTACCGGCCGTGTCATATGCCGAGCGATGGCGGGCACAACAGGACAACCGCGAGGTTTTTGAACCACCAGCGCTTTTTACCACATCGGGCAGCGAATTGTGGTGGTATGACCCGGTGAATCAACAACATGTGATGCTTGGGAGTTTTGCCGGCGACTTCGAGGCCCAGGCCCAATTTCAGCTTGTCGGACAAGGGGTACCAGCCCTGGAAGTGGCCTACCATGTCAACCAGAGTTATGGCCTTACTGCTATTTCATCGTCGCTGATAGAGCGGATACGCGCAGCGGGGTACGATGAGTGGATTGATACGTATGTTATTCTGACACCAGAAGTCCGGCCACGCCAGGCATTCTAGAGGTTTTCTACCGTGTGGCATTTCTATGCGCATAGAGGTTCTATGATGACAGCAGTCAGGCAGGGGCACCCCCTGTCAGGCTGCTGTCTCTCTTGTATCTGTACGCTATGAAAGGTGGAGTTAGTTGTGGGTAGTCGTTATTTAGATATGGTGCGGGGACAGCGGCCACGCGGACGAGGCGAATTCTTTACCGCCAAATCGGTGCTTACGATCCTCGCCTTTGTGGCTATGATCGGGTCGTCCTTGTACTGGTGGGGGGTACAGAGCCAGCTTACCGATAATACCATTATGGCGCTGGCCTTTACCGCCATTCTGGTGCTGGCCCCACCGGTGCTTATTTCGTTTCTAATACCCTGGTCGCCGGGGGGTATGCTGCTGCAAAAGATCAATGCGAAAACGTGGGGCTATGGGGTCGTAATTCTCGCTTCCGGCTATCTGCTCTATTACTGCTTTGAAATTCAGTATAGCTGGTGGGCTACCCAACAGGTGGTGGCCGATACCGGCCTGATCATTCAGCAGGTCTTTGTGGGAATTATCGGGTTTATTATCATTCCCGCTTTGCTGTGGACACCGGTTAATTCTGAAGAACTGGTTGAGCAGGTGCGCCAGGCCCATCTCGTCAAGCGCTACGAGTTGCAAACGCAAGCCGATATTGCCATTATGCGCAGTACCCTGTTGCGGGCGCAAGAAAAGGCGCTCAAGGGCTTTGCCAATCTTTCGACGGAAGAGCGCGAGGAATTGGCCGGCGTGATGAAGGGGCTTGTCAAGGGGATTGACAAGACGTTGAAGGAGATTGGCCAGAGTGTCAAGACGGTGAGCGGGGCATCGTTGCCCTTTGAGAGCCTGGAAGACAACGCCGATATACGCGAGTATCTGGATTATATTCACGATAGCCTGACGAATAATGAGCTGTCGCTGGATGATGACGACGGCAGCGTCCGGGGCCATCAGCAATTGCCCGACCCGCGCAGCTATGATCATGAGGTGGTCGAGCCGCCCCGCCGCCGCCAGACCGGGGCCCGCCCCGCTGCGCGGCCGGCCGGCGCGCAGGATGCGATGCGGTTGCGTGAAGAGAGTATTCGCAACCAGGGCGAGCCGGGCGAACGCCGCGGCAATCGGTAGCGGCGGGGCCTGTTTCGCTGTGGTGCGTTGAGGAGTAGAAAGCGTTATGCCATTGCAACGTAGCAAGCAATTGCATCGCTTGCACGATAGTGAGCTTTCAGAGTTGGCCGATACGCTGGCCATCCAGATCCATGCGTTGCTTGGGCCGCGCGTCTACCGCCTGACCCGTGGCGATGTGGTAGATCTTATCGCGCCCTACGTTGATGATTTGCTGCCGGCCGATCAGTCGGACGTGGCGTGGCTAGTGTGGCACCTCTTCCAGGATGCCCGCGAGATGCAGATGGGAGCTCATGAGCATTGAGCCAGCGTATCGGTATTCTCGGCGGAACGTTTGACCCCATTCACTATGGCCACCTGGCGATAGCGGAGGAAGTGCGCTGGTCGCTTGGGTTGGCGCGGGTCTACGTTGTGCCCACGGCCTACCAACCGTTGAAGCAGGGCCGCCACGCGGCGACCCCACCGCAACGGTTGGAGATGGTGCGGCGAGCTTGCGCCGACAACGCGGCGCTGGAGCCGTGGGACATTGAGATACGCCGGCCGCCACCCTCGTACACGGTGGACACGTTGCAAGTGGTGCAGGAGAGGTATGGCGGCAACGCCGAGGTGTGGTTTATTCTGGGGGCCGACGCGGTGTTGCGTTTGCCGCGTTGGTATCGGGCCCGCCAGGTGCTTGCGCTGGCGCGGTTGGCGCTGGTGGCGCGCCCCGGTGTCGCGGTTGATCTGGCGGCTCTTGAGGACGAAGTGCCCGGTATTTCCCAACGCACAGAGGTGATCACCGGCCCGCTGCTTGATATTGCCAGCAGCACGCTGCGCGAACGTCTGGCGCAGGGGCAGCCGGTGCGCTACCAACTCCCCGACGCGGTGTTGGACTATGTGCGGGAGGAGGGGTTGTATACTTTATGACTATTCGTCCCATGGAAGTGCTCACGATACTGCGAGAGGATTACGAGGCCCAACGCTATCCGATGCCATTGCCCGACCCGATTGAGGCCATCATCTACCATATGGAGAGTCGGGGCATGACTCCATATGACCTGGAACCCTACATTGGAAATGCGTCTGATGTTGCCGACATACTGCACCGTCGGCGGGCGTTGTCGTTGGAGATGATACGCGGCTTGTATGCGGGGCCTGGTATATCGCTTGATATTCTTATGCCACCATACCCGCTCTTCAAAACAGCGGCCTAGCCTTCCTGTATGGCCACCCCCGAAACCGCCATCCTTGAAACCACCGCCGCCTGGGGTATCCCCCTCTCCGCCGCGCAGGTGGGCCAGTTTGCAACCTACGCCGCCGAATTGCAAGCGTGGAACCAGCGTTGCAACCTTACCTCCATTACCGAAACCCGCGCCATCTATATCCGCCATTTCCTCGACTCGTTGTGCTGTGTTGCCTGGTGGGGCGACGCGCCCCACTCGCTGGTAGACATTGGCACGGGGGCCGGCTTTCCGGGCCTGGCGCTGAAAATTGCCTTCCCCGCCCTGCGCCTCACGCTGGTAGAGTCGGTGGGCAAGAAAGTCGCCTTTCTCCAACACATGGTTGATCGGTTGGCGCTTGAAAATGTCACCCTCCTGAACGAGCGGGCCGAACTGCTTGGGCATATGGCGGAGCACCGCGAACAGTATGACGTGGCCACGGCCCGCGCCGTCGCAGAGCTGCGCGTGCTGGCTGAGTATTGTCTGCCGCTGGTGCGTTGTGGTGGGCGCGTTCTCGCCCCCAAAGGGCCCGCCGCCGCGATGGAGGCGGCCGATTCGCGGCGGGTGCTCGCAACGCTTGGCGGTGCGCTGCTATCGGTTGCGCCGGTAGAATTGCCGGGCGAACCACCGCGCAACCTGATTGTGGTGGGCAAAGTTGCCGCTACCCCCTCGCGCTACCCGCGGGCTGTGGGGGTACCGGCCCGCCGCCCCTTGCTCTAGCAATAGCAATCTTACGTGGCTCGGAAACGACCTGCCAGGGAACGCGGGCCTCTTGCCCGCATGCGAGCGAGACACTCGCGCTCCCAGGGTTTACCACACAATCAGGGTTGCTAAATCTCTGGACTTTCCGACAGACACCCGCTACAATAGGCATAGGCCCGTATCCCAGAAGCCCGATGGAGAAACAACCGCTATGAAAATTGTTTTCTACCTTGTGGCAGCCGTGCTTGGTTTCCTTGGTCTAATGTTTGTCGCTGGCTCACAGGGCCAGATTGTCCGTATTATTATTGGTATTGTCCTCTTTATTGCGGCCGGGGGGCTTGTCTACCTCTCGCGTATCCAACCCCAGATTGTCCAGACTAATATTACCCAGAAGATAGATCTGAGTGGTGATGTGAGCGTCGAATCGCTCAAGTGCAAGTCGTGTGGTGCGCCGCTCACGGAGAAGTCGGTGAGCGTCCAGGCCGGCGCGGTGATGGTCAATTGCGAGTATTGCGGCTCGGTCTACCAGTTGGAAGAGGAGGTCAAGTGGTGAGCCGCAACGGGCCTACCAACCCGCTGGCGCATCTATGGCACACCCTCGCGCAGGGGACAAGCACCCTTTTTGCCGCGCCGCCCCCACCACCGGCGCCGGGACTCTACCCCTACCCCACCGGCGGGCCGGACGAACAGGGCCGGCTCCACCTGCGCGTTGAGCAGGATGGCCAGGGCGTCCTCTTTGTCAATGTAAGCGATGTGGTACATCTGAACGCCACAGCCACCGATATGGTCAAACTGGCGCTGGACGATGTGCCACAGCAGCAGGCCGCGGCTTTGCTGGCGCGGCGCTACCAGGGCACCCGCCGGGCCCACCTGGCCAACGAACTGGCCGGTATGTATGAGATGGTGGCCCGCCTCCGCACGCCGGGCGGAGATTGCCCGACCTGTGCGATAGCGGCGCATAGGCCCACACAGCATGCGCCGCTCTTTAGCACCCCGCCCCACGCGCCCTACAAGGTGGATATTGCCCTGACCTATGGTTGTAACAACGCCTGCGAGCATTGCTACAACGAGCCACAGCGCCGCACGATGCCTTCGCTAAGCCGCGCAGAATGGTACCGCGTGCTGGATGTCGTGCGCGAGGTGGGGATTCCCCACATTATCTTTACGGGGGGAGAAGCTACCCTGGCCCCCGACCTGCCCGACATGGTGCGCTATGCCGACCAGCGCGGGGCTATTGTCGGGTTGAATACCAACGGGCGCCGCCTGGCCGACCGCGCCTATCTAGATACGCTGGTCGCAGCCGGGTTGAACCATGTCCAGGTCACGCTGGCCTCGCCCCTGGCGTACCAGCACAACGCGATTACGGGGGCCCAGTCGTTTGAACAGACAGTACAGGGTATCCGCAATGCGGTGGCAAGTCCCATTCATACTATTACGAATACGACATTGACGCGCAGCAACGCGCCCCATGTCGAAATGCTGCTTGATTTCCTTGACCGGCTAGGGGTGCGTACCTTTGCGATGAATGGGATGATATGTTCGGGGAAGGGGGCGTGCTACGCCGACGCGCTTGCGCCCGAAGAACTAGCCCCCACGCTGGTCTATGTGCGCGATAGCGCCGCCGCACGGGGAATGCGCTTTCTCTGGTATACGCCTACGGAATATTGCCGCCTGTCGCCCGTAGAGCTTGAGATAGGCTCCAAGCGGTGCAATGCTGGCGAGTATTCTATGGCGATTGAGCCAGACGGGAGCGTCTTACCGTGCCAGTCCTACTACCAGCCGGTGGGCCATATCCTGC
>DAOTUK010000160.1:0-21198 GCA_034437375.1 Chloroflexaceae bacterium | reverse complement strand
GAACGCGGCAAGCCGTCTCCCAAGATACCGCATTCTCACGCGGCATAGCGGCGACGAAGGCAAAAACTTAGCAGCATTGGGGCCGGCCCCCCCGCCGCTCGCTCCTGCTTCATGTGCTGCGAGAGAGATTTTCCATTAAAACGCAATCTGGTCGGCGGGTATATCCTGCAAGCCCGACCAGGGCGAACGTACCGTCCCAGAGCGTAGCTGGCGGTCGAGCCGCAACGCGACGATTAGCGCCAGGGATACCATCAGGAAGACAAACGAGGTGGCATATACCACGGTATAGCCAAGCGCCACATTCTGGGTTTGCCAGTAAGCCACGTCGCGTAGCAGACTGCCCCCCATCGTACCAAACCCTTGTGCCACGGCCTGCATAACCCCCCACAGGCCCAGGAAGAGGCCGGCGTGCCCAACGTCGGTCAGGGACATAACCAGCGCCACGCTGGCGACAATAAACATACCGCGCCCCATACCAATGAGCCACACCCCGCCGCGGAAGGGGTTGACGTGGGCTTCGCTGCTGGCCAGGCTCACCGTGAGGAAGCCGGCCATCCCAAGCACACATCCGCCAATGATGAGCGTCAGCGGCGACCGGCCCTTCCAGAGCAACCAGCCGGAGATGGTAATGGATACGAGCATCGCCACGCCCCACAAGGCGGTTAATTGGGTGGTAGCCGCCACGCTCATATTGAGCACCTGCCCGCCGTAGGGCTCTAGCAGAACGTCGTGGGTTGCAAAGGCGGTGGTGGCGATAAACAGCACGATAAACAGGTCACGCAGGCCGCGCTGTTTCGCCAGGAGTTTGACGGATTCCCAGAGTGTCAGGCGGATACGGGTTTCGTCTGTGTGCGAGACAACGGTACCATCCGGGTTGAGCCGCTCTTGCCCAAACAGGGCCAGGAAGGTGAGCAGCATAAACACGACCGCGCTCCCCTGCATTACTTGAATCAGTTTCATGCTGTTATACTCTTCCAGCAACCAGCTCAGGACGATAGAGCTAAACACCGTACCAAGCACCAGCATAACCCACAGCACGGCCAGCACCTTGCCGCGCTCGCGGGGGGGGGTAATATCGCTGACCAGCGCGAGATAGATGGTTTCGACAATATTGGCCCCGATACCATAGGCCAGGAAGATGGCGGTACAGATGATGAGAATAAGCCAGAAGGGCAGCCGCATCATGCCGTCGCCGCTCAGTAGCACCAGCGTAAAGGGCGCACATACCAGCCCCCCAAACGTCAACATGGCCCCAAGCATGACATAGGGCGTGCGCCAGTGGCCAACCGAGCGGTCTTTATCAGACTGAAAGCCTATCATCGCCCGCACGGGGGAAACAAAGTAGTGGATGGCCAGCAAGAACCCGACCAGAATAGCCTGGATGCCCATTTCATCAATCAGCACCCGGTTCAAGGTGCCGGTCAGGGGGGCCAGCGCCAACCCCATACCAAACTGGAAGAGTCCCAGGCGTAATACATTTAACCAGCGTCGGGTTGTGGGATGTTCGCCAAGCCACTCGTGCCAGCGGCGCATCAGACGCTTGATAACGAGCATTGATACTTTCTCCTCACCATGTCTCTTGAATGTATGCAACGGTGCGAATCTTGCCCCTTATTATAGCATATGAGGTGTGATATACTCTACCTACGTCGTTATTTTATAGTACATCGTATTTTTTCCTGTGGTACGCAGCAACCGGCCAGAGCCCTGCGCCGGGCGGGTTGCTGTCACGCTCGTTCGCAAGAGCACGCCATACTGAGATAATGGGAATGTGTGTAAGGAGGATGCCAGTCTATGACATCGAATGTACGTATCCAAAATGTACGAGACTTTACCGTTCAAATCTGTACCCCTGATTATAGCCATATTGTGGGAATGGGACTGGTCGTTTCCAGCGAGGGTCTTATCATCACCTGTGCCCAGGTGGTACGCACGCTCGGTGTCGAGCCCCACAACTATGCCGACGAGGAGATCAATATTTACTTTCCCCAGGCTCGCAGCGGCGAAGCCAACCGTCGCCGTGCCACGCTTGCGGCCAGATTCCCCTACCACGATGATGATGTAGTCTTGCTGCAATTGCTCGACGGCGAAGCGCCGCTTGGGCCGGAACAAATAGCCGTTCTGGGCAAAGCCGACCATTCCGCAATGAATCCCTTTCGCAGCTATGGCTACCGTTCGCTCAAGCACGAACGAGTCCACATTATCGAAGGCAAAATTCAGTTTCAGACTGTGCCGCCAGAGGGGTTCTCGCTACATGCCGACCCGATACAGCTTCAGTCGGCTGAGTTAGATCGGGCCGTGAGTGGGGCGGCGGTGCTGGATATAGAGCACAATCTGGTGGTTGGCATTATCTCTGAAAACTGGCTCAGCGACGACGCCAACGCGCCCGGCGAGCGGACAACGTGGGCTGTGAATGCCTGTATTGTGCGGCTCGATCCCTTTAACTTGCCCATTCGCTATGCGCCGCTACCCCGCTTTCCGGCCCTCCGCCCGCGCCCCGACATCTGCGAAACCTATATTAGCATTGCCCAAAACCTGCAACCAGCCCTGCATGGAGCCCCTGAACGGCAGGCGTGGTGGGTAGAACGCCACGAACTGATGCGGCAGATAAGCGTTGATCGCACCTTCTTACAAAGCCGGGTGACCATGCTCAAGGGGGCCGGTGGCGAAGGCAAAAGCACCCTGGCTCGCCACTGGCTTGATAAGATGCTCTCCGACCCGGTGCAACCCCAACCAGACGGGGTGTTCTGGTGGGGTTTCCGCGAACAGCGCAGCGTAGATGAATTTTTTGAGGCCGCCCTGGCCTACCTCAGCAATGGCCGCCCCCGCCGCACCCCTTCGGCAAATATGCGGGCCCAGGTGCTTGGGGCCACGCTTCAGACCGGCCGCTACCTCTTTGTCTTGGATGGGTTGGAGGTGGTACAGCACCATGAGGGCGATTTCTACGGGTTGCTGACGAATACCGATATGCGCGATTTTCTGCGCTTCTTTGCCGCCGATGGGCATGAATCCTTCTGCCTGGTGACAAGCCGTATTCCGTTGCTCGATCTGGTTGGTTATACCAGTTGTTCCCACCGCACAGTAGAGCGGCTTTCGCCCGACGAAAGCAATGTACTCCTACGCCAGATAGGCGTTGTGGGCCACGATACGGCCCTCGATAGGATGGCGGCCGAATGGAATGGCCACGCCCTCTCGCTGCGGCTCCTGGCCACCTGTCTGGATAAAACCTATGGCGGTACGCTCTGCATTAGCGATATGCCCTTGCCAACCTCCCACCAGTCGCGTGGCCACTATGTCCACCAGGTACTCACGGCCTACGACGCGACGCTTACCGAGGCACAGCGTATGTTTCTGACCATCTTTAGCGCTTTTCGTCGGCCCATCCCGCAGCAATCGTTGGACACGGTGTTTCGGGCCAAAAACCTGGATTTGCTGAATGCGCCTATCAATGCGCTAGATAATGTGTCTTTTCACGCGATGGTGTCCGAACTGGTGCAAGATGGTATTCTCTCCTACCACGCGCACGAGCAACACTATACCATGCACCCGCTGGTACGGGCCCACTATGCAACGTACCTTGAGCAGGAACATGCGCTTGTGCGCGACCAGATTCACACCGGTTTGAAGGAGTATTACCTGGGGGTGGTGAAAGCGCTTCCCTGGGAGCGGACATTGACATCGCTCAAGCCGCTGATTGAGACGGTCTACCACGCTTGCAGCGCCAATACCTACGACGAGGCCCACCATATCTACCGCGAACATCTCGAACTGGATAGCCGCCATGTGCTGGTGTACCAATCCGGGGCCTATGAAACGGGTCTGGCGTTAATGCAGGCCTTCTTCCCGGCGGGTGATCTGGCGCAGGAGCCGGGCGTCAACGACCCGACAACCCACCGCGACATCTTGAATGGGGCCGGTTTCTGTTTGATGAATCTGGGGCGCTTGAGCGAGGCGGTGCCGCTCTTTGAGCGCAGCGTAGATATAGCCTTGAAATTGAATGATTGGTATGGGGCAAGCGTAGATTATCAACATCTGGCGATGTTGCACGCACACCTGGGCTTGCTGGCGTCGAGCACCGATGCGGCCCGCAATGGATTACAGTTTGCCCACCGCGTAGATGATAAGAGTAACGAGAGCGAGGCCCTGGCGCAACAGGCCTGGATTTCGTTTCTCTGTGGCCACCTGGAAGCAGCGCGGGCCGCATTTACCAGGGCGGAAACGCTCATTACCGATATTCATATGCAAGATTGCTACCTCTACGGTACGCCCGGTGTATGGCACGCCGACTATCAACGGCGCATAGGCAAAACGGAGTATGCGCGGTTGATTACCGAGTCCAATTTGCGCAATTGTGAGGTGTACGATTGGCCCGACGATTTGAGCCGTAGCTATCGGGTGCTGGCCGATCTCGAAAGCGAGAGCGGCAATTATGAATTGGCCCGAGCCCATTATGACCAGGCTGTGACGCTGGCCCGCGATATTTCAAACCGCCCGGCGTTGATAGAGGCGCTCCTGGCGCGGGGCTATTGGGAGGTGCGCCTGGGTGATATTGGCGCGGCCCGCAGCGATCTCGATGAGGCGCTTGATTATGCGTTGGCCGCGGGCTATCGCATTTATGAGACAGACGCCCGTACCTATCTGGCCTGGTTGCATCTGACGGCTGGTGATAAGCTGTCGGCCCGCGCCGAGGCGTTGCGCTCCAAGCGTATGAGCAGCAATATTGGGTACTATTGGGGCCAGGTGGATACGGAGAAGGTGTTGCGGAAGACGTGAGGCGGAGCGGCGGGAGGGCGGCGCAACGAAAAACCACACGTTCTCCATTGAACGTGCGGTGATGCGTTACGACGTTTCTCAAATAACAATTGCAATTCGCTACGGGTGGCTATCTTCATGAGCGTGCGCCTTGCCCTCTGCGCCTCTTCATTGCCCATTGCACCCGTTTCTGGTACCGGTTTCTATACTCCTGACGAAAGGGCCGAAAAACCATTCCCTCCCCGTGCCCCTCGTTATAGCACACCCAAACACTTCCTTTTTGTACTGGCCGTCCCCGCTGCAATACCTCCTGACAGCGGGACGAACCACTACAACGGTTTCGCTTCACAGAATGGCTTAAAGCTGAATCTTCTGCGCCACAAACCAGCAATCCCAACATACCGGCGCGCAGCATTCCGACAAGAAGTGTTCCGGGTCAATGTCCAGCGCGGCACACTTGGCCGCCCCACACGGATTGTTGATAACCCCGACACTATACCGCGATGCGCCTTCGGTTGTTGTGGAGTGGCCGTGCTGCATCCCCTGCTGATCTTTCTGCTCCATGCTCATATCTGTCGCCTCCTACACCGGGCACTGTTGTCTCCTCACCAGCAACACTACCCGCACTAACCTTTGCTTGCTAACCCCGTACGTAAAAAAAATCACGTGAAAAATATCACGTGGCGTTTTTCACAATGTCTAGTGTATCGGAGAATGTAATTGAGATCTATAGGGGATTCCCTGAAAAAAACGCAGGAAAACCCTGGAAATGATAAGGATTACCTGGAAATCATACCCCGGAGATCTTTGTTTGTGGTCATATGGGGGCTAGTGGTTATAGAAACCGTGTGTCGCGCTGTCCGGCTCCGTTACGTCACGACCCTACCGCCCGCAATGCCCGAACCAGTTTTTCGTAGCCGCCCGGCTCGAACAGGTTGACGGTAAAGAGATCGCGCATGCGGTCGGGCAGTTCGCAGGCATCCAGTTTCAGGGGGATAAGAAAAATTGTTCCCTCTGGTTGTTTTTTGGCTTCATCCAATGCCAGATTGATCTGTGTCTGGTGGGGGCCGGGTTGCACAACGGCGCTATGCGACAGGCAAATAATCACCGCGTTGGATTGCTGCACGGCTCTGGGTACCTCCCGTCTCACATTCTGGCCCGGCAGCAGGTCTTCTTCATCCATCCAGGGGGCAAAACCCTCGCCCCGCAGCCGGTGGTAGAGATGTTGTACCTGGGCTTTGTCGTCGGGCGCATAGCCCAGGAATATCCGCAACGCCTGGCCGGAAGTGGGGGCCGTGGACAAGGGTTTGAGCGGGGGAAGCGAGGGCCACGGTTGGTAGGTGGTCGGGGGCGGGCTTGTAGGCGTGGGGCCGGTGGAGGTGGTGGCGGTGGGGGCGGGGAAGGTATCGGGGCGCTGCTCGTGTAGTTTCTCAAGCAGGAGCGGCCATTGGCTGGGCCGCTCGCAATGCTCTATCAGCAATTGCACTTTGCGGGTTCTGGTCATACCGGTTGAAAATCGGTCATGCACGGGACGGAAGGTGTCATAGCAAAAGAATGTTAGCTCCTCATCATCGAAGGCTTGAAGTATCTTGCGGCGCAGTTCTTCGGTTGATATAGTCATACGTCCTCCTCATCCAGACTTGCCCCCAACTCGCGCAGCTTCGCCAGCAGACGCGCTTTCTCCTGTCGCTCGCGCTCCAGGTCGGAGAGCGCCGCCTCGCGTTGCTGTCGCTCGCGCTCCAGGTCGGAGAGCGCCGCCTCGCGTTGCCGCCGCTCGCGCTCTTTCTGGTCGCGTTCCCATTCTTTCTCTCGCCGCTCCCATTCCGCCCGCTCCGCGCCGGTTGGAATAATCACCCCTTCGCGGTCACACCAGCGCAACCACGTCGTTTCAAGATATTCATACTCCCCATACCACAGGGTCAACCCCAACGCGACCCCCGCGAACCATGCTTCCTCTTGTAGCTGATAGTGCCCTTCGTGCAAGGCATAGCAGCGTAACACCCCCTGCCGCAAATAGTCCTCCGGGTCGAAGATAGCATAGTATGCTACCCCCATCTCCGCATAGGCCTGCAACTTGCTGCTATCCTCGCCCCCCTCGCGGTTCGATACAATCTCAATGACCACATCCGGTGGTTTGTGGAAGTGCCACAGAAAGTAGCTACGGTTGTGCTTCTCGTGCCAGTGGGGTTCGACCGCCACATCCAGACTGACAAAGACATCGGGCACCAGGGGCGGCTTTTTGGGAGAGACAAATACCCCCACGTTAGCATCTACCAGAAAGCGCCGGTGTCCAGCGGGCCCCTCCCACGAGCTGTTGAGCGTCTCCACCAGCAAGCGCTGGTGTTTCGCTGAGTAGAAGTTATCCACCGGGGTATCATCCTCCGTCACAAGTTGCGCCAGCAACGTCTCATACTCCGGGTCGAGCAGCACCGCGTTGATTGCTGCTGTGGTTGATGTATCGGTTGTCATGAGTTCCTCCTTCCATTACAGTTCATTGCCTCCCCGCCGCATCGTCTCCCCGCGTCCGCGCCTCCCCGTCTCTCCGCCTCACTCTTCTACTGTTGGAGTCCTGCATCTTTTGTGTGTCAAACGCCGCGTCCGCGCCTCCCCGTCTCTCCGCCTCACTCTTCTACCTCACGCGGCACCCGCGGCAAAATAGCCGACACCACCTCGTAGTTAATGGTATCGAGCCAGCCGGCCACCTCGTCGGCGGTAATATGCTCGTTGCCCTGCGCCCCTATCAACGTCACCGGGTCGCCACGCTTGACCCCTTCAACGTCCGACACATCCAGCAACGTATAATCCATACAGATACGCCCCACCACCGGCACGCGCTGTCCGCGTATCAGCACCATACGCCAGGGCGGTACACGGCGGAACCCGTCGGCATAACCGACCGGGATGGTGGCGATAAGCGAGGGACGCTGTGTGGTGAAGGTGCCGCCATAGGAAAGCGCCGTACCCGCCGGTAGCGACTTGACCTGCGCGACTTCGGTATGGAAGGAGAGGGCCGGGCGGAAATCGTCTGGGAGCGGTGTTTCGTGCGAAGGGGCCAGACCGTAACAGGCGATACCAGGCCGCGCCATATCGAAGCGTGCTTCAGGAAAGCGCAACAGCGCCGCGCTATTGGCCATATGAATAAAGGGCGGGCGCAGGCCGGCGGCGGTAATATCCTGGACAACTTTCTGGAAGCGTTCCAGTTGCAAACGGGCAAACACCTCGTCGGCGCTATCGGCGGTGGCAAAGTGTGAGTAGAGACCGGCCACATGCAGGCGCGGCAAGCGTGATACTTCGTACAGGAACATGCCCACCTCATCGGGGCTCATACCCAGACGCCCCATACCGGTGTCTACTTTGACATGTACAATCACGTCGCGCTGCAAGGCGACGGCCGCATCCGAGAAGGCCCGCGCCGCATCCATATCAAAGATAGCGCAGGTAAGCCCAAGCAGCACCGACTCGCGGGCCTGCCAGGGGGGGGTATAGCCAAGCACCAGCAGGGGCGCGGTAATGTCGGCCTCGCGCAGGGTACGCGCCTCGCTGAGCGTAGCCACGGCCAGCATATCGGCCGCGCTGGATAGCACGGCCCGCGCTACCCGTACCGCCCCGTGCCCATAGGCATCCCCCTTGATAACGGCCATCAGCGGGACGCCGGCTATCTCGCGCAGCCGCCGCACATTATGCGAAATGGCGTCCAGGTCAACGCGCACCCAGGTGGGGCGGTCGGGGGCCCCAATCCGCACCATACGCCAGGCGGCCTCCTGCCGCACAAGCATCTGGGCCGCCTCAACCGCCGGATCGAGCAGACCGGCTACCACGCGCTCCATCCGCGATTGGGCGCTACCATTGATCAGAATAAGATCATTGGAGGCCATATCCAGGGGCAGGGTCTGGATAGCGGCCGTGGCAGTATGTACCACCCGCGCCTTGATGTCGGGCTTGATGTGGCGAGCGGCATGCGCAACGGTATTGCCACCATCGCCTTTGCACACCAGTATATCGGCTACCGTCCCGGCCAGCATCCCTATTTCGCGGTAGGCATTTTGCAAGTCGGGGTTTGTGTCGGACAGGTCGCCAAGCACGACAATGCGCCGCCGCGCGGGAAGTTCCTTCAAGGTGCGCAGCGCCGCAAAGACGGAAGGTAACGTCGCGTTGGAGGTGTCATCTAGAATGGTCGCGCCGCTGGCCGCGGGTAGCAGATGCAAGCGCCCTTCGACCGGACGCACCAGCGGCAACAGCAAACCTATCTCTTCCAGGGGCATACCGCATACCAGCGCCACGCTGGCCGCGGCCAGGGCCGTAGTCACGGCCGGTTCGCCAACCAGGTGCTGCGCCACCTCGATCTGTCCGGGTGGCTCGTTCAGGGCCTCGTGCCCCTGCCAGCATAATTGAAAATGCGTTTCTTGCAGCGACAGGCGGACATTGCTGGCGCACAGGTGGCAGCTCTTGTCCTGGCCAAAGGTGAGTACGTGGGCGGTGGTGCGCTGCTGCATCGCCGCGACCAGGGCATCGTCCTGGTTCAGAATAGCCCACCCATCTTCGGGCAACATCTCTACCAGCACGCCCTTCTCGCGGGCCACGCCTTCTAGCGAACCAAAGGCGCGTAGATGGGTGCCGCCAATATTGGTAACGATGCCGATATGGGGCGGAAAGAGGCTGGAGAGGCGGGCAATTTCTCCGAAGCAATCGGAGCCAAATTCCAGCACAGCATAGCGGTGTTTCTTTTGCAGGCGGGCCAGCGCCACGGGCAAGCCAAGCAGTGAGTTAAAGCTCTGGCGGCTGGCAAAGGTTGCTGCTCTGGTAGAGAGCAGCGTATCTATGGCTCGCTTGATAGAGGTTTTGCCGACGCTGCCGGTGATGGCGATGACGGTAGGGGCTACCTGGCGCAGGCGTTGGGCGGCCCATTGCTGTACCAACCATTCGGGATCGTCGGCCAGCACAATAGTCGTGCCCTCGGTCATACGCGGTACCCACGAGCAGATAACCCCGGTGGCTCCGGCGGCTACGGCGGCGGGGATATAGTCGTGTCCATCGGCGCGGGTGGTGCGTATAGCCAGGAAGAGTTCGCCGGGGTTGGTCAGACGCGAGTCATAGGAGAAATCGCTGAAGCGGCGGGCGACTGGCTCACCGCTCAGTTGCCCGCCTATGGCCAGTACATCATCAAGCACGATCATAAGGTGCTTTTCCTTGTTACTCAAACGGTTGCGGCCCGGGTCGTTTGCCGCTCACTTATGACCCAAGCAACTCTTCGGCCTCGATGATAGCCTGGGCAATTTCTTTCATCTTCACGCGCTTGTCCCGCGCACGCTGGCGCAGCCGCTCGTAGGCCTCGCGCTCGCCCAGGCGCAGTCGTTGCATCAGAATGCCCTTGGCCCGTTCCACCAGTTTGCGCGACTCCAGCGAGTCTTCCAGTTCAAACACCTTATCGCGCAGGGCCTGCATCTCTCGAAAGCGAGCCAGTGCCACGTTAATGGCCGGCGGCAAATCATCCTCATTCACCGGCTTGACCAGATAGCCAAGCGCCCCGCACGCTTCCACCTTGCGGATGGTTTCCTTGTCGGCGTAGGCGGTCAACATAATCACCGGTACCGGATTTTCGTTTTGAATACGGGTCGCGGCCTCGGTGCCATCCATCTCTGGCATACGCACATCCATAATGATAACGTCGGGGGCCAGGCGGCGGGCCAGTTTCACCGCCTCTGTGCCAGAGTGCGCTGTGCCCACCACGTCATAGCCCAGGCCGCGCAGTTGCTCTTCCAGGGTTATCAATAACAGGTCGTTATCTTCGGCAATCAGAACACGAGTAGCCATTTCCTGCCCTATGCTTTCACTTCTAGCGCCTCGGCGTGTTTTTGCGCTGCCTCCTCTTGCGCCGCTTCCTCCTGCGCCGCTCTGGCGGCCTCGGCCTCCTGCTCCTCCTGGCGGGCGTCGCGCAGCGTCGAAAGGTCGCGGATGCGCTCGGTAAACAGGATTCCTTCCAGATGATCCACCTCATGTTGCAGCACCCACCCCAGAATACCATCTACCTTCCGCATGCGGCGTTGTTTGCCATTCAATTCCTGGTATTCGACGGTAACCCACGAGGCCCGCGGCACATCGCCATACCACCCCGGCAAGCTCAAACACCCCTCGTTGCGAATAACCTCTTCACTGCTCATTTTGACAATCTTGGGGTTAATGAAATAATACTGTTCGGCGGGCGATACCTCAACTTTGGTGCCGTCCTCCTGTTCCTCGTACGTTGGCGGCACCTCTATCACAATCAGGCGTATGGGCAAGCCCACCTGTGGCGCAGCCAACCCTACCCCATCATTGGCCCGCATCGTCTCAAACATATCATCTATCAACGCTTTTAGCCGTTTGTCTGGCAACTTGATGGGACGACAACGCATCTTCAACGTTTTTCTATCTTCATCATCATCAATTTGCAATACACGACGAAGAGCCATACCACAAACCTTTTCTAACTGTTCCTTTACCTCAGCATAAATTATAGCACATGCACTGGTTCCACATCTATGGCCCATCCGTGCAAGTTCATTGTTTGCGCCACCTGCGCCACCAGATCGGCCAGCACCTCGCGCCGCATCGCTCGTTCGTCGGAGAGGCGCAGCAGCAGATGCCAGCGCCAGTGCCCCCGCTGGCGGCGGAAGAAGGCCGGCGCGGGCCCGATAATGCCCCAGTTATACAGGCCCATCTGCTTGATGACCGCTCGTAGCGCGGCGTCAAGTTCGGTGGCGGCCCGCTCCGCCGCGCTATAGCTGGTACTGCTGTAGACAAAGCGTACCAGCCGGCCGAAGGGGGGATAGATGACCTGCCGACGGAAGGCGATTTCCTCGGTGTAGAAGGCGCGGTAATCGTGCTCCTGCGCGGCTTGCAGCGCGTAGTGGTGGGGGGTATAGGTCTGGATAATCACTTCGGCCCCCTCCTGCCGCCGCCCGGCCCGCCCGGCCACCTGCGTGAGCAGTTGGAAGGTGCGTTCGCCGCTGCGAAAGTCGGGTAGGTAGAGCGCGGTATCGGCGGCGACCACGCCCACCAGCGAAACGTGCGGCAAATCCAGGCCCTTGGCTATCATCTGCGTGCCTATCAGCACGTCGGCGTCGCGGCGCAAGAACTGGTTCAGCATACGGTCGTGGGCGCCCTTGCCGCGTACGCTATCCCGATCCCACCGCAGCGGGCGAGCCTGGGGGAAGAGGCGGATAACCTCCTGTTCGACGCGCTGTGTGCCCACGCCAAACGATTTGATGCGCTTGCTAAAGCACTCCGGGCAGCAAACCGGCATGCCCTCGTGGTGGTTGCACGAGTGGCACAGCAGCAGCGTGGGGCGGGTGGGGTCGTCGGGGTGCGGCGTTCCGTCGCCCTCGTAGTGCATCACCAGCGGCACGCCACACGCCGGGCAACTGAGCACGTGGCCGCAATCGCGGCACATCACAAAGGTGGCCGCGCCGCGTCGGTTCAGGAAGAGGATCGCCTGTTCGCCCCGCTCTAGCACGCCGGTCAGCGCCGTTTGCAGGGGGTGGCTAAAGATGGAGCGGTTGGCCAGTTGTAACTCGTAGCGCATATCCACGAGGCGCACGTGCGGCAGGGGCAGCGTTTGCGTGACCGCCCCCCCCCCGGCCGCCGCCCGCCCCACGCGCTCCATCATCTCCAACAGCGTCGCCTGTCCGTGTAGCGCGGCGTAGTAGCTTTCAACACTGGGGGTCGCGCTGCCAAGCAGAACCACGCTCCCGCTCAGGGCGGCCAGGTGGCCCACCACAGCGCGGACGTGGTAGCGCGGGGAGTTGTCGTGCTTGTAGCCGGGTTCGTGCTCCTCGTCCATAATGATGAGGCCTACCCCTTCAAGCGGGGCAAACACCGCCGAACGGCTGCCGATAACGACCCGCGCATCGCCGCGCTGGACGCGCCGCCATTCATCGTAGCGTTCGCCCGCCGATAGTTCGCTGTGCAGCACGGCCACCTGGCCGGGGAAGCGGGCCGCAAAGCGCCGTACAAGCTGCGCCGTCAACGCTATCTCTGGCACAAGGATGAGCGCGGCCCGCCCCAGACGCAATGTCCGCGCCACGGCCCGCAGGTAGATTTCGGTTTTGCCGCTACCGGTGACGCCGTGCAATAGGAAGGTATGCGGGGCGGCGGGCCCCTGCCCCTCCTCGCGCAGAGCGTCCAGCGCGGCGGAGATGGGCTGCCACACGCGGCGCTGGCCGGGCGTGAGGGGCGGCGGTTCGTCGCGCATGCCGGGCGGGGTGGGGTGCGAGGCGGCCGCGGCCAGGGGGTCGCGGCGTACCTCGCGGCTATCGAGCAGCAGCAGGCCCTTCTTTTCGAGCGCCTGAAGCACGGGCAGGGTGGTGCCCGTCGCGGCGTAGATGTCGCCCACGGGGAGCGCGGGCCGCTCTGCGCCGCTCTGCTCGTCAAGCCAGCGCACCACGGCCTGCTGCTTCTGCGAGCGGGAGAGGCTTTCGAGCGCGGCGGCAACGTCGCCCGGCGCGGGGATGAGTTGGGCGGTGCGTTCGGTGCGCGGCCGCACGCGGGGGGTGCTGCGGCTCGTGCCCCGCTCGACCAGGCCCCGCTCGCGCAGGAGGGTACACGCCTCACGCAGCTTTGCCTCGCCCCCGCGCAGGGCCCGCCCAAGCTCTGGCGCGCTGGTTTCGCCATGCGTGCGCAGGTAGTAGAGGATGGCGCGTTCGTCCTCTGGCAGTGCGCCTATCTCGGCGGCGTGCCCTTCGGTGGTGGCGCGCCAGGTTATGTCGGCGTGTTGGGTGACGCCGGGCGGCAGGAAGAGCGCCAGCACGTCGTAGAGCGGGGCCAGGCAGGTGGTGGCGATCCATTGGGCCAGGCGCAGGCCGGTGGGGGTTATGATGGCGTGGGGGTCGGCGTGGTCGGCGATGTCGCGCAGGGAGGGGTACCCGCTGTCGGTGCGGGTGTGTAGTTCAAGCACGATGCCCTGCACTTGCTGCTGCTTGAGCGGTACCCAGACGAGTTGCCCGGCCTGGATGTGGGCCCGCAGGTGGGGCGGCACGCGGTAGCTGAACACGGCGCTTGTGGCGTGCCCGATGGTGCGCGGCAGTGCGACTTCGGCTATGGTGGCGGGTGGCATGGGGGTAGTGTAGCACAGTATCGGGGGGGGCGGTGTGGTATACTGCTCCTACGCGGGCTTGCCTACCGCGAAACGGGCGAACGCGACAAAGCTATTACCGACTTTCAGAAAGTTCTGGAACTGAGCGATGATCCGACCTGGCGACAAATAGCCGAAGAGCAGTTGCGCGAACTGGGCGCCCCCGTCGGGGAGTGAGGCGGGTGTGCTACAATGGGTGCTATGTTGACAAATGAACAACTGGCGCGGCTTATCGCCGACGGGCGCTTGTGTCCATTCCCCCGCCCGCACTACCGCCCCCACCGCGACGACAACGCCGAACTGGTACACACCCTGGCGGCTATGTCGCGTGAGGAGCAGCAGGCGTGGCTTGCCGAGCGGCGCAAGCAACGGGCCGCGCTCCTGGCCGGTACCGCGCCATCATAAGGAGCGCATACTATGACCTACGCCATATCGTATGAACAGGAAGATGACGGGCGCTGGATAGCCGAAATTGAAGCCTTGCCGGGCGTGCTGGTCTACGGCACCACCAGGGAAGAGGCACGCACAAAGGTATTGGCGCTGGCCCTGCGGGTGCTGGCAGACCGGCGAGAGTACAACGTTTAACATAACGACGGGATTATCCTATGCGGCGCATAGTTTTGTATGTGGATGAGGACGGATGGTGGGTAGCGACCTGCCCCAGTTTGCCGGGCTGCAATACGCAAGGCGCAACCCGTGATGAAGTCCTCGAAAACATCAAAGAAGCCATCGCCCTGTATATTGACGTGCTTCAGGAAGAATAGCCCCCCCTCCCCCAATTCCCCCCATTTCAACAGTTGCATAAGCACCGAGCCAGTGGTATAGTAACAAGTGTCATCATAGATGTTTCTGGTCTATGACCCGGTATCAATACAGGCCGGTGGAGCCAGCAACCATAGCCAGCAACCCATAACCAGACCTGGTTAGAGCGCTATTGTTGCCGCGCCAGCACCCGCCTTGTACCATACCGGACAACCTGTGGGTACAGGTTCTCGACCAACGAAATACTGGGGTAAGGGTAGAACATATTGCCCGCCAGACAAGTTTATCGAAGTAAAAGAGGCATGCCTGCATGCCCGTAGATGCTATCTATCGAAAGTTTCCTGGGGAATATCCCCACCAACAAGCAGATGCCATAGCGCAACCGCGACTATCGCATCGTCATAGACGAGTGTGTCCCGATACCCATTCCAGTGATGCAATGCCTGGGTTATTCCGGAAGGTTGGTAGCGGCGTGGGTTGTTGGACAACAACAGGGCCCCTTCCATGGCCAGAACCATGCCGGCCCGGTGCTGATACGTTGCCGCCCGGCGGGAGCAACGTTTCGGTTATCCCACAGCCGCCCGATACCGCACCCGGACTCTTGCCTGACGGCCGGTGGTATTGCCATGCAGACAATACCGGCCCTCAATCTTGCCCCCTACCCCCAGACTGCTGGCCAATCCTGTACCCACCAGCAAGCCATAGATACCAGAACCACGATCATAACAACTTTATTGACCAATCTCAATCTGGTAGAGTTACTCCAGGGAATAGGAGCAAGATGCACCCGTAATGCTAACTGAAAATGTAACACAAGATGTCGCAGTCTTTATTGACTTTGAAAATGTTTACGTCAGCGTTCGTGATAAGCTAGACGAAAGTCCCAACTTTGAATCGATCATGGATCGCTGCAACGACCTGGGGCGGGTTATTATAGCCCGCGCCTACGCCGACTGGTACCGCTTCCCGCGGATTACCAGCGCCCTCTATGCCAACGGCATCGAGCCTATCTATGTCCCGACCTATTACTATGACAAAGAGCAAGGGCGCACCGGGCGAGCCATTAAAAACAGCGTGGACATGAACCTGTGCATAGACGCCATGAAAACGCTGTTTCAAAACAACAACGTCCGCCGGTTTGTGCTGGCGACGGGCGACCGCGACTTTATTCCGCTGGTGAACAGTATTCGCCAGCAAGGCAAAGAAGTGATCGTTATTGGTATTGGGGGCGCCGCCTCAACCCACCTGGCCCAGAGCGCCGACGAATTTATCTTCTACGAACAGCTTGTCGGCAAAACAACCACCCAGACCGCCGCCGGCCGCCGCGCACGGGTGGAACGCAGCAGCAGTACCCCCGCCACAACCACCAGCACAGCCACCGCGGCCAGCAACGCCAAAACGCCTGAACCAACCCCCGAACCCGATATTTACGATACGCTGGTAGAAGCCGTCCATCTAGTACGTGAGCGCGGCTACCTCTCAACCCTGGGTTCGCTCAAGTTGGTGATGAAAGAGTTGATGGGGGGCGAGTTTAAGGAAAGCCGCTACAAAGACATGAACGGCCGGAGCTTTAGCAAGTTTAAAGACTTTGTGATAGATGCCGAAAAGCGCGGCAAAGTACAAATATATACCAGCGGCACCGTAAGCGAGGTCTTTTTACCGGGCGAAGATGCCAGCAAGCTCTCGCAGTTTGCCGAACTCCGCGAGGAAGCCGCCGCGGCCAGTAGCGCCACCTCCAATACCAACGGCCGCGAAGTGCAAGCACAATCTCCGGAAACAACGTCGTCTTCAAGTTCAAGCTCAAGTTCAAGCCGCACACGCCGCCGCCGCCGTCCCCGCAATACCAGCCGTCCAGACACCACGAAAACTGAAACAACCAGGCCAGAATCAACCGACAAAGCCGCCCCGGCCACAGCTCCCGTCCCAACCGAGGCTCCGGAAGTGCCCACAGCCGAGGCTACAGCACCAACCAGTGCCCCCGAACCACCGCAGACCGAATCGCCGCAGACCGAACCACAACAAACCGAACCACAACAAACCGAACCACCGCAGGACGACAGCCAGGTACTTGAGCTGTGGCGCGAACAGGTGATGGAGCAGGGCGACACCACGCAACAGTATGACCGGCAGACCATCGAATCGTGGCGCGAAGAGAGCGACCAGCAGACCAGCGCCCCGGACGAAGATATGCTGCAAGCATTTGAGTCCGAGCGCAAAGAGAGCGATACCGAAAGCACCCTACCGGTTATAGATGAAGACCCATCGGACATGTTCAATGTGGGAGAGGCCTTGACGTTGGCCCACATCATAGATAACACCCTCTCGCAATTCATTGCGCATGAAGCGCAGAGCGCCGAACCAGCAGATGAGCATACCACACCACAACCCGCAGAAGCAGACGCGACCGTTGGGCCCCCGGCGGCAGACGGAGCAGGCGTAGCAGACGATACGGCCCAGGCTCCCCCCGCCGATGCAACACCAGCCGCACCGGAAGCCGCCAGCGACCAGACCAGCGACGATGACAGCCAGGACGCAACGGATGATGAGACGGACGAAGGCGATATTACATTTAGCGACGAAGAGTGGCAAGCCTTTCAGACGATGATGGAACAGTTTACCAAACCGGCCTCGTTTGCCCAGATATTCGACGCGCTCCGCGCCTTGCGCAAAGAAAAGGTGTTGACCCGTACCAACGAGCAACTTCGCACCTTTGTCAAACACGCCATTAACAACGGCTTGCTAGAGCGTTCGGGGCGCGGCAAACGAGTATACTACACATTGAAACAGCCGGTGGAAGCGGAAGAAGAAGCCGTACCAGCATGAGCAGCGCACACCCGCGCATCGCTATCAAAATCTGTGGTATAGGCACAGTCGCCCATGCCCTGGCCGCAGCATACGCCGGAGCCGACTATATCGGACTGGTCTTTGCCCCCAGTCGCCGCCAGATAGCGCCCCACCAGGCCACAACCATAACCGCGGCGCTCCGCCAACGCCAGACCGATAGACCGGCCGCGGTATCGGTGGTGGGGCTCTTTGTCAACGAGCGCCCCGACCAGATCAACGCCATTGTCCGCGAGGTTGGGCTTGATTATGTACAACTGAGCGGCAACGAAACACCCGACCAGGCCGCGGGCATCTGCTGTCCAGTAATGAAGTCGGTACGGCTCAACGAAGCCCCCGAAGAGGACGCCTGGCTATCGCTCAGCGCCACACCCTCGCCGTCGTCATCCGTCGTTCTTGCGCCGTGCCCGCTCATTGTAGATGCCCACGTCCCCGGTGCCTATGGCGGCACGGGGGCCCTGGCCGACTGGTCGCGGGCCGCGGCCCTGGCCCAGACCCACCCCTTTTTGCTGGCCGGGGGATTGACCCCCCACAACGTTGGCGCGGCCATAGCCCAGGTGCGCCCCCATGGGGTAGATGTGAGTAGCGGGGTCGAAACTGATGGAAACAAAGATCCAGAGTGTATTGAAGCCTTTATTCGGGCTGTACAGTCTATGGTATGATAAGAGATAGCAAGATTCGTATCAGCGAAGGAGGAGTCTTATGAAAAAAGTTGCCGGCATTATCGGATTAGTCGTAGGCGTTGGCATCGCTATCGCCGTTGTTCGTGCGATGCGCCAGTATCGCAAGGATAGTGTCTTTGAGCAGAGCGGCGGCGGCAGCGGGGGCCACGGCTCGAACAGTGGTCAGAAACGCAAGATTAGCCCCGAATTGCTCGAAATCCTGGCCGACCCGGCCGATAAGGGGCCCGTCGAATTGTTGGAAGTGGATGGCAAAGAATGGTTGATCAACCGACGCAACGGCTACCGCTACCCGGTGGAAGATGGTATCCCCATTATGTTGATTGAAGAGGGCGAAAAGAACCGCGACGTGAGCTTGATTACCAGCTAACGCCAGCGTTCGCTTACCCCAAATAGCAACAGCGACCATGCGCACGGTTGGAGCCGTTATGCTCCCCGCGCGTGGTCGCTGTTTTTTGTTGCGGGGCCTTGTGAATGCTTAACAATGTAAAATAAGAACTAACCTGTATAAATATCTACCACAATCTATCATAGACAAAGGGAACCCGACAATAGTATAATTGTGACAGAAGGCACAAAAACACAGCGCAAAGGAGCGTAGCGTATGGAACACGAACACCCCCACACCGTCTCCTCGATTGAAGAAGAGGAGCACGAAGATCAAGAATTTCAACCCAAAGGAACCCTGTTATTTGTCATATTGATGCTGGCCGGATACGCGCTCTACTGGGCGTTTCTCTGGTTTCTGGTGGTTATTGAACGTGGTGGAGCCGAAGGCTTTATCTAACGGCCTGCTCCGCTGGTCGTTTAGTTATCTGCCCGACGGTTTCGCAGTGGTACCATATTTGCAAAACGAAATGAGGCAACCTGATGCACATAGATGCGTTAGAACGCTACTGGCTCATTGCCGTATCCGCTGTTCTGGGAGCCTTTGTTGCGGCGCTCCTGGCCAGCGTCTTTATCTTTGGCGTGCGTCTGCCCAGTCCAGTCGCTCGCATAGACCCCCGAACGCTTGACCCCAAACAGATAGAGCAAACCGAATTTGCCGAACCAGGGCTACGCCATATGGGCGACAACCAGTACACAGCCCACTTTCTGGCGCAGACGTGGTTTTTTACCCCCAAGGAGATGACCATTCCGGTGGGGGCCGAAGTTACCTTCGTCGTCACCAGCAAAGATGTGGTGCATGGATTCATCATTGAAGAACATAATATTAACCTGATGCTCATTCCGGGCCAGGTCGCCCGCGCCACCACCGTCTTTGACCGCCCCGGAACCTATCGCATCATCTGCCACGAGTATTGTGGCTCTGGACACCATACGATGATCGCCACGATCATTGTTGAATAATAGCAGGAGGTTTCCTATGCAAGCTGTCCAATCATCGCCGCGTCCGAAGCCGGTACTCTCCTTCCCTCGCCTGGCCATGCTCAACAGTGAACGCTGGCTTATTGGGCTGCATATTCTCATCGCGCTCACCGCGCTGGCCCCCGGCATATTGATGGGCCCCTTCCAGGCCTTCCGTCGCTCGCCGGCATTTATGGAAATGTTCCCCGACTGGACGATCCCCCTCTTCAACTTCTACTACCAGGCCCTCACCGTGCATGGCGTCATGAACGCGCTCTTCTTCACCACGCTCTTTATCGTTGGCTTTAGCTACTTTGTCATGCAGCGTTCGCTACAACGGCCACTCTGGAATATTCCTATGGCCTGGGGAGCCTTCGGCCTGATGTCCGCGGGCTTTATCCTGGGGGTCTACTCCATTATGATCGAAGGAAAATCCAGCGTCCTCTATACCTTCTATCCCCCGCTCACCGCCGCGCCAACCTTCTATATCGGCTTGACCCTGCTTATTGTGGGCACATGGTTGGTTGCGGCCAACCTGTTTATGACCTATCGCAGTTGGAAGCGCGACAACCCCGGCATCCCCTGCCCGCTGGCTGTCTACGGTATTATGGCCAATTTTGTAATGTGGAGCGTCGCCACCGTAAGCGTAACCATTGAAGTGCTGTTTATGCTGCTGCCGGCCTCGCTTGGGTGGAGCGAGCTTACCGACCCGGAAATGGCCCGTATCCTCTTCTGGTTCTTTGGGCATCCGCTGGTTTATTTCTGGCTCTTCCCGGCCTATATGTCCTGGTATACCATGCTGCCCGCGCAGAGCGGCGGCAAACTCTTCAGCGACCCCCTGGCGCGGGTAGCCTTTCTCATGCTTGCCGTCTTCTCCGTGCCGGTAGGTGTCCACCACCTCTTCTCCGACCCCGGCGTCAGCGAAGTAGCCAAGGGCATCCACACCGTCTTTACCTTTATGGTGGCCGTGCCAAGCCTGATGACCGCGTTTAACGTGGGTGCCGCGCTGGAGCAGGCCGGGCGTCGCCACGGCGCCACCGGCTGGTTCGACTGGCTCTGGAAGCAAAACTGGGCCAAGCCCGTCATTGCGGCCCAGTTGGGCGGCCTGTTCCTCTTCATCGCCGGCGGCTTTAGCGGACTTATCCAGGCGTCCTTTACGCTCAATATCGCGCTGCACAATACCTCGTGGGTGCCGGCCCACTTCCATATGACCCTGGCCAGCGCCGCCACCCTGACCTATATCAGCATTCTCTACTGGCTCGTGCCAATGATACGCGGCCGCGCGCTATGGAATACTACCCTGGCGCATGTCCAGATTGTTACCTGGGTCATTGGTATGGTTATCTTTGGGCATGGCATGGGCGCGGCCGGGTTGCACGGCATCCCCCGCCGCACCGACCTGGGCGGGGCCCCCTACGTCAACGAAGCCGGCTCGCTCTGGCTAGATACCACCGCTATTGGGGCCGTATTCTTGCTGGTAAGCGCCATATTGCTCTACCTCAATCTAGTAGGGACGATGGCCCTCTCGCGCAAGCCGCTCGACGATGACCCCCCCATTGCAACCAGTGGCGACCCCCAGGCGCCGATGATTATGGAGCGCTGGTGGTTGTGGCTTGGCGTCATGCTGCTACTGGTGCTGATTGCCTGGGGGCCGGTCTTTATTAGCGGGTTCTACTTTACCTCCCCAACCTACGGGCCAACGGGCTT
>DAOTUK010000159.1:0-2893 GCA_034437375.1 Chloroflexaceae bacterium | reverse complement strand
ACCCGACCCCGCCGATACCCGCGCTCCCCCACCCGCGCTAAGCCTGGCCCAATCGCTGCAAACGCGCACCTTCTGGCTGATTATGGCCGGTGGCCTGCTGAGCTATTTTTCTATGCGCCTGGTAACCATCCATCTAGTGGCCTACCTGGTTGATAAAGGGATGCTGCGGTTGACCGCGGCCACCATAGCGGGCAATACCGGGCTGGTGGTGGCGCTGGCCTTTATCTTTCTGGGGAGCCTGAGTGACCATATCGGACGCGAATATACCTTTACAATTGGCTCTCTGGCACAGGTGCTGGCCTTTGCGCTGCTCATCTGGTTACCCGCAGACGCTCCGTTGCTGGTGTTGTTGCTCTACGTGGTGCTGTGGGGGGTGGGCGAAGGGAGCCGCAGCGGGTTGCTGATAGCGATAGCCAACGACCGCTTTTCCGGGGCCGCCGCTATCGGCACAATCAACGGCGCTTTGATAGCGCTGTTTGCGGTTGGCGCGGCCCTGGGGAGTTGGTCTGGCGGCGCAATCTACGACTGGTATGGCAGCTATACCCCCGCGCTCGTGCTGGCGGCAGGCGCAACGGTGGTGGCGACGGTGTGCGTGCTACTGCTGCGCCGCAATCCCCCCCACTAAAACGTGCCCCCCTATCCTCGCTTCACGCCTCACCCGTCACTGGTGTGATACCATGGGGGCGGGCATACTGGTATGGCGTGAGGGGGGCACGATGCGGAAGAGGCAGGTATCGCTACGGATCGGGTGGTCGTCGTGGTGGAGCTTATTGGCGCTGGCCCTGGCCGTCTACATCATCATTCCCTATGTGCCTATTGTGCTAACAACCGCCGGTATCCTGTTTATTACGTTTATGATGACGCTGGTGATTGCGCCGCTGGCTGATAGCTTGCAGCGCTGGCGCATACCGCGCTGGCTGACGGTGCTTGGGGTGTACGCCGTGGTCGGCGGCACAATTGCCCTTATCATTATGATGTCGCTGCCCATTATCTCCGCGAATATTAGCTTTGTCCAACGACATGGAGCCGACCTGATGAGGAATATGCAGCAGCAGGTTGCCGATGTGCCGCTGTTGGGCGCGTGGGTAGCCGAGCTTGGCAACGTTAGCGGTATGGGGGCACAGGATATTATCCAACCCATGGACGCCCTCTTCCAGACAACGATGCAAACGGTAGCCAGTACCGGCACACTGCTAGTGTATGCGCTGCTGGTGATGGTGCTCACCTTCTTCTTTGTAACCGATACCCGGCTTGGCCCCTCTATCCGTCGTGAGTGGGTACCAGAGCAGTACCGCGACTCGGCTGATCTGATTGTGCAACGCCTGCGCCAGCGACTGGGGCGGTGGGTGCTGGCCCAACTTGGCGTTACGGCCTACTTTGTCGTATGCTACTGGATCGGGTTGGCGCTGCTTGGCGTACCCTTCTGGTTTACCATCGGCTTGATAGGTGGCATCCTGGAGGTAGTGCCCTATGTCGGGGGCGCTATCGGCTTACTCCTGGCCGTCTTGAGCGCTCTCACAGTTGATCCGTGGGTAGCCGTCTGGGTCGTGGTTATGCATACGGTAGTGGTGCTTATTGAGGGGCACGTGATAGACCCGGCCCTGTTCGGGCGGGCGGTGGGTATCCACCCGGCCGCTATCTTGCTGGCCCTGTTTGTGGGAGCGCAGTCCGGCGGCATGGTCGGTATCTTCTTTGCCGTACCGGTTGCGGTGGTGATACTGGTACTGGTGCAAGAGGTACGGGCGATACGCGCGATGCGGGCGGCAAGCCGCGCCAGGCAGGATAGCACAGCGCCCCCGCACAGCCCGCCTTCATAGTCGGAACGACTTCAGATAGACCACATTGGGGCCATCGTCGGGAGCGCTGTCTGGAATGGGATACACGACCCGGCTCCGGGCGCAATCTTGAATGGAGCAGATACCTATACTGATCCAGTAGCGCCCCGGCGGAATATCCGTCGGTAGAAAGAGGGGGTGCTTCCAGAGCACATAGCGCCCCGGCCGCCACACAGACGGTGGGTGGTGGGCATCAAGCAGCGGCGCGGTAATCTGCCCTACCTGGGTGCCAGCATCATCCAGCACATGCACAAAGAGATAGTCCTTTGTCGTTGGCGGCGTTGTTATTTTCCATTGCATGGTCAATGTAAGCGTACCGCTATTGCGCACCTCCGACGCCTCTAGCGCATAGCTGTGCAGCATTACCCCGGCTTCAAAGGACACCTGGGGCGTGTGTTCTAGCCGCTGCGGCACCTGGTATATCCACGCATAGTCTATACCGCGAAGGCGTACCACGTGGGCCGGCGGCACGTGGCCATAATAGGCGCTGTAGGGCGGCAAGAGTCCACGCTGAACATGGCTGACATAGGCCACCACATAGCCGGCCCGCTCTGGCAAGTCGGCGCCCGTCTTCGCCGCAAACGCCCCATCTCTCAGGTAGGGGTTTATCACCCGATTGAGATCGGCCACCGTCACAACCCCGGTAATATCGGGTTGTTCGTTTAGCCAATCCGCGGCTTGTTCCAACCCCTCGCCCCACCCCACCAGAAAGGTTTGTGCGCCGCGCTCGGTACCGCCCAGGAGTTGGTTAAACGCCAGAATACCGTGGGGGTGCCACCACGCCGCGTTGACCAGAGCCCCCACCCCCACAACCGCTATGATAGCGGGGGGCAGCGCAGCGGCCAGGCGGGGAGGCAGAGACGCCAGACGCGGCAACCCTACCAGCAAACGGAAAGCCCCCGCCAACCCGACCGCCGCCAATATATCCAGCGCCGGAAAGACCGGCACCAGGTAGCGGTCAAATTTTTTCGGAAATAGGCTCATCGCCAGGGTGAAGAGCAGCACAAAACCGGCCAGCGTCGCCAATACCCTGACCCCCGCCCCCTGACCCCTGACCC
>DAOTUK010000158.1:0-17419 GCA_034437375.1 Chloroflexaceae bacterium | reverse complement strand
GAACCGGGTAGCTTTAGCGATAGCCACTATAACGAAGAGAGCCATATTCAGGAGATTCAAGCCAGCGAAGCAATACGCCCTATCTTCTGGTATTACAAAATCAAACTACAGACGCTTTATCTCTTTGAGCAATATGCCGAAGCGATCAAGATTGCGCAAGACCTTGACCAGATGATCGAGGCCGGCGCTGCCTTTGGCAACGTCACCATGCCCGAACACTACTTCTACTACTCGCTCACCATAGCCGCGCTCTATCCTACCGCCTCTGTCCCCGAACAGGTACGCTACTGGCAAACGCTTACCCGCAACCAGGGCTTTATGAAAACGTGGTCGTACCACTGCCCCGAAAATTTCCGCCATAAGTACCTGTTGATAGAAGCCGAGATGGGCCGCTTGAAGGGGCAGAACGAAGTGGCCCGAACCTATTATGAGCAGGCGATTGCGTCGGCCCACGGTAATGAGTATATCCAGAATGAGGCTATTGCCAGCGAACTGGCCGCCCGGTTCTACCTCTCGCTTGGACAAGACAATCTGGCCCGTTCCTATATTCTGGAAGCCCGCAATTGCTATTTGCAGTGGGGCGCGACGGCCAAGGTCAAGGCCCTGGACAAGACCTACCCGCTGCTGTTGACACGCGCCAGTCTCCCCCTGCAATCTGGTGGGGCCGCTCTGGATAGCACCAGCAGCATGTCTACTATGTCTACCCCTTCTATCACCACGAGCTCCGGGCTTGACCTCTCCACCGTTATTAAAGCTACCCAGGCTATATCTGGCGAAATTGTCCTGGAAACATTGCTGGAAAAGTTGATCCGTATCCTGATCGAGAACGCCGGCGCCGAACTGGGGATGCTCTTGCTCGAACGCCAGGGCCAGTGGTTTCTACAGGCGAAAGGTTGTGTCGAACAGGAGACGATGATTATGCTGCAATCTATTCCCCTGGAAACGGCGGCCGAACAGGGGCTATTTCCAAGCTCTATTATGAACTATGTGGCCCGCACCAGCGAATATGTGGTCTTGAACGACGCGACCAGTACCGGCAAGTTCACCCGCGACCCCTATATCATAGCCAACCAGACCCGCTCGGTGCTGTGCGCTCCGCTGCTTAGCCAGGGCAAGCATATCGGTATCCTCTACCTGGAAAATAACTTGACGACCGAGGCCTTTACCGCCGACCGCCTGGAAATGCTGAATATGCTGGCCGCCCAGGCGGCCATCTCTATCCAGAATGCGGTGCTCTATACTACGCTGGAAGAGAGCGAGTCGAAGTATCGTACGCTTTTTGAAGATTCAACCGACACGATTTATATTACCGCTCCGACCGGGGTTATTATTGACATAAACCAGGCTGGTCTTGAGCTGTTTGGCTATACCCGCGACGAGATACAGCAGATAAACGCGAGAGATCTCTACGACAACCCGGCAGACCGCGAGGCGTTTCGCCAGGCCATTGAGGCCCACGGCTCGGTGCGCGACTATCCGGCCACGTTCCGCCGCAAGGATGGGACAACGGTAGATTGTCTTTCGACCGCCAGCGTCCGCAAGTCTGACAATGGGGCGATTATTGAGTACCAGGGTATTATCCGCGATATTACCGAGCAGAAACGCGCCGCCATTGAGAAAGAGCGTATGCTGGATCAGGAAGCGCAACGCGCTGGCGAGCTAAACGCTATCCTTCAGAACATGGCTGATGGCTTGCTGGTGGTAGATACAAACGAACGTATTGTTATGGTCAATCCCGTGGCGGCCGACCTGCTTGGGCAAACCGCCGATGTGCTTATCAATAAGCCCCTGGATACGCTAACATTCGTTGATGACCCGATCAAGGCTATCGGGTTGCAGCACGTGGTTGAGCAAGTACGCGCCGAATTGGCCGACCTGGAGCAAACGCTGGCTGAGGGCCGTATTACCCTGGGAGATCGGATTGTGCGTCTTCAGAGCCAGCCGACCCTGGGGCGCGGGAGTTCGCTCACGGGGGCGGTGGTGGTGTTGCAAGACATTACGCGCGAAGTGGAGGCCGACCGCGCCAAAAGCGCTTTTATTGGCACAGCCTCGCACGAGATGCGGACGCCCCTGGCCTCGCTCAAGGGCTTTGTAGACATCTTCTACTTGAGCGATATTGATAACCTGACCCAGAACCAGCGTCTGTTTCTGGACACCATCAAACGCCAGACCGACAATCTGGTATCGCTGGTCAATGACTTGCTTGAGGTGGCCCGCCTGGAACAGGGTACCGTCCGTATGGAGCGGCGCTGGATTTCTATACCCACGGTGATAGATGAATCGGTTACCAGTTTGAATACCCAGATAACCCAACGCAATGCCCAGGTTGCGCTCGATCTGGCCCCCGACCTCCCCAATGTCTGGATAGATACCATCCATATGCGGCGCATCATGACCAACCTGATTTCCAACGCTGTCAAGTACATTCACAACAATGGGAGCGTCTGGGTACGTGCCTACCACCTCGATGACCCCGCTCACCTGCCCGGCCCCCCCGCCGGCAGTCACCCCTGGACAATGCACGACCAGCGCTCGGTGGTTATTGAGGTTGAGGATGATGGCGTTGGTATCCGCGAGGAGGATCATCCCAAGATCTTCCAGCGCTTCTTTCGTTCTGAAAACCCGCTCAGTGTGGAGGCCGGCGGTACGGGCCTGGGACTGGCCATTACCCAATCGCTGGTAGCGCTGCACAATGGGCAGATTGGCTTTCGCAGTGCAGAGGGCCAGGGCTCCTGTTTCTGGGTACGGTTACCGGCCCCTACCACCGATCATCTAGAGCGGGAGGACGAAACGCGGTACATTGACGAGCAGGGCTTGCTGCGCCCGGCCCACCCCCACGAGGGGTAGCACGCGGGGGCGCGGGTGTGCGGCGTGCGGCGTGCGGCGCAGCAAGCAAATCTTGGATTGGCGGTGAAACTCGCCCAAAATTTCCTGCACTTCCCTTTGAGCTATGGTATAGTATAATTACTGTATAGGAGCGTAGGATGATGGTACGACAACCGGATATATCCGTGCTCGAAGAGCAGATACATGGCTGATTCACATAATGAAAACGAGTTGCTCGATCTGCAACCCGAATATACGTTTGACTATCGTAAAGCACGACCAAACCGGTTTGCCAGCCGTCTCAGTGAAGATAGCATTGTCATTGTGTTAGACCCTGATGTCGCACAGGTTTTCACTTCTGCGGAAACAGTGAATGCCGTTTTACGCGCACTTATTCACACGATGCCCAATCTTCATATACCATCGGAGCTTCGGTCGTAAGATACCGGCCTATACGTCCCTGGCGAAGGAGCGAGGATTGACCCATCCAACCACAACCAGCGAGGTGCAAGAACTGATACAGCAGGCGACGGCCGCCCTCCAGGCCGCCGATTTGTACGAGGCTCGCAAATGCTTTCGGCAGGCCATTGAACAGGAGCCAGAGCGCCTGGACGCCTGGATTGGTCTGGCCGATGCAGTACTGCCCTACAAAGATCGCCGCGAATATCTGCAACGCGCGCTGGAGATTGACCCTACCAGTACCGAAGCGCGCACCCGGCTTGATGAAGTTGAGCGTCGCCTGGAAGCCGGCGAACTGCTGGCCCCCCGCCCGCGTCCCTCCCACACCTCCGCCGAAACCGACGAATCAGCCGGCGGCGACGACCCGGCCGGCGTTGAAATCTTGCACTGTTACCGCCACCCGGAACGCGAAACCGGCCTGCTCTGTACGCAATGTGGCAACCCTATCTGTGCCGAGTGTGCCCGCTCGGCGCTGGTCGGGCAACTCTGCCCCGACTGTGCCCGCGAACGTCGCCCCCCCAACTACCAGGTGACGAAGGCCAATCTGGCCGCCGCCGGGCTTATTGCGATGGTCATATCGGGCGGCCTGAGTTTGCTCCTCCTGCTGATTGGCGGGGGAGGGTTGCTCTTCTTCTTCCTGGCCTTTATGTTTGCCTCGATTATGTCCAATCTATTGGTACGTTTGATAGACCGCGTTACCCGCGCCAAGCGCGGGAAGTCTATGCAAATAGCCGTCGGTATCGGCATCGGCCTTGGTGCTGCGCCCTTCCTGCTGCTCTTTTCATCGCTTATGCTGCTTATCTTCAATGTGGCGCTGATTTTCACCACGCTGGCCCAACTACGCTAAGTTACGTATGGAAGGGATTGGGACACAGGGCACCAACGGAAAATAAAGAACTACCCGCTCACTAGTGAAAGAGAGACGAGGACTCATCATGATAAAAGCTGTACGCGGTACACAAAATCCACTTGACGCCATTGAACAACAACTCCGCACACACATATTCGGGCAAGAACGGGCCATCGAAAGTATTATCCGTTCGCTGAACCGCGCCCGGTTCGGCTTTGCGGCCGGCAATGCGCGGCGGCCGCTCGCGTCGCTCCTCTTTCTGGGGCCTACCGGCGTTGGCAAAACCGAGACGGCCCGCCGTATCGCCCAGTTGCTCCAAACCGAGGAAGATGCCTTCCTCAAAATAGATTGCTCTATCTTTAGCCAGGGCCACGAAGTATCGGCTCTGGTTGGTGCGCCCCCTTCGTATGTTGGTCGTGACCAGAAACCGCTGCTTAACCCCGACATCATCGAACGTGAGAATAGCGTGGTGCTCTTTGATGAGATAGAAAAGGGCCAGCCCGAACTGTGGAACCTGTTGTTGCAAATTATGGAAGATGGCGAAATACTGCTGCTCAACGGCGGCCGGCGCGTCTCCTTCCAGCATAGTTTGCTGATCTTGACAACCAACGTTGGAGCCAAGGAGATGGTAGATTATATTGACCAGCGCACGATAGGCTTTCGCACAGCGCACCAGGATGTCGAAGCGACCGGCCAGCAGATTTACCAGATTGGCTTTGAAGCCCTCCAGCGCGTCTTCTCGCCCGAATGGATCAATCGTCTGGATGAGATTGTCGCCTTTCGCCCCCTTTCCAGCGACATCTTGCGGCGCGTACTTGACCGTATGATTGAAGAGAGCAACCAGCAATATCTGCGCCAGGGTATCCGCATTGTTCTGGCCCCCGATTCCAAAGAATACTTCCTTGAAAAAGGCTTCGACTCCCGCTTTGGGGCCCGCCCCCTGCGCCAATGTCTGCTCAAAAACCTCGATGCCCCCCTGGCCGACATGCTGGCCTCTGGCGGTATTCCCTTTGGGAGCCATGTCACGGTAATTACGACCGGCGTAGACAAGTATGGCAAGGCGCTTGAATTTCACTACGAACCAGCGCCCGAACTGCTCCGCAAAGCCGAAGAACTCCGCGCCGCGGAAGTCGGCGGCCGCCAATCTTCGCCCGTCACCGATCCGCAAATGCCAAGTGTGAGCTTGAGCAGCGACCGCAAGGGCGAGCATGAACAGAGCGCAACCCGCGCAACCTCCGGCGGCATCAATCTACCCTATATCAACCCACGACGCAACCACTAAGGAGCGGCTTTCGCATGTTTCTACTGTTTTTATTAGATAATTTGACAAAACCCTGACTTCCTGCTATACTCTTGCCAGAACACAAAGGAGTGTAGCTATGGAAGTTTTAGGATTCCCCGATACCAGCCCGGCCAGTATTGTCCTCCAACATATTCGACGGCATGGCAAAGTGACGATAAAAGAACTGGAACACGTTCTGGGGGTAAGCACCACCGCGGTACGCGAACATCTCTACCACCTTCAGTCGCAAGGGTTGCTCGAAACCTCCAGCGTACGCTATGGGCCGGGGCGTCCTCGGCTGGTCTATACCCTGACAGACAAGGCCCAGAAGCTCTTTCCAAACCATTACGATTTGCTCATCAATCTGTTGCTTCAAGAGATAGCCAACGAGGAGGGGGTAGGCCGCGTGGAACAACTCCTGGAACGGGTCAGCACTCGTCTGGCCAACGAATACACCGACCGCATGAGTGGCGAGGACATCCTGACCCGCCTGGGCGATCTCCGCACTATGCTGGAAGATACGGGGATACCGGCCGAAGTGCCTCCCACGGGTGACGGCATTCACATCTATGCCTGTCCCTTCCACGATGTCGCCCAGGAGCACGCCGAAGTCTGCGCGATGGATCGGCAAATGCTGGAACAGGTACTCGGTCAGGAAGTTGTCCAGGCCCACTCCATCCGCGATGGACACCATACCTGTTGTTTTAACCTTGGCGAAAAAACAGAATCAACCCGCACCGGTAACCAGCAGCACCATAGCCCGCAACCGGCTACCAGGAAGTCGCACAAAATCCACGAGAAGAGGAGAACATGAGTAACGACCTCATCATAAAAAATCTACACGTTCAGATTGGCGATAAGGAAATACTCAAGGGCGTCAATCTGACGCTACAACAGGGGACAATCCACGCCATTATGGGCCCCAATGGCAGCGGCAAAAGTACGCTGGCCTATACCCTGGCCGGCCACCCCGGCTACCACGTCACCGACGGCGAGGCCTGGTACCAGGGGCACAATATTCTCGAACTAGACCCGGACGAGCGCAGCCGACTGGGGCTTTTTCTCGCCTTCCAATACCCTGTGACGGTACCGGGCGTAACGGTGGCCAACTTTCTGCGGGCCGCGCTCAATGCCCACCGCGCCGAAGAGGGCAAAGACCCCAAAGAAACGGCCATCCCAATGGCTGAGTTTCGTACCCTTTTGCGCAACGGTATGAATCAGCTTGGGATGGATCAAGCCTTTGCACGGCGCTACCTGAACGAGGGTTTTAGCGGCGGTGAGAAAAAGCGGCTGGAAATTTTGCAGATGGCTACCCTCAAGCCAGACGTGGCTATTATGGACGAAACCGACTCCGGCCTGGACATAGACGCGCTCAGGATTGTCTCCGAGGGGGTCAACCATTTGATGAACCCGGAGATGTCGGCTCTGGTTATTACCCACTACCAGCGCCTGCTGAACTATATCAAACCGAATGTTGTTTCCATTATGATGGAGGGCCGCATTGTCCGCGAGGGTGGGCCCGAACTGGCGCTTGAGCTTGAAGAACAAGGCTATGATTGGATAAAAGAGGAAGTAGCAAGCCATGGCTGAAAATCAATTTCCTACAATGGCTGAACTTACCAGCACCCACATAACCGACGCCGCGCAGCACGCTGGCGAACCTGCCTGGTTGATTGAACAGCGCACCAGCGCCTGGGATTTCTTCCTACAGGCCGTTCCGCCGGTCTGGCGGCGCACCGACCTGACCCCGTTGCAACCCGAAACGATAGCCCCGCTTGCGGCCCCCCAGGGTACCGCCATCCAGTGGGACGAAACGCTGGAACAGCACGGCGTTATTTTTACCCCGTTGCATGCCGCTGTCCGCAACCACGAAAGCCTGGTACGTCCGCGTCTGGGCAGCGCCATAGACCCCCACTCCCACAAGCTCAGCGCCCTGCGGTCCGCCCTCTGGCAAGATGGCGCCTTCCTCTATGTACCCCGCAACGTGACCCTGGATCTTCCGTTGCGCGTCTGTTACACCCTGTCCGACACAAGCCGCGCGATATTCCCCTACACCCTCGTACTCCTGGAGCCGGGCGCCAGCGTGACGTTGATAGAAGAGCACACCTCACGCGATGCGCCAGAGGTAGCCCTGGCCGCCCCGACGACCGAGATGTTTCTGGGCGCGGGGAGCCAGTTGCGCTATATCAGCGTGCAACAGTGGGGGGGCAATGTCTACCATATCGGCGGGCAAAAGCAGGTATTTGACGCCAATGCATCCAGCGAATGGGTGTCTATTACGCTTGGTGGCCAGACCCAACATACCGAAGCAGAGGCGCGGATGGAGGGCGACGGGAGCTGTGTTACCTGGAAGGGGGCCACCTTTGCCAACCGACAACAGCGCTTGCTCACCGCCCCCACGCTGCGCCACATTGGCGCTCACACCGAGAGCCACCTGAACTTTAAGACCGTTGTTACCGATGAATCCTACAGCGTTTTTGATGGTATGATAAAGATAGAGCATGACTCCCGCGATACGACTACCCGTCTGGAAGAACACGCGATCCACCTCACCGAAGCGGCGCGGAGCGACTCGGTGCCTGGTCTGAAGATAGATACCAACAACGTGGCCGGCGCCGGGCACGCCAGCACCAGTGGGCAAATAGATGAAGAGCAAATCTTCTACCTGCGGTCACGCGGTATTAGCCACAACGAAGCAACCCGTATGATTGTGATGGGCTTTTTCGAGCCGGTGCTGGAAGCGGTACCCGTAGATGAGTTGCGAGAAGCACTTGCAGCAGCAGTAGAGGCAAAGATTTGAAAACCCTGGATACGATGTCACTATTTGATGTTATGGCGTTGCGGCGAGATTTCCCTATTCTCAACCAGGAAGTCAACGGCAAGTTGCTGGCTTTTCTTGATACGGCCGCATCCTCGCAGCGCCCACGGCAGGTTATCGAAAGCCTGGAACATTACTACCAACGTACCCACGCCAACGTTCACCGCGGGGTGTATAAGCTGAGCGAAGAAGCAACCTTTGCGTACGAACGCGCTCGCGGCAAGGTCGCCAGCCTTATCAACGCTACCAACCCGCGCGAAATAGTCTTTACCCGCAATACCACCGAGTCTATCAACCTGGTTTCCCATGCCTGGGGCGAAAGTACCCTGCGCGAAGGCGACCATATTCTGCTCACCACGATGGAGCACCATTCCAATATTGTGCCCTGGCAATTGCTGGCCAGCCGGGTCGGGGCCCACCTGGACTATGTGCGGATTGATGGCGAGGGTCAACTTATTCTGGAAGACCTGGACACGTTGTTGATCGAGCGCACCCGCATTGTTGCGCTGGCCCACCAGTCCAACGTGTTGGGCACAATCAACCCGGTCAAGTACATTGCGGAGCGGGCCCACGCCGTCGGGGCCGTCGTGCTGATAGACGGGGCCCAGAGCGTCCCGCATATGCCCGTAGATGTGCAAGATCTTGGGATAGACTTTCTGGCCTTTAGCGGGCACAAGATGTGTGGCCCAACGGGCATTGGCGTGTTGTGGGGCCGCCGCGACTTGCTCGAAGCGATGCCCCCCTTCCTGGGCGGTGGCTCGATGATTAAGGTAGTAGAACTTGACCATAGTACCTTTGCCGATATTCCCGTGCGCTTTGAAGCCGGCACCCCCGCTATTGCCGAGGCGATTGCGCTTGGCGAGGCGGTAGACTTTCTAAAGGGTATTGGCCTGGAAACGATTTACCGCTATGAGCACGAAATGACCGGCTATGCCCTCGAAAGCCTGAGCGAAATAGATGGGTTGACTATTTACGGCCCGCGCTCCATGGAGAATCGCGGCGGTATGACCACCTTTTCCATTGAAGGGGTTCACCCCCACGACATCGCCTCTATATTGGATGGGGAAGGTATCGCTGTGCGGGCCGGGCACCACTGTGCCCAACCACTCCATAGAGCGCTTGGCGTTCCCGCCACCACGCGGGCCAGTTATTACCTGTATAATATCCCAGAAGAAGTTGACCGGCTGGTGGCCGGGCTCCACAAAGTCAAAGAGATGTTTGGCTAGGCGAAGGTGTTGAGAGAAGGAGTAACCAGCGATTATGGATGACATGTACCGTGAACATATCCTGGAGCATTACAAATACCCCAGTAACAAGGGCCATCTTGACAACCCCACCATTAGCCACGAAGAATCCAACCCCCTGTGCGGCGATGTCGTGCGGCTCGATCTGCTCATTGAAAACGACGTTATTACCCAGGTACGCTTTTCTGGGCTAGGCTGCGCTATTAGCATGGCGTCGGCCTCTATGCTCACTGAAGAGATTATGGGCAAACCGGTGGAGACGGCTAAAGCATTGAGCAAGGACGATTTGCTTGAGCTTATCGGTATTCCGCTTGATAAAAACCCGGCCCGGTTGAAATGTGCCTTGCTCTCGCTCAAAACGTTGAAAGCCGGATTGTATGGGGTAGGGACGATACGTGACGAAGATTTATAACACGGACGGCCAGCGAGTGTGGTATGAAAACCATTACCGCCAGCGAACTCTACCACAATTTGTCCGAATACCTGGCTCTGGCCCAGGTAGAAGACATTGTTATAGCGCTTGACAACGGCAAGCTCTTACGGCTGAGTGTTGTCGAACCACGCTACATTTTTGAGCGCGGGCGGGGACGTAATCCCCGCTTTTTGTCGCGTACGGCGGCCCAACATGCCGAGTACCACCCCGGTGAGCAGCACGATACCCCCTCCCGGCACGCCCTTGTTGCCGAAATTATCGCCGAACTTGACCAGGAAGATGCATACTTGCGACAGTCCGCGGCCCAAAAGCTGATTGCAATGGGCCAATCGGCTATTCAGCCGCTTTCAGAGTATTGCGACCGTTTGCAAGATATGCTGCTTGACCTGGAAGCACACTATAGTGCCGCGACTACTGACCAGGAAGAACAATTACTGCGTAGCAAAGCCGACCAGTTGCGCCAGCGCAGTGCCGCCGCTTTCGATATTCTGGCCCAGGTCATAGATGAAGTATGGGATGACAACGCAGAACCCTCTGCATAGAGAAGGGAGAACGCCATGCAGAAGTGGGAGTATCTGTTCCTCGAATCTGAGGGTGCCTGGAACCCCAAGGTACGCTATGTCAACCATGAGGAATTGCCAAACTGGCGCGATGGCCCGCCCCTACACGAGTATATGAATCAGCTTGGCGACCAGGGGTGGGAGCTGGTGGGCTTCGATACCTATGGCCAGGCGATGGTCTTCAAGCGGGCGAAGGTACCGTCGTGAGGCGGTGGGAGTTTTGCGGGGCCCCGCCCCGCAAACTCCCCAGGTATGCTCGTTGACGTAAGACGTTGCAATCGCCCTGCCTGCGGGCGGTACCTGGCGCACATAATCAGTCGAACCTGGTATAATGAGAGGAGAACAACAGGATGACGAAACGGGCCGATATTGGGAGCAAACGACTCATTAGCCTTTCGCCTGACCCGTGGGTCAAGTGGGTGACGAATGACCCGACCGTCCAGGCGCTCGATATTATTGATAGCGAGTTTCAGTGGATTAGCCGCGAAAGTGATGTGCTGATGCGGGCTACCAGTCCCGCGCATGGCGACTTTCTGGTACTGAACGAACTTCAGTCGCGCTATCCGCCAGTAGTGATGCCGCGACGGTTGCGGGCCTATATCGCCCTGGCTGAAGAGAAGTTTGCGTTGCCGGTGTCTGCCGTGCTGATCAACATCTTGCCCCCGTCGCCGGGGGTTACGGTGGCGACGTGTTATTCTTCAACGTTTATGGGGTTGTATGCGCACCAGGACTACCGCGTGATCAATTTGTGGGAATTGGAAGCGGAGATGGTGTTTCAGCGCTCGTTGGTGGCGCTGATGCCCTATGTGCCGGTGATGCGCGGTGGGGATGACGAACCGGTGATGCGGCGGGCCTTGCACTCGTTGCGGGCGGATGAGACGCTGCGCGATCTGGAACCGCTGCTTGGGTTTTTCGCCGGTCTGGTCGCAGATCCGGCCCATATTGCACAGTTTATGAGGTTGAATATGGTAGCAATAGAAGAGACCCCCTTGTACAAGGAGATTTTGCAGACCGGGCTGGAGCGCGGGTTGGTACAGGGTCGCCAGGAGGAGCGCCAGCAGATGCTTCAGCGTATCATCACCCTGCGCTTTGGTTCGGTGCCGGACGATATTCCCCCGCGGCTTACGCTGCGGACGGACGATGAGCTTGAGGCGCTGCTCGAGGTGGTGCTCAACGCCGAGTCGCTCGATGCGCTGCGCCGGCACCTTGACCGTACCTACTCGAACCAGTGAACTGGATAGGGGGGCACCCACAAACCGATGATTCTCGGCATGGCGTGTATGTTGATTTCTCGCACGAGCCACCCAACTACTGGCGGCGCTATCTGGCGGGCAACGGCTCGCTTGAGCAGGGCGACACCACGCTACAGCTTGTGACAGCGGCGACCTCTACGCGGGAGTATAGCGACGCGCAGCTAGACGATTACCGCGTTGTCGCGGGGCGGCCCTTTCTGTGGCAGCCGCCCCTGCGCCTGCTGGTACGGGCCCGCTTCTCCCACCCGGAAGGGGCGCTGGTGGGGACGGCCGGGTTTGGCTTCTGGAACTATCCCTTCCTCTTTCCAGAGGGACGCTTGCCTACCCTCCCCCGCGCCAGCTGGTTCTTCTACGCCTCGCCACCCTCCGATATGAAGCTGGATACCGACACGCCCGGCGCCGGCTGGAAGGCCGCGACCATTGACCTGCGGCGGCCCGCGGCGTGGGGGATGGCCCCGCTTGCACCGCTGATTATTCCCGCGATGCACAGCCGCCGCCTCTACCGGGGCCTGTGGCCGCGCATCCAGCGTAACCTCTCCATCCAGGAAGCGCTGGTGGGAGCCGAGATGACCGACTGGCACGTCTACGCGCTAGAGTGGGGTGTGGAACGGGCGCACTTTCTGGTAGATGGCCGCCCGGTGTTGCCCGATGCCCCCGCGCCGGGTGGGCCCATGTGCTTTGTGCTGTGGCTTGACAATCAATACCTGGTGGTCGCGCCGTGGGGGGCCTTCCGGTGGGGGCTACTGAATGGCCCCCACCGGCAGTTTCTCGAAGTAGACTGGCTTGCCATCACGCCTCTTGCACCCGCCCCGTCCCCAGAACCTCTGTCAGGCTCTGGATAAGCTGTGGGGAGATAGCAATGGTCAGATCAGACCGCAGCACCACGGTACCGCTGCCGTTGGGCACATAGATCATGACCTGATCGTTACCATTGCTCGTGCTGAGAATGTCATGCGTTGCCTGCATCCGCCGCACATCGCCAGCGTGATCGTTGGTACGGGGGATGTGCAACAGCAGTTTGCGTCCGGAGTATTGCTGCTCCTCAACGGGCGGGGCCGCATAGGCGCTCCCATTGCTATGGCCGCTGCCATTCCCGTTGGTTTGTCCATTCGCGCCATTGCCGTTGCCGTTTACGGGCCGGCTTACCCGCGAGGGCATCCGGATAAAGCGTTCGCTCGTGGCGGGGGCGTGCTCTTCCAGGGCCGCCATATCTTCAATGTCCATTTCCGGCTGCCGGGCCGCCGATTCGCTGGCCGTTGTCGCGGTGAACTGCACCAGTTCGCACGTTTCCAGAATGAGTTGGAACGCGCCGCGGCGGTCGTCAACCTTTGCCTGCACCTTCACCACGTTGTCGTCCTGCAACACCTCCTCGTACGACGAGAGCGTGCGCGGAAAGGCTACCACCTCAATGCTGCTTTCCAGGTCTTCCAGCACCGCCACCAGCATGGGGTCGCCCTTCTTGGTAGAGATACGCCGTGTGCCCGTGAGCATCCCAACAAAGGTTTCCATTTTGCCGACGTGCTGGTCGGTAAGCGCGGCAAGCGGCAGAGTATCGCCCATTGCAACGCCCTGTAAGGCCTGGGCTACCGGGTGTTCGGAGACGTACATACCAAGCAATTCCTTCTCCCAGGCCAGCGATTCCTTCTTGTCGTCGGGCGTCTCGGTAATCGTGGGAAAGGCAATATCGGGCATACCGGGGCTATCGTTTCCCGCCGCGCCGCCAAACATATCAAACATGTTGCTCTGCCCCATATCGCGGGCCTTCTGCGTTTCGATAGCGGCCGCGATGACCTGATCCAGTACGGCGAGTTTCTGGCGGCGCGAGCCGAGTAAATCGTCCATCGTGCCCGACTTGATCAGGCTTTCCAGGACGCGCTTGTTAATCACCGAACGGTCAACGCGCAGGCACACATCTTCCAGGCTCACAAAGGGGCCGCCCTCTTCGCGGGCCGCGATGATGCTCTTGACCGGCCCTTCTCCCACGTTTTTGATAGCCGCCAACCCGAAGCGGATACCGCGCGGGTAGCGGGCCCCCGACTTCTGCATGTTGACTTCTTCAATCGTGAATCCCTGCTTGCTGTGGTTAATATCGGCCGGCAATACCGCCACCCCCAGACGCGAACACTCGGTCACGCTCTTGGCCACCGACTCCGTTTCGCCCGAGGCCGCCGTGAGAACCGCGGCCATATATTCGGTGGGATAGTTCACCTTGAGATAGGACGTCTGGTAGCTGAGCAGACCGTACAGCGTGGAGTGGGGGCGGTTGAAGGAGTAGCCCGCGAAGGGTTGGATCAAGTCCCACAGTTCATCCGCTTGCGCCTGGGTCAAACCGCTCTTAAGACACCCCTCTTTGAAGCGCGGCTCTTCCTGGGCCATCAGGTCGCGCTTTTTCTTCCCGATAGCTTTCAGCACAATATAGGCGCGTCCAAGCGAATAGCCCGCGATAGCCTGGAGCAGTTGCATAATCTGCTCCTGGTAGACGATAACGCCGTAGGTGTCTTCCAGAATGGGCTTGAGGATGGGGTGCAGGTAGGTTATCAGGCCGGGGTTGTTCTTGTTGCGAATGTAGGTGGGGATCTGTTCGAGCGGGCCGGGGCGGTAGAGCGCCACCATCGCGTAGAGGTCTTCTACCCGCGTGGGTTTCAGTTCGCGCAGGTAGCGCGTCATGCCCGCAGATTCAAATTGGAACACGTTGGTAGTTTCGCCGCGGCTCAGGCTCTCAAACGTCGCCGTCACGCCGTTGCTGCTGCCGTCGGGGTTGGGCGCTTCTATCAGCGGAATATCGGCCAGTTCCATGCGCCGGCCGGTAGACCGTTCGATGTAGTTGAGCGCTTCGGCGACCACCGAGAGGTTGGTTAAGCCGAGAATATCCATTTTCAGCAGACCCACCTTCGCCAGCGTGGGGCCTTCGTACGCGGCCATCAGCGCGTTCTCGTCCCTGGTGGTGCGTTGGAGCGGCACGGTATTGTCCAGCGGTTCGCGGCTCACCACCAGTCCGCAGGCGTGGGTGCCCACGTTGCGCATGCGCCCCTCAATCAACTGCGCCTTGCTGAGCAAATCGCGCATACGCTCGTCGCTATCGTAGATGGATTTCAGCTCTGGCACGCGCTCAAGGGCCTGGGCAATCGTTACTCCCACCGGCAGCGGGGGGATGAGCTTGGCCACGCGGTCTACTTCGCTCAGGGGAATATCCAACACGCGCCCCATATCGCGCAGCGCGTTCTTGGCCCCAAGCGTACCATAGGTGATAATCTGCGCCGTACTCTCGCGTCCATACTTGTTGGCAATGTACTCTATCACCTCCTGGCGGCGACTATCGGCAAAGTCGGTATCAATGTCTGGCATTTCCAGGCGTTCGGGGCTCAAGAAGCGCTCAAACAGCAGCTTGTTTTCCACCGGGTCAACATCGGTAATTCCCAGGCTGTAGAGCACCAGCGACGCCCCCGCCGACCCACGCGGTAGACAGGGGATGCCCCGCAAACGGGCAAATTTGACATAATCCCAGACAATCAACATATAGTCGGGGAAGCCGGTCTGGTTAATCACATCCAGTTCATATTCCAGGCGTTGCATGTAGTGGTCGGGCGGCGGCGTCCCATTGAAGCGGCGCATCAACCCCTCCTCGCACACCTGCCGCAGGTAGGATGCAGCATCGTGCCCGGCCGGTATCTCGAAGCGGGGCAGCGCCACGCGCCCAAAATCAAGATCCAGGTTGCACATATCGGCAATGCGGCGGGTGTTCTCTAGCGGTTCTGTCCCATAGCGCTTGAAGAGTTCCCACATCTCCGCGCCGCTCTTGATATAGTAGCTATCGTCAAGCTCTGGCTCTTTGGCGCATAGCTCCTTGAGCGTCGTATTAAAGCCCAGCGCCTTTATCAGGCGGTGGGCCTCGGCGTCCTCGCGCCGCACATAATGGGCATCGTTGGCCACCACCAGCGGAATACCCAATTCTTTCCCGATGCGTACCAACTCATCATTGAGGCTCTCCAGTTGGCCTACCTGCGGGTGCAATTGTAATTCGAGAAAGTAGTTTTCGGCTCCCAGGGTATCGCGGTGCCAGGCGGCTATTTCGCGGGCCTCCTTCTTTTGTCCATCCAGAAGGTACTGGTTTATCTCCCCGGCCAGACACGCCGATGTTACGATGAGTCCGTCCTTATGCTCCGCCAACAACTCGTGGTCTATGCGCGGCTTGGAGTAGAAGCCGTCTATATAGGCGCGGGTAGTGAGCTTGACCAGATTGCGGTAGCCTTCGATATTTTTGGCCAGCAGCAGCACGTGGTAGGCGGTGCGTTTTTTACCGCCGTGGATGCGCGACTCCTTGCTGCGACACGAGCCTACGGCCATATACGCTTCGACGCCAATGATGGGTTTGATACCGGCCTTTTTGGCCGCGTCATAAAATTCAACCGCGCCATACATCACGCCATGGTCGGTCAGGGCGATGCTATCCATACCCAGTTCGGCGGCGTGTTTGGTAATAGAACTGGTCGCCGCGTAGCCATCGAGCAAGCTATACTCAGAGTGGACGTGGAGATGTACAAAATCTTTCATCAGCTATCCTTCGGTATCCTTCTGTCGGTTTAGTTTCGGGCGGAGCCAGGGCCGGTGTTGTCTCGCAGGTGGGGCGAGATCGGGGTGTCCCAATCGCGCATAGTCTGAGGGGTATTATAGCACAAAGGATCTCCCCAAACCCTCCACAGCTTCTCCACAGAGCTTTCCACACATGGCTTTGCAATGGGATATATCGCACATGGGTGTGTTGGTTTGGTGCGGGGCCGGGCGTTAAAACGAAAAGATTTTGTAATGCACCATGGAAAGACGGGCGAGGGGGGACTCGCCCGTCAGGGGGTGGTGTAAGAAAGGTTTCTGCCTATTGCGAGCGTCCCCCGGCGCGTCTGGTGAAACCATCGGCCACCGGCTACCGGGGCCGCTCCAGCATCGTCGAGTTGCTGACCATGTCCGACGAGCTCAGGCGCATGGTCATGCGTCAGGCGACCTCGGGTGATATCGAGCGTCAGGCCCGGGCCGAAGGCATGCGCACCATGTATGAGGACGGCATGCGCAAGGCGCTGCTCGGCGTCACCAGCGCCGAGGAAGTCCTGCGCGTGACCCAGGAAGCGTGAGCTGTGCTTCGATCGGGGGGGCGGTTTGGGCTGGAAGGTGTGAGGCTTGCGGCGGGGCCGTCGGAGCCTGCATCTTTCGTAAATCGTAAATCGTGAATCGTAAATGGAAAAACGCTGGAGTATTCGATGACGGTGGCCCCTTCGGTTGGAAATGACCCATACGGTATTTCGGGCACGGGCGCGCGTCAAAACCCGCTCGATTTACGATTTACGATTCACGATTTACGAAAAATCAAACCGAGGCAGCTTTATTCGACGCCCCCGCGAACCCTTCAACAGCCCGCGATCCACTAAATCATGCCCCTGTTCACCTACAAAGCCGTCACCCCGGCCGGCGAGACGCTGACCGGCGAAATGGAAGCGCCCACGTCCGATCTGGTCGTCGCCCATATCCAGGAAATGGGCAATATTCCGGTTCAGGCGAAAGAGGTTTCCTCCGGGTTTCGTCTCGAAACGCTGTTCCGCGGCCGGCAAAGCCTGAACCAGCGCGAGGTTTCGGACGTTACCGGGCAGCTCGCCACCCTGCTGGGCGCCGGCCTGCCGCTGGATCGTTCGCTGGGCATCCTGGTCG